>DASYTM010000168.1:0-14575 GCA_036002345.1 Candidatus Methylomirabilota bacterium | reverse complement strand
GTCGGTGGTCTTGCCCATGGCGGAGACGACGACGACGACCTGGTGCCCGGCGCGCGCGCTCTCGGCCACGCGCCGCGCGACGTTCGTGATCTTCTCCGCGTCGGCGACCGACGACCCACCGTACTTCTGCACGATCAGCGCCATAGACTCCGCAATCTACATGACCCGCGCGCGCCGCGGCAAGCCGCTAGGGCCGTAAACGAATCGCATCGTCGAGGAGCGTGTGGGGGTGTGGGGGCCATATCGGGGCCCCCACTCAGAGAGCCGCGCGGCGCGCCTCCCCGAGCGAGACGTGCTCGCGGAGGAGATAGACCCAGCCGACGAGGGTGACGGGCACGAGGGACGCCGCGTGGTAGAGGAGCGCGTAGGCGACGGCGACGGACGCCGGCGCGCCGAAGATGCCCAGCGCGAGCGCGGCCGCCCAGTGCCAGACGCCGACGTAGCCCGGCGCGGAGGGCACGCTGATCCCGAGCCCGACGAAGGCCATCACCGTCCAGCCCGCCACGAAGGGCAGCTCGAGGTGCACCGCGCGCAGGAGCGCCCACGCGCCGGCGGCGGGCAGCACCCACAAGATGAGCGTCCACAGCGCCACCCAGGGCAGGTGCGACGGCGTGCGGATGCCCGACAGCCCGCGCAGGGCCACGTCGAAGATCCCGAGCAGCGCCTGCGCCGCGCGCGGCCAGCGGCCGACGAGACGCAGGAGGATGCGGCGGCCGAGCTCGGGCGCGCGCGCGACGAAGACCAGCACCGCGACGCCGATCACGTCGATGGCGAAGAGCACGCCGGCGCCCCATTCCACGACGGGCGGCACGGGGATGGTGAGCACGAGCACGGCGAGCATGAACACGATGGCGAGGCTGTCGAGCACGCGCTCGATCACCATGGTGGCGGCCACGAGCCAGAAGGCCTGCGACGCGGCCCCGCGGCCCTCGGCCTCGAACCGCCGCGCCGCTACCCAGATGCGCACGAACTCCCCGGCGCGCAGCGGGAGCACGTTGTTGGCCATGTAGCCGATCATCATCGCGGGCAGGAGTGAGGGCGGCGGCGCGCCGGGTGGGAAGAGCCAGCGCCAGCGCCGCGCGCGCGCCCAGAGCCCGGCGAGACCCAGGACCACGCCCACGACGACCCAGCGCCAGTCGGTGCGCGCGAGCTGATGACCCAGCTCGCGCAGGTCGACGCTCGCGAGCAGGAACGCGAAGAGGGCGGCGCTGACCGCGACGCCCAGCAGGACGCGAAGCCGGTGGCTCAGAGCGCGAGCTGCCCCAGGACGGCGTCGAGGGAGGCGGGGACCGAGGTCGGCCGCGTGGCGGACTCCAGCGCGGTATCGGGATCCTTGAGGCCGTGGCCGGTCAGCGTGAGCACGAGCGTCGAGCCGCGCTCGAAGCGGCCGGCCTTCACCATCTTGACGAGCCCGGCCACGGTGGCCGCGGAGGCCGGCTCCATGAAGATGCCCTCCTCGCGCGCCAGCATCCGGTACGCCCGCAAGATCTCCTCGTCGGTGACGATCTCCACCCAGCCGCGGCTGTCCTGCACGGCTTCCAGCGCCAGCCCCCACGACGCAGGGTTGCCGATCTTGATCGCCGTCGCCACCGTGCGTGGCTCCTCGATCACGCGGTTCTCGTAGATCGGCGCGGCGCCGGCCGCCTGGAAGCCGACCATCCGCGGCAGGCTCTGGATCTTGCCGTCACGGTGGTACTCGCGGTAGCCGCGCCAGTAGGCGGAGATGTTGCCGGCGTTGCCCACGGGGATCAGGTGATAGTCGGGCGCGCGGCCGAGCTGGTCCACGACCTCGAACGCCGCCGTCTTCTGGCCCTCCAGGCGGAACGGGTTCACGGAGTTCACGAGCGTGACGGGATGCGACTCCGCGATGCGGCGCACGATGTCGAGGGCCTGGTCGAAGGTGCCCTCCACCATCAGCACCTTCGCGCCGTGGATGGCGGCCTGCGAGAGCTTGCCGAGGGCCACCGAGCCGCGCGGCACCATCACGAACGCGCGCAGGCCCGCCCGCGCCGCGAAGGCGGCGGCGGCGGCGGACGTGTTGCCGGTGGAGGCGCAGATGACCGCGCGCGAGCCGGCCTCGACGGCCTTGCTGATCGCCATCGTCATGCCGCGGTCCTTGAACGAGCCCGTGGGGTTGAAGCCCTCGCACTTGAGGAAGATGGAGAGGCTACCGTCGGTGGCTTCGGCCAGCCGCGGCGCGGGCACGAGCGGCGTGTTGCCCTCGAGCAGCGTGACCACCGGCGTCGTGTCGGTGACGGGCAGGTAGTGCCGGTAGCGCTCGATGACGCCCGGCCAGGCCACGTCACTCACTACGCCGGGCCGCCTTCCACGCGGATCATCGTGGTGCCCGCCGCCACGTCGCGCAGGCGGTCGATCTTCGCCAGCGCCGTGCGCATGCCGCCCTCGAGCGCCTCGTGGGTCACGATCACCACGGGCACCGCCTCGCGCGTGCCGCGGCCCTTCTGGATGACGTTGGCGATGGAGATGTCGTTCTCGCCCAGGATGCCCGCCACGCGCGAGAGCACGCCGGGCTTGTCCAGCGCCATCACGCGCAGGTAGTAGCAGCAGCGGATCGAGTCCATCGGCCGGAGCGGCAGCGCGGCCGGCCCGATGGAGGGCAGCTCCAGCGCCAGCGACGGGATCCCGTGGGCGATGCGGCGCGCGATCTCGAGCACGTCCGACCACACCGCGGAGGCCGTCGGCATCTGGCCGGCGCCGCGGCCGTAGAACATGAGAACGCCCACGGCGTCGCCGGTGAGGAACACGGCGTTGAAGACGCCGGAGACGGCGGCCAGCGGCGAGGTGGCGGGGATCATGGTGGGGTGCACGCGGACTTCGACCCCGCCCTCCACGGCCTTGGCGATGGCGAGGAGCTTGATGCGATAGCCGAGCTCCCGCGCGTAGGCGATGTCGGCGGCGGTGACGCGCGTGATGCCCTCGGTGTGGATGTCCTTCAGGTCGATGAAGGTCCGGAAGGCGAGCGACACCAGGATTTGAAGCTTGTGAGCGGAGTCCATGCCCTCGATGTCGAGGGTCGGGTCGGCCTCGGCGTAGCCCTGGGCCTGCGCCTCCTTGAGCACCAGCCCAAAGTCGATTCCCTCGTCGGTCATCTTCGACAGGATGTAGTTGCACGTCCCGTTGACGATGCCCGCCAGCGACAGCACGCGGTTGGCCGTCAGACCTTCCTTCACGGCGCGGATGAGGGGGATGCCGCCCGCCACGGCGGCCTCGAAGCCGAGGGTGACGCCGCGGCGGCGCGCCTCTTCGTAGAGCTCGGCGCCGTGATGCGCGAGGAGCGCCTTGTTGGCGGTGACCACGTGCTTGCCCGCGGCGAGGCCGCGCAGGATGAAGGTGCGCGCCGGCTCCAGCCCGCCCACCAGCTCGACGACGACGTGGATCGACGGGTCGCCGAGGACCTTGGCGGCGTCCCCCGTCATGGGCAGGGCCTCGAGGTCGAGCCCTTCGCGCGCGCGGGTGAGGTCGGTGTCGGCGATGGCGGCCAGCGCGAGCCGGCAGCCCGCGCGCTCCTCGAGCATGGCGCGCTGCGACTGGAGGATCTTGACCACGCCGGCCCCGACGGTGCCGAGGCCCAGCAGGCCGATGCGAACCTCGCCGACGGACGTCACGGGTGGCCGGCCCCGCCGATCAGCGATTCACGTGCTTGAGACCGCGCAGCGCCTGTTTGATCCGCTGCTCGTTCTCCACGAGCGCGAAGCGGACGTACCCCTCGCCGTACTCGCCGAAGCCGATGCCCGGCGACACCGCGACCTTCGCCTCCTGGATGCAGAGCTTGGCGAACTCCAGCGAGCCCATGGCCCGGAAGGCCTCGGGGATCGGCGCCCACACGAACATCGTGCCCTTGGGCTTGGGCACCTGCCAGCCGAGCTTGTTCAGCCCGTCCACCAGCACGTCGCGGCGCTTTCGGTGCAGCTCGACGATCTCCTCCACGACCTTCTGGTCGCCCTCCAGCGCGATGATGCTGGCGATCTGGATGGGCTGGAAGGCGCCGTAGTCGAGGTAGGACTTGATGCGCGCCAGCGCGGCCACCATCTTCGCGTTGCCGCACACGAAGCCCATCCGCCAGCCCGGCATGTTGTACGACTTCGAGAGCGAGAAGATCTCGACGCCGACGTCCTTGGCGCCCGGCACGGACAGGAAGGACGGCGGCTTGTAGCCGTCGAAGGTGAAGTCGGCGTAGGCGAAGTCGTGCACCACCATCATCCGGTGCTCGCGCGCGAACTCCACGACCTTCACGAAGAAGTCGCGCTCCACGCACATCGTGGTCGGGTTGTGCGGGAACGACAGGATCAGCATCCTGGGCTTCGGCCACGCCAGCCGCGTCGTCTCTTGAAGGCGCGCGAAGAAGTCCCCGTCGGGCGTGAGCGGCACCGAGCGCAGCTGGCCGTCGGCGATGACCACCGAGTAGGAGTGGATCGGATAGGTGGGGTTCGGCACGAGCACGCCGTCGCCGGGCTGTAACACGGCCAAAGCCAAATGCGCCATGCCTTCTTTGGCGCCGATCGTCGCGATCACCTCGCCGTCCGGATCAAGCTCCACATGATAGCGGTCGCGGTACCACTTCATCATCGCCACGCGCAGCCGCGTGATGCCGCGCGAGGCCGAGTACCGGTGGTTCTTTCCGTTCTTGGCGGCCTCGACGAGCTTGTCGACGATGTGCTTGGGCGTCGGCATGTCGGGGTTGCCCATGCCGAGGTCGATGACGTCCTCGCCGCGCGCCCGCGCCTTGGTCTTCAGGTCGTTGACGACCGCGAAGACGTACGGCGGGAGGCGTTTGATCCGGTAGAACTCGTCCATCGCCGCTCCCCTCAAGACTGTCTGGCGATGATACCGCGCCGGGGCGCGTCTCGTCACGACCCGGACGTTCGTGACAGGAGTGCGTGTCGGACTGTCCGCGGCGGTGCGTCGAAGTGCTTGATTCTATGTAGAACGGGTTCGGCACGTCGCTTGCCCTGGAAGACGCGGCATGAGCGAGCGGCCCCCCTTGCTCGGCGCGGAGGAAACGGTCATTGACAGCCTCCCGGCCGCGGTGCTAGAAACCGCGAAACCCGGTGTGCGCCGTGGCTGGCTGCACAGCGGGTGGGGCACGGGTAGTGCGGCACGCCCCGGGGGGAGACGCAGCCGCGTGAACCGCCGCCGTCGTCAGTTCAGTCTGCTCGTCGTGCGTGGGGATGGGGCGCGGGTGGTGCGATTCAATTTTGCGCGCCCGGTCGCCGTCGCCGGCTTCGTCGTCCTCGCCGTCGTCGTGTCCGCGATGGGTGCCCTCCTCGGGAACTGGCTGCAGCTCCGCAGCCTCACCCGCGAGGCCGTCACCTTCCACGCCCAGCTCACCGAGCAGCGCAAGACCATCGACGACTTCAACCGCCGCGTGGCGGAGCTGCGCAAGGAAGTCGGCGCCTGGCGCGAGATGCACGCGCGCATCCAGGAGACCTTCGGGCCCGAGGTCGGGCGCGGCGGCCGCGATCGCGGCATCGGGGGCGCCACCGCGTCGTCCGACCGGCCGGGCACGCGCCTGTCCCCCGCCGACGAGCTGAACCGGCTGACCGAGACGATCATGCAGGAGGGCGAGAACCTCCGCGGGCTCGACCGCCTCATGACGCGCGCGGGCAAGGCCATCGCCGCGCTGCCGTCGCGCTGGCCCGTGCGCGGCGCCGTCAACTCGGAGTTCGGCAACCGGCAGTCGCCGTGGACGAAGTCGCCGGAGTTCCACAGCGGGATGGACATCCGCGCCGAGCACGGGACGCCCGTCTACGCGCCGGCGGCGGGCAGCGTGGTCTTCACGGGGAACCAGCCCGAGTACGGCACCACCGTGATCCTGGACCACGGGCAGGACATCAAGAGCCTCTACGGCCACCTCTCGAAGATCGCGGTGCAGCCGGGTCAGAAGATCCAGCGCGGCGGGCTCGTCGCGTACAGCGGCAACACCGGACGGTCCTCCGGCCCGCACCTGCACTACGAGATCCTCGTGAAGGGTCAGTCGGTCAATCCCCGCGTCTACCTTTGGGATTGAGGGGCCTCGAAGGGCCCCTCAAACTCCCCGACGCTCGGAGCGCCCCGGGGAACCCGTGGCGCTCCTCGATAGCCTGACAACCCGCTACTAGCCGCTCGCGTCGACGCGGCAGCCGTCGATCTCGATGAACACGAGCGAGCGCTCGCCGCCGCGCACCCACACCGCCGACGCCACCGCGCCCGTCTGCGCGTTGAGGCCCTGCCACACGCCGCCGGACTGCGCGTGGCTCGACGGGTTCTTCGCGACCTCGCGCTTGCACTCGAGGAAGCCGTCGCGCGCGAGCGCGTCCACGACCTCGTCCGGCTCGGCGAGCCAGCCCTCGCCCGTCCAGCGCATCCGGCCCCCGCGACACAATTCGATCAGACGCTCCGGTCCGTGCATGTGCCCCCTCCTCGTCGACGGCTCGGCGCCGAAAAACCGGGAGCAGGCGTGCAAGGGCAGCGCCAGCACGTGTCGCGAGGCGCGTGCCGGGCAAGCGCCCGTCGCGCCGAAGTCGCTCGGTCGGACCAATGCTGACAGCGCGCGCGGCGCGGGTAGAAGTTTCTCGAAATTTTCACGAATCGGGGCTCAGTCCGCGGCAGGCGCGGGCCCGACGCGCATCGTCGCGATCAACGGACCGTTGAACGTGTAGACGTGCGCGACGGTGCGCTCGCTCAGCACGCGCCCGCCGGGATCGCGCACGATCTGCCGCACCTCCGCCACGAGCCGCTCGCCCTCGGCGACGAAGCGGAGCGGCTCCACGCGCGGGTCGATCTCGCGGAACTGGCGGAGCCAGTACTCGCGCACGGCGTCGCGGCCGCGCAGGATCGTCTGCTCGAGCACGTTCGGCCACTCCACGTCGGGAGCGAGGAGGGCGAGGACGGCCTCGACGTCGCGCCGGTTGAACGCGTCGTAGGCGGAGCGCAGGACGGCGACGCGAGGATCGCTCAGGAGCCGCGGCGGGCGAGGAAGTCGAGGCACATCGCGTTGAAGGCGTCCGGGCGCTCCCAGAAGTAGCCGTGCGCGGCGTCGGCGAGCGTCTTGAACTCCGCGGACGGCAGGTGGCGCGTGATCTCCTGCGAGAAACGCGGCGGCACGAGGATGTCGTGCTCGGCGACGCTGATGAGCGTGGGACAGCGGAGCATATGAAGACGATCGAGCGCGTCGTGAGCGCGGACGGCGTCGCCCTGGCGGATGAAGCCCGTCAGCGACTGCGGGTGCGGGTTCATCAGCGCGTTCTGCACGACGAGCTCGACGAACTCCGGCCGCTCCCCGAACGTGCACGGCGCGAAGAGCCAGAGCGTCATGGTGCGCATCCACTCCTCGCGGCTGACGGTGCGGCGCACGGGCCGCCACGCCTCCACGAGGCGCTGCATGTACGCGTCGCTGCGCCCCAGGGTGGCGTGCAGCTGCAGGGTGCGCACCCGCGCCGGATGCCGCAGCGCGATCTCCTGGGCGATCATCCCGCCCATCGACACGCCGCAGACGTGGGCGCGGTCGATGCCGAGCGCGTCCATGAGCCGCACGGTGTCGTCGGCCATCATCGGCGTGGAGTAGGCGACGTCGGGGGCCGAGGACTGGCCGGCGCCGCGGTTGTCGAAGGCGATCACCCGGTACGTCGCGGCGAAGGCCGGGATCTGCAGACCCCAGGCGAGGTGGTCGCCGCCGAAGCCCATGACGAGGACGAGCGGCTCGCCGGTCCCGACCTCGACGTAGAACATCTCGATGTCGCCGACGCGGACCTTGGGCAGGACTGGCCTCAGATCGAGGCGCGCCACGGCTCCGCCGGGGCGCGACGTGTGTGTGGGGGTGGGGGGGCCATGTCGGGGCCCCCACTCAACCAGTCGCGACGCCCGTGCGCACCTGGCAGGCCACCCAGTGATTCGGGGTGATCTGCTTGAGCACCTGCTCGTTCTGCGAGCACGACGGCACGCGCAGGCTGCAGCGCGTGTGGAAGCGGCAGCCCGAGGGCGGGTTGATGGGGCTGGGCACATCGCCCTCGAGGAGGATGCGCTTGCGCTTCATGGTCGGATCCGGAATCGGGACCGCGGACAGGAGGGCTTCCGTGTACGGGTGCTTGGGGTTGGTGTACAGCTCCTTGGCCGGCGCGATCTCCACGATCTTGCCGAGGTACATGACGGCCACGCGCGTGGAGATGTGCTCCACGACCGAGAGGTCGTGGGCGATGAAGATGTAGGTGAGGCCGAACTTCGACTGGAGGTCCTCGAGCAGGTTGATGATCTGCGCCTGGATCGAGACGTCGAGGGCCGACACCGGCTCGTCGGCGATGATCAGCTTCGGGCTCACCGCGAGCGCGCGCGCGATGCCGATGCGCTGGCGCTGGCCGCCCGAGAACTCGTGCGGGTAGCGGCGCAGGTGCTCGGAGGAGAGGCCCACCGTCTCCAGCAGCTGCACCACGCGCTCCTCGCGCGCCCGGCGGTTCGGCGCGAGCTTGTGGATCACCAGCGCCTCGCCGATGATCGAGCCCACCGTCATCCGCGGATTCAGCGAGGCGTACGGGTCCTGGAAGATGATCTGCATCTCCTTGCGGAGCGCGCGCAGGGAGCGCTTGTCCAGCGTGGTGACGTTCTTGCCCTCGAAGGAGACCTCGCCCGAGGTCGGCTCGATCAGGCGCAGGATGGAGCGCCCGGTCGTGGACTTGCCGCAGCCGGACTCGCCCACGAGGCCCAGCGTCTCGCCCGGCATGACGTCGAACGACACGTCGTCCACCGCGTGCACCCGCGCCACCTCGCGCGAGAACAGGCCGCCGCGGATCGGGAAGTACTTCTTGAGGTTCCGGACCTTGAGGAGCGGCTCTGCCATGGCGTGGGCCCTCAGTAGAGGAAACAGGCCACCTTGTGGCCCGGCCGGACTTCCTTGAGCGGTGGCGTGTTCTCGAAGTGCATGGGTTTGGCGAGCGCGCAGCGTGGCGCGAAGCGGCAGCCCGGCTTCTCGGGGCCGCGCAGGGTCGGGACGGTGCCGGGAATCGGCTCCAGCTTCTTCTTGCTGGTGGCGGCCACGTCGATGCGCGGGATCGAGCGCAGCAGCCCCTGCGTGTACGGATGCAGCGGCTCCTTGAAGAGCTCGCCCACCGGCGCCTCCTCGACCACCTGCGCGCCGTACATGACGACGACTCGCTGCGCGGTCTCGGCGATGACGCCCATGTCGTGGGTGATGAGGAGGATGGCCATGCCGAGCTTGGCCTTCAGCTCGTTCAGCAGCTCGAGGATCTGGGCCTGGATGGTGACGTCCAGCGCGGTGGTGGGCTCGTCGGCGATGAGGAGGTTCGGATTGCAAGACAGCGCCATGGCGATCATGATGCGCTGGCGCATGCCGCCCGAGAGCTGGTGGGGATATTCTTTCACGCGCCGCTCGGCGTTCGGGATGTGCACGAGCTTCAGCATCTCGACGGTCTTGTCCATGGCGTCGCGCCGGCCCAGACCCTCGTGCAGGCGGATGGCCTCCGCGATCTGCTCGCCGCACGTGAAGACGGGGTTCAGCGAGGTCATGGGCTCCTGGAAGATCATGGCGATCTCTTTGCCGCGGATCTTGCGCATCTGCGAGGGGGAGAGATCCAGGAGGTTCTTGCCGTTGTAGACGATCTCGCCCTGCACGATGCGCCCGGGCGGCTGCGGGATGAGCCGCATCACGCTGAGCGCGGTGACGGACTTGCCCGAGCCCGACTCGCCGACGATGCCGAGCGTCTCGCCCTTGTTGATGTAGAGGCTGACGCCGTCGACGGCGCGCACGACGCCCTCGTCGGTGAAGAAGTGCGTCTTCAATCCCTTGACCTCGAGGAGCCGTTCGGCCATGGAGCCTCCCGTTGGACCTACCAGCGACTCGTCTGCTCGCGGAACGCTTCGAGCGCCCGCGCGATGTCTTCGGCGTCGATGTCCTTGTGGACCACGCAGCGGATGGCGGCGGGGCCCATGGCGTGGACCTTGACCTTGCGGGCCGCGCAGCCCTTCACGAGCTCGGCGGCGGCGGCGGGGCCGCGCTCCACGCGCACGATCACGATGTTCGTCTGCACGGTCGAGAGGTCCACCCGGAGGCCCGGCATCTTGGCCAGGCCCTCGCCGAGGCGGCGCGCGTTGACGTGGTCCTCGGCGAGCCGGTCGACCATGCGCTCGAGCGAGACGATGCCCGCCGCCGCGAGCACGCCGACCTGGCGCATGCCGGCGCCGAGCATCTTGCGCCAGCGGCGCGCGCGCTCGACGAGTTCCGTCGAGCCGCAGATCAGCGAGCCCACCGGCGCCGCCAGTCCCTTCGAGAGGCAGAAGGTGACGGAGTCGACGTGGCGCGTGAACTC
Organism: Candidatus Methylomirabilota bacterium; assembly: GCA_036002345.1. GTDB lineage: Bacteria > Methylomirabilota > Methylomirabilia > Rokubacteriales > CSP1-6 > AR12. The sequence continues at coordinate 4,259 of DASYTM010000168.1, read as the reverse complement.
CGCGGCGGGACGCTTCAGCGCCACCGCGGCGTTGAAGAGCCGCGCCCCGTCCAGGTGCACGGGCACGCCGGCCTCGTGGGCGACGGCGGCCACCGCGGCGATCTCCTCGGGCGTGGAGCACGTGCCGCCGTGACGGTTGTGCGTGTTCTCGATGCAGACGAGCCCGGTCTCGGGCACGTGGATGTTCGCGGGGCGGATCGCCTCGCGCACCTGCTCGGGCGTCAGGAAGCCGCGCTCGGTCTTGGTCGGCCGCATCTGGAGCTGGCCGATGATGGGCGCGCCCGCCACCTCGTTGTTGAACACGTGCGAGTCGTAGTCGACGACGACTTCCTGGCCGGGCCGCGTCTGCGCCACCACCGAGATGAGGTTGCCCTGCGTGCCCGAGGTCACGAACAGGCCGGCGGGCTTGCCGAGACGCTCGGCGGCCAGGGCCTCCAGCCGCCGCACGGTCGGATCCTCGCCGTACACGTCGTCGCCGACCTCGGCGCGCGCCATGGCCTCGCGCATCTCGGGGGTCGGCTGCGTCAGCGTGTCGGAGCGGAGGTCGACGACGTCGTGCATCAGCGTTGGGCCCTCAGGCGTTGCGCGGCGCGCTTGCCCCATTCGGTGTACGAGTAATCGTTGGCGACCTGCCGCAGCAGGTCCATGGCTTCCTTGTCGCGCCCCTCGCTGAAGTTGACGTCGGCGAGCAGCGAGAGCGCCTCCGGGATGACCGGCGCGCGCGGATATTCCTTCACGACCTTCTCCAGCCGCTGGCGCGCGCCGCCCACGTTGCCCTGGTTCATGTAGTAGGCGGCCACCCACACTTCCTTCTGGGCCAGGCGCCCGCGGCACACCTCGATCTTGGCGATGGCGTCGGTGGCGTAGCGCGACTCGGGATACTCCTTCACCAGCTTCTTGAACTGCTCCATGGCCTTCTGGGAGAAGGCCTGCTCCTGCTCGATGGGCTTGATCTGGTCGTAGTAGGCCATCGCGAAGCGGAACTGCACGAGGTCGGCGATCTGGTGGCGCGGGTAGAAGGCGAGGAAGGCCTCGAACTCCTTCGCCGCCTTGTCGAAGTCGGCCTCGCGATAGTACGACTCGCCGATCAGGAAGCGCGCGCGGGGGGCGTATGAGGAGTTCGGGTGCCGCTCGACGACCTTGCGGAACTGCTCGCGCGCCTCCGCGAAGCGCTTCTTGTCCAGCTCCGTCTCGCCGAGCTGGTAGAGCTCCTCGGGCGGCAGGATCGGGGTCGGCTGCGGCTTGAGCCACGCGCAGCCAGCCGCCAGCAGGAGGACGGAGAGGAGGAGCGCCCGGGCCATCGTGGGCAAAGGATATAGCACATTTCCGGGCCGAAAAATCCTTTGACTTCCGGGGCCTGGGCCGGTATCACCTGTCGTATTCCCCGTCGGGGTGCCTCCGCGCCCGACGGTCGGGCAACTCCCGTTGGAGGACCCATGCTGCCCCGGATGATCCGCGTCCGTCAGACCTTTCCCCGGGCCCGCGTCGCCGACATTCCCCGCGCGGTGGCCGCGACCCTGGGCGATGCCGCCCTGCGCATCAAGCCCGGCGACACCGTCGCCGTGGGCGCGGGCAGCCGCGGGATCGCCGACATCGATACGATCGTCGGCGCCACCGTGCGATGGCTGAAGGATCTCGGCGCGCGGCCCTTCGTCTTCCCCGCGATGGGCAGCCACGGCGGCGGCACCGCCGACGGCCAGCTCTCCGTGCTCGAGCACTACGGCATCACCGAGGCCACCATGGGCTGCCCGATCCGCGCCACCATGGACGTCGTCCAGGTCGGCGAGGCGATGGGGCTGCCGGTGTGGCTCGACAAGATCGCCGCGGAGGCGGACTGGATCGGCGTCGTCAATCGCGTGAAGCCGCACACCGACTTCAAGGGCTCGATCGAGTCCGGCCTCTTCAAGATGATGACGATCGGGCTCGGCAAGTGGAAGGGCGCCGTCCAGTATCACCGCGCGAACGTCACGCACGGCTACGAGACGGTCATCACCGCGGTGGGCCGCGAGATGCTCGCCAAGGCGAAGATCGGCTTCGGGCTCGGCATCGTCGAGAACGGCTACGACGAGACCGCGCACGTCGAGGCGTTTTCTCCCGAGGCCCTCGAGTCGGGGGAGCGGCGGCTCTTGAAGAACGCGCGTGAGTGGATGGCGCGGCTGCCCTTCTCGCCGATCGACGTCCTGATCGTCGAGGAGATGGGCAAGAACATCTCCGGGGCGGGCATGGACACCAACGTCATCGGCCGTCCCTCCAACCCGCACGAGCCGTTCCCGAGCGATCCCAAGATCCTCTGGATCGTCACGCTCGACCTGACCGAGGACAGCTACGGCAACGCGGTCGGCATCGGCAACGCGGACTTCACCACGCGGCGCCTCGTGGACAAGATCGACATGAAGCCCACGCTGATCAACGCCATCACCGCCTGCGCCCCCAACGGGGCGAAGGTGCCGCCGACCTACGACACGGACCGCGAGGCGATCGAGACGGCGCTGTCGTGCATCGGCCTCACGCCCCCCGAGCGGGCGCGCGTGATCCGCATCAAGAACACGCTGATGCTCGGCGAAATCGAGGTGTCGGAGGCGTTCGCGCCGGAACTGGCGAAGCGCCCCGACCTCACTTCGCTCGGCGACCCGGCCCCGCTGCCGTTCGACGTCGCCGGGCGTTTGGCCTCCCGCTGAAGCCTGCGTGAACGGATTCGGAGGCCGCCGCCTCGCCCTCGTCCTCACCGCCGTGGCCGCCCTGGCCGCCCTCACGTGGGGCGGCATCGTCTGGTATCAGTCCTCCACGCGCGTGACCACCGACGACGCCTACGTCGAGGGCGCCATCTCGCCGGTGAGCGCCAAGGTCAGCGGCCACGTGGTCGAGCTCCGCGTGCGCGACAACCAGGCCGTGAAGCGCGGCGAGCTGCTCCTGCGCGTGGACCCGCGCGACTTCGAGGCGCGCGTGGCGCAGGCGCGCGCGGCGGTGACGGTGGCCGAGGCCCACATCCGCGCCGCGCGCTCGGAGGTGCCGCTGGCGCGCGACGTCACGCGGGCGCAGACGGACGAGGCGCGCGCCAACCTCGAGGGCTCGGTGGTGGGCGTGAAGACGGGCGAGGCCAACGTCGCGGAGTCGCGCGCGCGGCTGGAGGCGCGGCGCGCCGCCGTGGGCGCGGCCGGGGCCGAGGTGGCCGCCGCGGAATCCACGCTCAAGAAGACGCGGCTCGAGCTCGAGCGCATGCAGAAGCTCATGAAGAACGATTACGTCTCGCGCCGCGAGCACGACGACGCCCAGGCGGCCTTCGAGAACGCCACCGCCATGCACGAGGCGGCGTGGCGGCGCCTGGCCCAGGCCGAGCAGGAGGTGCAGCAGGGCGAGGCGGAGCTGTCGGCGCGGCAGCACGCCGTGGACGTGGCCAAGCAGAAGGTGGCGGAGGCGCGCGGCACGGTGGCGCGCGCCCAGGGGCAGCAGGGGCAGGTGACGGTGAAGCAGGCGGAGGTCATCCGGGCGGAGGCCACCCTCACCCAGGCCCAGGCCGACCTCGCGCTCGCCGAATTGCAGCTCGCCTACACGGAGGTGCGCGCGCCCGCCGACGGCGTGGTGTCCAAGCGGACCGTCGAGGTGGGGCAGGTGGTGCAGTCGGGCCAGCCCCTGCTCGCCATCGTGCCGCTCCACGAGGTGTGGGTGCTCGCGAACTTCAAGGAGACCCAGCTCGCGCGCGTGCACCCGGGCATGCGCGCCGACGTCGAGATCGACGGCTTCCCGGGCAAGGTGTTCCACGGCAAGGTGGACTCGATCAGCGCGGGCACCGGCGCGCGCTTCTCGCTGCTGCCGCCGGAGAACGCCACCGGCAACTGGGTGAAGGTCGTGCAGCGCGTGCCCGTGAAGATCCAGCTCGAGCAGAAAGAGGTCGGCAACCCCCAACCGCTCCGCGCGGGCATGTCCGCGGTGGTGACTATTCGCTTGCGCTAAGGTGGGGGGCCCCGAAATGGCCCCCCACGCCTCAACGGGCATCTCCGTCAGGAGATGGTTTGCACCGCCGGCAAGCCGGCGATTCTGGCCCCGCCTCAGTCGCTTCCGAACTACCGCGCGCTTCCCGCCGCCGATTTCTCGGATTCAGCGCAAGCTTCAACGCATGAGGTTGTCGACGCGGGGGTGCTGTCGTCTAAGACCCCAATTCCATCTCCCGGTCGAGCGGAAAGATCGGGCGGCGAACGTGTCGGTACGGCAGCTTGGTGAGATCCGGCGTGCAGAGCGCGCCGCTGTCGCAGACGACGACC
>DASYTM010000167.1:0-14752 GCA_036002345.1 Candidatus Methylomirabilota bacterium | reverse complement strand
GGGCATCAGGTACTCGAACATCGAGCCCGACCACGAGACGAGGGCTGAATCGCGATCCACCGGCGTCAGGGGGCGGCCGAGCCGGAACCAGTGCGAGACGGGCACGTCGCCCTTCGCGATCGCGAGGAAGCTCGTAAGGCGCGCCTCCGAGGCCAGCAGGTCGTAGCGTCCCGGGTCGAGCGTGCCGTCGGAGACCCGATACCCGATCGCGAAGAGCTTCCGGGTTGGGTCGAAGAGGAACGCGAAGTCCATGTCGGAGACGAGCGCCTGCGCGCGGTCGGCCAGCGTCGCGAGGCGCTCGGCCAGAGCCTCCGCCGGCGTGTCCAGGTCGCGGCGGTGGCTGTCGACGCATGCCCGCAGCGCCTCCGCCCACGCGAGCACGGATGGCGCGCTGTCGGCGTCCTCTTCGGCCAAGGTGCGCGCGACGGCGGTCACCATGCGGGCGCCGGCCTCGAGCTCCGCCAGCCGGATCGTCCACGCCGCCGACGTGCCGGAGCCGCTCTCGAGGGCCGCCACCAGCACGTCGAGGGCCTGGTCCAGGCGCCGGCGGCTCCCCGTCGGCGCGCGCCCGCCGCCGCCCAACGCGTGCAGCGACTCCCGGACGAGCAGGGCCGTGTCCTCGATACCGGCCAGCGCCATGTCGGGCCGGGGAGGTTCGGCCATCTCGCGACAGGCCTGGGCGAGAGTGAGGAGATGGCCGGCGAGGTTCCCGCTGTCGACGGACGACACGTACCGGGGATGGAGCGGGCGTCTCTCCTGCGTGTCGTACCAGTTGAGGAAGTGGCCGCGAAACCGCTCGAGCTCCAGCATCGTGTCGAGCGTCGCCTCGAGCCGCTCGACCGTGTCCACCGTGCCGAGCCAGCCGAAGTCGCGCGCCGCCACCGTGGAGAGGAGATACAACCCGAGATTGGTCGGCGACGTCCGGTGCGCGACCACCGGATTCGGGTCCTCCTGAAAGTTGTCGGGAGGCAGCGCATGGTCCGCGGGGCCGACGAACGTCGTGAAGAACCGCCACGTCCGGCGCGCGATCAGCCGGAGCGCGCGCGCGTCCGCCGCCGACGGCGGCCGCGTGGGCACGGCCAGCCACGGCAGGCTGCTCCAGCGCGCCACCGCCGGGCCCGCCACCCAGAGCAGCGCGAACGCGAGCACGACGGGCCACGCCGCCGGGCGCGCCCATACGGCGCCGGCGGCGGCGGCTCCGCCGAGGACCACGCCGCCCGCCATCCGGAGATAGAAGCCGCGCAGGTCGAGGCGCAGACCGGCTTTCGCCTGCGCGGCCGTCGTCCATTCGAGCCGCCGGCGGCGTGTCACGCCGACGCGGACGGCGCTCCGCACGATCGCGTCGAGCATCAGCCAGGCCTGGAACGCGAGCAGCGTCGTCACGAACGCCGTTTGCGACGCGGCGAGGACCAGATCGCGGCCGACGGCCCGGGCGTGGCTGCGCTTGGAGATGCCGCGGCCGCGCGGGACCGCGCCGGTGAGCGCCGGCAGGAGCGCGGGCAGCGCGATGGTGGCGACGACGAACGCCGTCCACGCCACGGGCAGCGCGCCGGGAAGCGTCCAGCCGAGCGCCAGCGTGCCGAGCGCCGACGGCGCCGACAGCGTGCGGCGCAGGTTGTCGAGCATCTTCCAGCGCCCGATGCCGGGGATCGAGCGAGGCCCCGACGCGAAGATCCACCGGAGGAGCTGCCAGTCCCCGCGCGCCCACCGGTGCTGGCGCGCGCAGGCCACGCCGTAGTGCGACGGCGCATGCTCGAAGAGCTCGACGTCGCCGGCGAGCCCGGCCCGCGCGAACGCGCCCTCGAAGAGGTCGTGACTCAGCATGATGTTGACCGGAACGCGGCCGGTCAGGGCCGCCTCGAACGCGTCGACGTCGTAGATGCCCTTGCCGGTGTACGAGCCTTCGCCGAAGACGTCCTGGTAGACGTCGGACGCGGCCGCGCCGTACGGGTCGATCCCGGCCGGCCCCGAGGACAGCCACTGGAAGATCGAGCTCTCGCCTCCCGGCAAAGGCGGCGTGATGCGAGGTTGCAGCACGCCGTAGCCCTCGACGACGCGGCCGGCGCCCGCATCGAAGCGGGGCCGATTGAGCGGGTGCGCCATCGCGCCGACCAGCCGCCGAACGGCGTCGCGCGGCAGCCGCGTGTCGGCGTCGAGGGTCAGGACGTAGCGGACGTCGGGTGGAACGCCGGCCCCGGGCACGAAGCTGGTATCGGTCGCGCCGCGCAGGAGGCGATTCAGCTCGTGCAGCTTTCCGCGCTTGCGCTCCCAGCCCATCCACGTCTGCTCGCCCTCGTTCCAGAGCCGCCGGCGGTGGAAGAGGAGAAACCGCTCGCTGCCGCCCGGCGCCGGGCCGTGGCGCCGGTTGAGGCGCGCGATCGCCTCGCGAGCCGCGGCGAGGGCGGCCTCGTCCCCGGGCATGCGTTCCTCTCGCGCATCGGTCCAGTCCGACAGGACGGCGAAGCGCAGATCACCGTCGGGATTCGACAGGTAGTGGACTTCGAGGCCGTCGATCTGCTCCGCGGCCTGGACGGGATCGGTGATCAGGGTCGGCACCACGATCAGCGTCCGCAAGGCGGGCGGCACGCCGTCCGGCAGCTCGAGGCGCGGCAGCGCGCGCGGTGGCACGAGAGCCGCCAGGCCGCGGTTCACGAGGGCGATCGCCAGATCGGACGTGGGGACGAAGGCCAGACATCCGAGCACCAGCAGCGTGGCAGGTCCGACGCCCGAGGCGCCGGTGTAGAGGAGCACGGCGGCGAGGAAGACGCCCGTGACGGCCGCGAGCGTGACGAGATAGCCGGGGACGGCCGTCGCCACGAAGGCCCGGAGCCACCGGCGGGCCGCGGGCGGCCGGAAGCCGAGCGACTGCTCGAACGCCGCGCGCCCGTTGCCGATGAGGTAGTAGCCGACCTCGTGGTGCCGGCCGTCGCGCTCCGCGTAACGCATCGCGGCCCGCGCGATCTCCAGCTCCGAGCGGGCGGATCCGCGCGCCAGCTCCTCGACGGCGTGGCGATAGCTGTCGCGGGTCGTGAAGTCCATGGCGGCATGGCTCGGCGCCACGCCGAGAACCTCGTCGACGAGACTGACGCGCTCGAACAACTCGGTCCAGTCGAGCGAAGACATCAGGCTCATGCTGAGGATCGCGTTGCGCACCGTCACGTTGGTGGCGGCTTGCAGCTGGTGCTCCACCTGGACGACCGCGTCGGCCGTCGTCCCCTGGGCGCTCAGGCGCTGATCCAGCCACAGGAGCGTCGGGGTGACGGCCGGGTCCTGGTCGCGCAGCCGCTGGACGAGCTGCACGGCGAAGGCGGTGGGGAGCGGGGCGTCACCGACCCACTGCAGGCCGATCGCCGCCGGGTCGGGGGGGCCGCCGTCGCGGCCCAGCACGTCGTCCGCGAGGGTGTCGGCCTCCTGGCGCGCGGCGCGCCCGAGCACGATGGCCTCCGCCACGCGCCTGAGATTCTCGACGAGGACGATCCGGATCGTGATGGCGACCGCCCACAGCTCACCGATCGTCAGCGGCTGCACGCGCTGGTAGGCGCTCACGAAGCGACGCAGCGTCTCGGGGTCCAGCCGGCTGTCCGTGTGAGCGACGAACGCCCACGCGAGCCCGTACACGCGGGGATAGCCCCGATGGGGTCCGTCGGCCAGCTTGGGAAGCTCCCGGTAGAAGCCGGGGGGAAGGTCGTCGCGGATCTCGCGCAGCTGGTCTTCGACGACGTGGAAATTGTCGACGAGCCACTCGGCGGCCGGGGTGATGGCGCGCTCTCCGCGGGTGGCGAGCGCGCGATAGGCCTCGCGCAGGACGCGGCCGTTGTCCTCGACCCGCGCGAGCAGGCGACGTTCGCGCGACGCGTCGCGCACGACAGGCTGGGCCGCGGCCAGGCTCTCCGCGTGCTGCTCGAGGCGCTCGATCCCGAACAGCTCCGCGCGAACGGGCGCTTCGACGACTATCCGGCGTCCTTCCGGATGCGGTACGGGATCCACCCGCTGCCGTCCTGGCCCCCGAGCCGTTCGGCCCGCTCGAACAGGGTGGGCCGGCCGCGGACGGGCGTCGGCGGATGCTCGACGACCAGCGCCCGGCGGCCCTCGATGAAGGCGGCCGCCGGCGACGGGGCTGCGACGTAGTAGCGCGCGACGATCGCCCGCCGCTGGTTGTAGAACTCCACCACCCACCTCGGAGCCGGCCCGGGCACGCTCACGCCCGCCGCGCGGCCCGCGCCTCAGGCATTGCCGTCAGGGCGGGGTGTCCACGTGCCCGCCGCGTACTCGCGCAGGGCGCGGACGAGCACGCGCCGCAGCGTCGTCCCCTCGCCCGCGGCGCGGGCGCGGGCCGCCCGCTGGACGTCGCGCGGAATGCCGCTGACGAGGTGGATCCCCGTGATGGCCATGCGCACGAGCGCGCGGTTCGTGGCGACGGACCGCGTCACTTCGCACCGACGGACACGCCGAACCGCGCGGTCTCCTCACGGTAGGGCGACGGAACGTACGCGAGGTCGAGATGGATCGACTTGAGCGTCTCGCCCTTCAGCGCCGCGGCGGGGAACTCCACGTCGAGCGAGTCGCTGGCTTCCTGCCCCGGGTCGAGCCGCTCGCTGCTGGAGCCGAACTTCAGCGCCGGCTCCGTGCGAGTGTCTTCGAGCTTGAGCGCCTGTCCGTCGGTGCCGACGTAGCGGAGCTTGCCGCCGACGAGACGCACGGTCTGATCACGCGACGTGTTCTTGAAGACGATCCGCCCCGTCAGCTTCGCCGGCGTGACGACGCGGCCGGATCCTTCCTCGATCCGCTCCGTGATCCGCATGTCCGCCAGCTCGGCCGTCACGATCCCGGCCTTGAGCGTCATCGTCGCCGGCGTCACCGAGTACATCTTGTCCTGGACGGCGGCGGCCGTCGCCACGGGCTGCGCGCCCGGGCTGAGCGTCATCCACACGACCGCCACCACGACGGCCGCGCCGAGCCCGTAGCGCCACAGCGTCACGCGCTCCTCGCGCGCCTGCGCGACGGGCCGGAACTTCCGCTGCACCGCGATGGGCACCGCGGCGAGGACGAACGCCACGACCGCCCCGGCGAACACGCCGTCGCCGGGCGCCGCGCCGATGATGCGCAGGAGCCAGCTCCCGCCGATGCTCCCGGCGAGGCCGAGATAGATGTCGGGCTTCAGGCCCCGGCCTCCCCGCTCCATCACCAGGCCGGCCACCAACCCGGCCAGCAATCCCGCGAGAACCCAGCCGACGAAAATCGTGAAGCTCATGATCGATCCTCCTGCATCAGGGTCGAACCTCGTTCATGACCGTCAGCCGCTGGGTGCCGGCGGCGACCGCCGCGGAGATCGTGGGGTACCGCTCGTGCGACTCCTCGAGAACCTCGCCGTTGTAGCCGGAGATTCGCCAGCGCCACCCCGGGTACCGCGGACTCGCGATCGCACTCACTTGCATAGCGGAAACCTTATCCCGGCGGCGCCGGCGGCAACAGTTGGACGAAGGTCCAATGGACCCGGTTAGAGCTTGCGGCCGCCTCGGCGGCGGCGTCGGCGCGCCGCGACGCACCCGGGCGCGTACTTGGTGCGGGAGGCCTTGAGCCGGCACGTCTCGTCACAGTAGTCCGTGGCGCCGGCGGGCAGCGCGAGCTTGCACGTGAGACAGCGTGCGATCGTCGGCGCCTTCACGCGATCCGCGAGTCCCATGTCAAGTCTCCCCGTGCGTGGTGTCGTGATTGGATCCGAGCGCGCGGCGAATGGCGTCCACCACCGTCCCGGCGTCGAACGGCTTCTTGAGGTGGGCGGCGGCGCCGGACCGCGCGATCCGCTCGCGCATCGGCGCATCGTCGTGCGCGGTGATGAAGATGATCGGCACCGCAAGCCGCTCCTGGAGATCGAAGCCGGTCATCCCGTCCATCTGGACGTCGAGCACGAGGCACGCCGCGCGACTGGTGCGGAGCCAGTCGAGGAATGCGCGGGCGGACGCGAAGGCCTCGGCCGTGTAGCCGGCGGCCTGCACGACACGAAGCAGCGAGCGGCGCACCGACGCGTCGTCGTCCACGATCGCGATCACGGGCCTCTCGGTCACACGGCATCCCCCCTTCGACACCACGCTAGGCGTGGGACGGGCCGGGGGCTATTGGACCTTGGGGACACTCGGGGACGCGGTACGGCGGGCAGGCCGCGACGGATCAGGCGCCGGCGACGACCACGCCGGCGTCGCCGGCCAGCCGCACCAGCTCGGCCACCGAGCCCGCCCTCATCTTCTCCATGACGCGGGCCCGGTGTACCTTCACGGTCTTCTCGACGACGCCGAGCTCGGACGCGATCTGCTTGTTGAGCAGCCCGGTGACCACGAGGGCGAACACCTCCCGCTCGCGCGGCGTGAGGGTCATGACCCGCGCCTGGATCTCCGCGGTGCGGGCTTCGCTGCCCAGGGCCCGCGCGTCCTTGTCCACCGCGCGCTCAATGGCCGCGAGCAGGTCCCGCCGCGAGAACGGCTTGGTGAGGAAGTCCTGGGCCCCCGCCTTCATGGCGGTCACGCTCATCGCGACGTCTCCGTGTCCCGTGATGAACACCACCGGGATCCGGTGGACCGCCTTCGCGAGCGTCTTCTGGAGCTCCGGCCCGGTGATCCCGGGCATGCGCACGTCCAGCACCAGGCAGCAGGGTCCGTCGCTCGGCGGCCGCCGCAGGAACTCGCCGGCCGAGGCGAAGACCTCCACCGGATACCCCGCCGCGCCGACGACCCGGGCGAGGCTCTTCCGCACCGAGGGGTCGTCGTCCACGACGAACACCACCGGCGCGGCCGCCATCAGGACGCCGGCTCGGCCGTGACGGGCAACGTGAACTGGAACGTCGCCCCCGCCCCCACGTTGTTCGCGCCGTGCAGCCGGCCGCCGTGCGCGTCGATGATGGTGCGCGCGATGGCGAGGCCCATGCCGAGGCCGGCGGGCTTGGTCGTGTAGAGCGGCTGGAAGATGCGGTCGGCATCGCGCATGTCGAGGCCGGCCCCGGCGTCCTCGACCTCGACGCGGATGGCCGCGTCGCCGGCCCGGGACGTCCGGATCAGCAGCGCGCGGTCGCCGCCGTCGGGCTCGACCATGGCCTCGAGGCCGTTGAGGACCATGTTCAGGACCACCTGCTGGAGCTGGACCCGGTCGCCCCGAACGCTCGGCAAGCCGGAGGCGAGATCCACGGTCATCGGCACGTTGCGGAGGACCACGTCGTTGCGCACGAGCTGGGCCACCTCGCTCACGACGTCGTTGATGTCGAGCGGCACGTGCTCGAGCGTGCCCTTCTGGACGAGCGCGCGCAGGCGGCGGATCACCTCGGCCGCCCGCTTGTCGTCGGCGACGATGTCGGCCAGGATCTCGCGCAGCTCCTCGAGATTGGCGGGGACGATGTCGAGGTGCTGCTGGGCGACCTCGGCGTTGTTGAGGATGGCCGTCAGCGGCTGGTTCAGCTCGTGCGCCAGCGACGCGGTGAGCTCGCCCATGGCGGAGACCCGGCCGATGTGCGCCAGCTCCTGGCGCAGCCGTCCCGCCTCGCGTTCCGCCTGGGCGCCCGCCAGGGCGTTCGCGACCGTCTCGGCCACGAGATGGAGCTGCTCGATCAGCTCGTCGCGCCAGCGGCGCTCGGCAAAGACCGTCGCGAGCACGAGCCCGCCGAGGACCACCCCGCCCGCCCGCAGCGGCAGGGCCGCCAGGGACTTCACGCCGAGGGCGAGCCCGCTGCGCCGGTCCGCGTCGGCCTCGTCGGGAAGCTCGTCGAGCCGCGAGACGCGCACGAGGTCGCCCTGCCGCAGCCGGTGCATGAGCCACGGGAACCGCGTCGTGTCGGTCGCGCCGTCGATGGTCCACGAGCGGCCGCCTCCCGTCCGCGTCGGGAACTCGATCAACGCGGCGCGGTCCACGCCCAGGAAGTCGTTGATCGAGCGCAGCGCGCCGTCGACGGCGTGATCGAAGTCGAGAGCGGACAGGTTGCTGAATCCCGCCGACAGATCCGAGAGCAGCCGCTGGAAGCGCAGCCGCTCCGAGAGCGCCTGCTCCATGCGCTTGCGCTCGAGGGCGCCGGCGAAGGCCTCGCTGAGCAGCCGCAGCCGGTCCACGAGGTCGTCGGGCCAGTCACGCTCCACGCGCACGGAGTCGAAGGACAGCACGCCGAGCATCGGGCCGCCGGCCTGCAGGGGAATCGACAGGTGCGAGCGCGTGCCCAGGCGCTCGTAGCTCGCCCGGTCCGCCGCCGCCGCGGGCGGGAGGGCGTCGGTGCGCGGGAACCGGACGACGCCGCCGCGCCGCAGCGTGTCGGCCGTCCACACGAAGTGTCCGGCCTCCAGGATTGACGGCAGCTTTTCGATCCCCGGCTCCGCCCACGAGACCCGGACCCCCGGGGCGCCCTCGACGTACTCGTCGAGATTGCCGCGGTCCACGCCGAGAAAGACGACCAGCTGCCGCAGCGCGCCGCCGAGGGCCGCGTCGAGCCCGCTGCTCTCGACGTGAACGAGGCTGGCCGAGAGGCCCGAGAGCAACGTCTCGAACCGGAGGCGCTCGTTGAGCCGGCGCTGCGCGCCGCTGCCGAGCGCGCGGTGCCACAGGAGCCAGAGCAGGAGCGCCGTCTCGGCAACGATCAGCGTCACGGCGACGCCCTCGAACCCGGTGACGCTCATGCCCGTACTCTACGCCTCCGCGAGGGGCCGCCGGCGCCTCATTGGACCAACGTCCAATACAGCCGGCCTCTGCGCCTTGCTAGGCTCGGTCGTGGAGGGCCCCGCCATGACCGGATCACGGCTCAAAGATCTGCGCGTGCTGGTCGTGGACGATGCACCATATGTGCTCGACGTCGTGACCGAAATCCTCCAGCAGGATGGCGCGCTGGTGACGGCGGTCGCCACCGCGGAGGAGGCGCTGGACATCCTGCAACGCGAGCGTCCGGACGTCCTGATCAGCGATCTCGCGATGCCCGGCCGGGGCGGCTACTGGCTGATCGGGCAGGTGCGCGCCCTGCCGCCGGAGCGCGGTGGCACGACGCCCGCCGCGGCGCTCACGGCCCAGACCAACGCCGAGCATGGCGCAGGCGTGCTGCGCGCAGGGTTCCAGGCTCACGTGGAAAAGCCGGCCGACGTCCAGCACCTGGTCGCTGTGGTCGCGGCGCTGGCGCGCACTCGGGATCGCCGAGGCGTGGACGCCGCGTCGTCGGCGCGCTGATGGCGCCCGCACTCGAGTTCGTGCAGATCGCGGCGGCCAAGGACCACGTCTACGGCATGACGCGCGCGGGCGGCGTCTGGCGCTACGACGACGCGCGGCGTGTCTGGGAAGCGCTGTCGATGGCGGCCGTGGAGCCGACGCCCAAGAAGGAGATCAAGCATGAGCGCTGAGATGATCGCGGTGGTCGCGGTCGGCCTGCTCGCCGGCTGGGCCGCGGGCTTCTTCGTCAAGGGCGGCGGCCTGGGCGTCATGAGCGATCTCGCCCTGGGCCTGGGCGGCAGCATCGTGGCCGCCGTGGTCGTCCAGATGCTCGGGATGGCGAGCGAGCCGGGCTCGTTCGCGATGAGCATCGTGGCGCTCATCGGGGCCACCGTCGTCATCGGCGCCCAGCGCCGCTTCTACAGGCATGCCTAACAGCTTCGATGTCGCGGCCGCGCCCGGCGTGACCACCGTGTGGGCGTGCCGGTCGTGGTTCTGCCGTAGCCGTGGCCCGTTCTGGGTGAAGAGCCGGCGGGACGCCGAGCGCGCCGCCCGCGAGCACGCCGCGCGGCGGTTCCTCGGCCTCTGGAGTCACGAGCCGCTCGTGTGTCCGCCGACGGGGGGCGTGAGCGTCACGGACTTCCTGCGCAAGCTGGGCATGTGACGCGTCTGCGCCGCTTCTACGCGCAGGCGTAGCGGCCCGGCCACGGCCGTCAGGTAGCACCCCTCTCCGCCTTCTGAGCGACACCGCGTCGCCTGGACGACATCCTGTCGCCTCGCCCGGCGCCCGCGCCGGCGCCGCCACCGCGCATCTGCGCGTCGCGTCTCGCGTCCGGGCGCCCATCCCGGTCCGGCACCGCTCTTGCGACGTCGGCCGGCCACGGTGGCCCTGCAACGCTGAGCCGGGTCCGAACACAAGGAGAAGCCACGACCATGCTGAGCCTGGGAAGACGCACGTGCCTCTTGTGCAGCGTCCGCGTGCGCACGCGGGGAGGCTTTCGCGTGCCCGATCGCCTCGAGGGCTTCATCTGCGGCGCCTGCTACACGGCATGGGACCGAACCGGGCGCGCGTGCGCCGAGTGCGGAACCCCCGTGCGCGGCGCGCAGGAAGCCGGCATCTTCCTGGAGCGCCGCGCGCTCGGTCACGCCGATTGCGGCGCCCTCAAGATCTTCGCAGCGTGAGCCGCGAGCCGGTAGCCCTCAGCCGGACGGCGCGCGGGATGGCAGATCGACCCATGACGGTGCTCATCATCGAAGACGACGCGGCGATGCGAGCACTGCTGCGCGACGTGCTCGAGCGCGCCGGCCATCGTGTCATCGAGCGGTCCGACGGCATCGATCTCGCCGAGATGGTCGAGCGCGAGACGTTCGATGCCGTCGTCCTCGACAAGGAGATGCCCGGCCCGAGCGGCCTCGACCTCTTGTCGTTCCTGCGCGGCCGGCTGCCCACCGTGCCCGTCATCTTCGTGACGGCCTTCGGAGGGGCGGCGGTGGCCGAGGAGGCCGCCCGCCGTGGCGCGTTCAGCTACCTCGAAAAGCCGTTCCGCGTCTCGGCCGTCCTCCAGACGCTGGAAACGGTCCCGCTCTTCCGGCTGGGCCGCCCGTGACCGCCCGCTTCCTCGGCGCGATCTGGATCGCCACCCTCGCCATCACGGGCGGCTTCGCGTTCTTCCAGGTCCGCGAGGAGCACGCCCGGCTGCACACCGATCTGGAGCGGCGCGGCGCCCTCCTCGCGGAGAGTCTGCGCGAGTCCGTCGAGCCCATCGTCCGCCGCGGGGCACGTCCGGCCGTCGAGCGGCTGCTCAAGAAGTTCGCGCGTCCCGACCGCCAGATCGTCGTCTACGACGGCGTGGCGACGCCGCTGGTGGCGGCCCCTGATCCGGGGGCCGGGCACGTGACGCCGGAGGTCAGCGAGGTGATCGCCCAGGGCGGCAGCCGGCGGGGCGTCCGGGAACTCGGCGGGCGGCTGGTCTTCGTGTACGCGACGGCGCTGCAGCACGACGACCGCATCACGGGCGGCCTCGCCGTCTTCCTCGACGCGAGCCACGTCGCGGAGGCGGAGGCGGCCCTCTGGCGGTACAACGCCGTGCGCTTCCTCGTCCTCGCCGTCGGCCTGTCGTTGATCACGCTCTTCGTGCTGCGCCTGACGGTGACGCGGCCGGTCGCCGAGATCGCCGAGTGGGCCAAGCGTCTGCGCGCCGGCGAGTCCGCGCCGGCGCCCGCCGTGCCCGACGCGGCGCTCTTCGGCCCCATCGCCGTGGAGGTCTCGAGCCTGGCGCGCAATCTCGCGCGCGCGCGCGACGCCGCCGAGCAGGAAGCGGCCCTGCGCCTGCGGGGCGAGGCCCTGTGGACCGAGGAGCGCCTCAAACAGTTCGTGCGGCTGGAGTTCGGGGACCGGCCCCTCTTCGTCGTCTCCAACCGCGAGCCCGTCAGCCATATCCGCCGCGGCGGCGGCGTCGCCGCCCTCACGCCCGCCAGCGGCGTGGTCACGGCGATCGAGCCGGTGATGCGCGCGTGCGGCGGCGTGTGGGTCGCCCACGGCAGCGGCGATGCCGACCGCGTCAGCGCGGACGCGCGTGGCCGGCTCGGCTTGCCCGCCGACGATCCGCGCTACACGCTGCGCCGGGTGTGGCTGACCGAGGAGGAGGAGGACGGCTACTACTACGGCTTCGCCAACGAGGGCCTGTGGCCGCTCTGCCACACCGTGCACGCGCGGCCGCGCTTCCGCGCCGACGACTTCGCGGCCTACCGCGCGGTGAACGAGAAGTTCGCGGCCGCGCTGCTCGACGAGATCCGCGACGCGGAGGCGCCGATGGTGCTCGTGCAGGACTATCACTTCGCGCTCCTGCCCGGCCTCGTGAAGGCGGCCCGGCCCGACGCCCACGTGGCGATCTTCTGGCACATCCCGTGGCCGAACTTCGAGGCCTTCGACATCTGCCCCTGGCACGAGGCCATCCTGCACGGCATGCTCGGCGCCGATCTCATCGGGTTCCACACGCAGTACCACTGCAACAACTTCCTGGAGTCGGTGGAGCGCGCGCTGGAGGCGCGCATCGACTGGGAGCACTTCGCGGTGATCCGAGGCCGCCAGTCCACCACGGTGAAACCGTTTCCGATCAGCGTGGCGCCGGACTTCGTGGAGGCGCCGCCCTTGGCGACGCCGCGGGAGGCGCTCCTCGCCCCCCTGGGCGCGGACGTCGAGTTCCTCGGCGTCGGCGTCGAGCGCATCGACTACACCAAGGGGCTGCCCGAGCGGTTTCGCGCCCTCGGCCGCTTCTTCGAGCTGTACCCGGAGTATCGCGAGCGGATGACCTTCGTGCAGCTCGCGGCCCCCAGCCGGGGCCGGATCGCCCGCTACGCGGACTTCGCGGCCGAGGTCGAGGCCGTCGTGGCGGAGGTGAACCGCGCCGTCGGCACCCGGACCTGGCAGCCGATCGTCTACCAGGCGCGGCACCACGACCGGCGCGAGATCTGGCCGTACTACCGCCACGCGGACTTCTGCATGGTCACCTCGCTCCACGACGGCATGAACCTCGTCGCCAAGGAGTTCGTCTCCGTGCGCGACGACGACGACGGTGCCCTCGTGCTCAGCCGCTTCACCGGTGCCGCGCGCGAGCTGCGCGACGCCATCCTCGTCAACCCCTACGACCTCGACGGCACCGCGGAGGGCATCCGGCTCGCGCTCGAGATGAAGCCCGCCGAGCGCCGCGCCCGCATGACGCGCATGCGGCAGCGCGTGCGCGAGCACAATGTCTACCGCTGGGCCGGATTGCTCCTTGGCGAGCTGGCGCGCATGCCCGTCGAGCATCCCGTCTCCGGCGCCCGTCCTTGACCGGGCCCGCGGCGCGCGGCAGCATCGGCGTATGGGTCTCCGCCTTCGCCTGATCCTCGTCGTCGCCGTCCCGCTGGTGCTGGTCATCGGCGTGTACGGCGTCATCCGCCTGCGCGCGGAGCGCGAGGAGCTGCTGGCCGAGAACCAGCGGCTCATGGGGCTGACCGCCAAGGCCATCCAGATCACGATCGAGAGCGCGCTCCGCCATCGTCAGCTCACGGACGTGCGCCAGCTCCTCGCCGACCTCGTCGAGGGACAGGAGCAGATCGACCGCATCCGCGTCTTCGACAGCGCGGCCCGGCCCATCCTCGTCTCCAACACGCTGCCCATCGGCGACGACGTGCCGGCGGAGACGATCGGCAACGTGCTGCGCTACGGGAGCCCCGAGTGGTTCTACTCCCGCCGCGGCCCGGAGCCCGTCCTCTATTACGTGGTGCCGCTGCGGGACCGCCGCAACCGGGTCGGCGGCGCCATCGAGATCGTCCAGCTCGCCTCGGGCGTGGAAGCCCGCATGCGCGGCGCCACCTGGGACGTCGCGATCCGCCTGAGCGTCGTGCTGATCCTCGTCGCGCTGCTCAGCGGGTTGATGCTCCAGCGGCAGGTGCTGCTGCCGCTCGCGCGCCTGCTCGAGGGGATCCGTCGCCTCGGCCACGGCGAGGCGGCCGCCCCGCTGCCCATCGAGCGCGGCGACGAGCTGGGCCGCGTCGCGGCCGCCTTCAACGAGATGGCCGAGCAGCTCGATGCCGCGCGGCGGCGGCTGCTCGAGGAGACCGAGCGCGCGCTCGACCTCGAGCGCCAGCTTCGCCACGCGCAGACCCTTGCCGTGGCCGGCCGTCTCGCCACCTCCCTGGCCCACGAGGTCGGCACCCCGCTCAACATCATCTCGGGCCGCGCCGAGACCCTGCTGCAGGGCCTGCCCGACGAGGACCGCCGGCGCGAGGAGCTGAGCGTCATCATCGGGCAGATCGACCGCATCTCCGGAATCATCCGGTCCCTGCTCACCACCGTGCGCCCCGACCGGCCGAAGATCGAGGAGGTGGACATCGCCGGCGTCCTCGAGCGCGTGCTGCCGCTCCTGCGCCACGCCGCCCGCCGCCATGACGTCACGCTCGACGCGGACGTGCCGCCCGGCGTCGGGGCCGTGCTCGCCGACGCGAACCAGCTCCAGCAGGTCCTGATCAACCTCGTCATGAACGCGGTGGAGGTCATGCCCGCGGGGGGCGCCGTCCGCGTCGAGGCCGAGCGCGCGGCGGCCGACGGCCGCGCCGGGGTGCGCCTCCGCGTGCGCGATACGGGACCGGGCATCCCCGCCGACCTCCGCGCGCGGGTGTTCGAGCCGTTCTTCACGACGAAGCCGCCCGGGCAGGGCGCCGGGCTCGGGCTCACGATCTGCCGCGACATCGTGCACGAGCACGGCGGGTCGATCGAGGTCGCGGAGCCGGAGCGCGGCGGCGCCGTGGTGAGCGTGTGGCTGCCCGCCGCGGAGCCCGCGCCATGAAGCCGCGCGTGCTCGTCGTCGACAACGACGCGGCCATGGTCGACATGCTGCGCGGCCACCTCGAAGCCGAGGGGTTCGAGGTCGTCACCGCCACCAGCGGCGCCGACGCCAAGGCCGTGCTGGCCGCCCGCGAGCTGGAGGTCGTCCTCACCGACCTCGTCATGGACGAGGTCGACGGGCTCGCCCTTCTCCGCCAGGCCCAGCTCGCGCCGTCGCGCCCGCGCGTGCTCCTCATGACGGCGTTCGGCACCCTGGAGACG
>DASYTM010000166.1:0-24032 GCA_036002345.1 Candidatus Methylomirabilota bacterium | reverse complement strand
GCCGTGACGAGCGCCACCTTGCCGCGCAGTCCCAGGTCCATGGAGTCCCCTCGTTTTTCAGATTTGCTTGAAGAATTCCGCCCGGTCGCCGGTCGTGACCTCGAGCCGCTTGAGCCGCTTGTCCCGCATCACCTCGAGCGTGAGCCGCTCACCGGGCCCGTGGCGCCAGAGCGAGAGGTAGAGCTCCTTGCGGCTGGGCACCTCCTCGGCGTTGAGCGACACGATGACGTCGCCCTCCTGCAGCCCGCCGCGGTCGCCCGGCCCCTCCGGCACGATCCCCGCCACCACCACGCCCTCGTCCACGGCGTGGGCGAACACGCCGAGCCACGCGCGCTTGGGCCGGCTCACCACGCGACCGTAGCGCAGGAGCTCGCTCGCGTGCTCGCGGTAATTGTCCACGGGGATGGCCAGCGAGCAGCGCACGATCTCGTTGAGGTTCAGCGAGACGATCCCGAGCAGGGCGCCCGTCATCGAGAAGAGTCCGCCGCCGCCGAACCCGGGGTTCGGCGCGCTCGTCACGATGCCGCGCTCGAGCATGTACTCCCAGTACGCCTCGAACTCGCCGAGGTACGTGACGAGCCCGCTGCCGATCCGCCGTTCTTGAGGGCCGGTGGAGGCCACCGCCACCACGGGATCGCCGCAGTCGAGGTCGGTCCCGCCCGCGAGCGGGACCGCCGTGAGCCCCTGGCGCTTGAGCCGGATCACCGCGAGACCGACCTCGAAGTCCTGCGCCACCACCTCCGCCTTCACGCGGCGCCCCTTGAGGAAGCCGACGTCCACCGTGTTCGCGCCCATCACGACGTAGTTCACGGTCAGCACGAGGCCGGAGGGGTCCACGACGACGCCGCTGCCCATGCGCTCGTTGCCGAGGATGCGCGACGAGGGGTGCGCCTTCGGGACGATGGTGTGGAGGTTGACCACCGCGCCCAGCAGGTGGCGCGCGAACTCGACGGAGACGTCCATCATGGCCGGCCGCCCAGGTGGCGCGCGAAGAACTCGCCGACGCGCCGGTGGGCGTCGGCGTTGGCGGCCGCGTCGAAGCCCACGGTGGCGCCGCAGCACGTGCCCGTCTTCGCGTTCTTGTTCTCGACCTCGGGCAGGAACACACGCTTCTGCCCCTCGACGTCGAAGTAATGGACGGCGCCCGGATAGACGACGATGCTGACGTCGGCGCCCTTGGCGCGCTGCTTCGTCACGAGCTCCTGGCACTCCGCCGTGCTCGTCCAGTCGTCGTCGCCGCCGATGAGGATGAGCACGGGCTTCACCGAGAGCTGCTCGATGAGCGAGAAGCACGCGCCCGGGTAGACGCCGACGGCGGCCTGGTACCCCGGGGGCGGAATCTCGACGCCGCGCCGGCGGGTGCGCTCGTGGGTCGGGCCGTTGACGGCCGCCATCGAAAACGCGCCGCCGTTCGACCAGCCGATGATGCCGATGCGCGCGCGGTCCACGTAGGGCTGGGCGTGGAGCCAGCGCAGGGCGCCGATGGCGTCGTCGAAGCGCGCGGTGTTGGGCAGGTCCACGCCCGGCGTGCACTGCTCCTGCAACCCGCGCGAGCTCCACGAGTCCACGACCATCGCGACGTAGCCGCGCTCGCGGAACCAGCGGCCCCAGCCGCGGACCGAGTCGGACACGCCGTGACAGCCGTGCATGAGGACGAGCGCGGGGAACGGCCCGTTGCCGCCGGGTCGGTACTCCTCGGCCTTCACCTGCACCGGCGCCCCCGGCGTGACGTTGTCGAAGGACACTCGGGTGGCGGCCGCGCAACCGGCGAGGAGGACCGAGGCGGAGAGCACCGCCAAGGCGCGCAGAGGCATAGGAGGAGCATACACCGGACGCGCGGTATAGAATTCGGCCATGGCCTCCGACGTTCGGTTGATCGTCTACAGCGACTATCTCTGACCCTGGTGCTACCCGGCGGCGGTCCGCCTCCGGAAGCTGCAAGACGAGTGGGGCCCGTCGCTCGTCGTCGAGCACCGTGCGTTTCCGCTGCGGCCGGCGCCGGTGGAGCCCGTGCCGTTCAAGGGCACGTATCGCGAGGCGGGCTGGCAGCGCTGCGGCGCGATGTCCGCCGTCGACGGCATCACGTTCACCCCGTGGCCGCACCCCACCATGCCCAACTGGAGCCTGCCCGCGCTCGAAGCCGCCAAGTGCGTGGCGCGCCAGGGCGACGAGCTCTTCGAACGCGTCCATCCGAAGCTCTACGAGGCGTTCTTCACGAAGAGTCTCAACATCGCCGACCCGCGCGTGGTCAGCGAGATCGTCGCCGCGCACGGCGTGGACATGGCGCGCTTCTCCGCCGACTACGAGGCGGGCGCCGGGCGTGAGGCCGTGGTGAAGGACTACGAGGCCGCCGTGGCCGAGGGCGTGCGCTCGATCCCGACCGTGATCGTGCCGGAGACGGGCCGCGCGCTCGTCGGCCTGGTGGACGCGAGCATGTACCGCACCGCCGTCGAGGAAGCGGCGGGCTGAGCGCTCCCCCGCCGCTGCTGTTCGGCGCGGATCCCACGCCGGGACTCGTCGCCGCCGCGCTCGCCGACGACGGCCGCGCCATTCGCCTCTGGCTCCGCGACGGCGCCGCCGTGCGCGTCGAGACCGTGCCGTTCTCGCCCTTCCTGCTCGCCGCCGACGACGCCCTCCTGCGCGACGCCACCGGCCTGACCGCCCTCACGCGGCTCGAGGGCGCGGGCGAGCTCCGCTGGCTCGCGCGCTTCGGCGCGTGGGGCGCGGCGCTCGCCGCGCGCGACCGCTGCCGCGAGGGCACGGCGCTGCCGGCCAACGCGCCGGAGGCGCCCTACCGCTTCTTCCCCGATCCCGTGCACCAGTATCTCGTCACCGCGGGCCGGACCTCGTTCGGCGGCCTGCGCTTCGGCGATCTCCGCCGGCTCGCGCTCGACATCGAGGTCGTCACCACGGAGGGCTACGAGTTCCCGTCGGCGGCGCGGGAGGGCGATCGCATCGTGGCCATCGCGCTCGCCGACTCGACGGGATTTCGCGAGGTCCTGCGCGGCGACCGGATGGACGAGGCGGCGCTGCTCGCCGAGTGCGGCCGGCGGATCCGCGAGCGCGATCCGGACGTGCTCGAGGGCCACAACGTCTTCCGCTTCGACCTCGAGTACATCGAGGCGCGCGCGCGGCGCCACGGCGTGACGCTGGCGTGGGGGCGCGATGGCAGCCCGATGCGCGGCCGGCCCGCGCGCCTGCAGGTGGCCGAGCGCACCATCGGCTTCCGCCGCTACGAGGTCGCGGGCCGCCACGTGGTGGACACGTGGATGCTCGCCCAGCTCCACGACGTCGGCGCGCGCGACCTGCCGTCGTTCGGGCTCAAGGACATCGCCCGCCATCTCGGCGTCGCCGCCGCCGGCCGCACCTACGTGGACGCCTCCAACGTCGCCCGCGAGCTCCGCGAGGATCCCGATCGGCTCATGGCCTACGCAGGCGACGACGCGGTGGAGACGCTCGCGATCTCCGCGATCCTGTCGCCGCCGTACTTCGCCCAGGCGCAGCTGGTGCCGTTCGATTACCAGTCCACCACCCTGCGCGGCTCGGCCGCGAAGGTGGACGCGCTGCTGCTCCGCGAGTATCTGCGCACGGGGCGCGCCGTGCCGCGGCCGCGCCCGGGCCAGTCCGTCGGCGGCGGGCTCACCGCGATCTGGCAGCAGGGCGTGGCCGCGCCCGTGCTCCACGTGGACGTCACGTCGCTCTACCCGTCGCTGATGATCGCCGGCCGCGTGGCGCCGGCCTCCGACGAGGCCGGCATCTTCCTGGACCTGCTCACGCACCTGCGCGACGTGCGCGTGGCCGCCAAGCGCCAGGCCCAGGCCGCGGCCACCGACGAGGAGCGCCAGCACCAGCAGGCCATGTCGCAGTCGTTCAAGATCCTGATCAACTCCTTCTACGGCTACCTCGGCTTCTCCGCCGCGCACTGGAACGACTTCGAGGCCGCCAACCGGGTGACCAGCGAGGGCCGGGACGTGGTCAGCGCCATCGTCGAGCGCCTGCGCGCGCTGGGCGCCACCCCCGTGGAGGCCGACACCGACGGCGTCTACTTCACGCCGCCCGCCGCGCACGCCGCCGTGGACGACGCGCGGCTGGTCGAGACCGTCTCGGCGGGGCTGCCCGCCGGCATCACCCTCGAGCTCGACGGCCGCTACCCCGCGATGTTCTCGTACAAGATGAAGACCTACGCGCTGCTCGACGAGCGCGGGCGCGTGACGCTCAAGGGCTCGGCCTTCCGCTCCCGGGGGCTCGAGCCCTTCCAGCGGCGGCTCATCGACGAGCTCGTGCGGCTCTTGCTGGCGGGCCGGCGCGCGGACGCCAAGGCCGTGGTGGACCGCTGGCTCGGCGACTTCGGCGCGCACCGCCTGGACGTCCGCGTCTTCGCGCGGACCGAGACACTTCAAGAATCACTTGAAGCCTATCGCGAGCGCGTGGCGGCCGGGATCCGGCCGCCCGCCGCGGCGTACGAGCTCGCCGCGGCGAGCGCGCGGCCCGTGCAGCCCGGCGACCAGATCTCCTACTACGTGGCGGGGCGCACCGCGCGGGTGGCCGTCAACGAGGCGGCGAAGCTGGCGAGCCTCTGGGATCGCGCGCGGCCGGACGAGAACGTCGAGTACTACCAGTCGAAGGTGCTGGAAACCTGGGAGCGCTTCCGCCGCTTCACCGAGCAGGACGGCCTCGTCCCCTACACGGACGACACGCCGGAGTCGCCCCAGCTCAGCCTGTTCTGAAAAACACGAGGGGGGCCGCGAACCGGCCCCCCTCACCACGACGCTCGAATTTCCGCCGCTCAGCGGCGCCAGCCGCCTCCGCCTCCGGGTCCGCCGCCGCCGGGCCGCGGTCCGCGATCGCGCGGGCCGCCTCCGCCGCCGGCGCCCCGCTGGGGCTGCGGGCGCGCCTCGTCCACGACCAGGTTGCGGTCGCGGAAGAGTCGTCCGTTCAACATCTCCACCGCTTTCACGGCCTCTTCTTTCGTCGCCATCTCCACGAAGCCGAATCCGCGCGGGCGCCCGGTGAACTGATCGGTGATGATCCGCACGGTCTCCACGGTCCCCGCCTGCGCGAAGAGCTCGCGCAGGTCTTCCTCCGTGGCCTGGAAAGAAAGGTTACCGACGAACAACTTTGCCGCCATCTCGCGAACCTCCTGCCCTCTTGAAAGCGGCGAGACAGGGAACCCCAGCCCAGCGCTGCCCATAGATAATGACAGGAGGCGACGCATGTCAAGGTGGGGGCTTACGGGTACACGCCCCGGGTGGCCCCCCCGTCCACGGTGATGCAGATGCCCGTGATGAACGACGCCCGCGCGGAGGAGAGGAAGCAGACGACGTCGGCGATGTCCTCGGGCGTGGCGATCCGGCCGAGCTTGTAGGGGGCCTGCGCGGCCGCGCGCATCTCGTCCACGGTCTTGCCCGATGCCTTCGCCTGCTGCTCCATCAGCTGGTCCCAGCGCTCGGTGCGCGTGGCCGCGGGCGCCACGGCGGTGACGAGGATGCCGCACTCCGCGCCGAGGTCGGCGAGGCCCTTGGTGAAGTTGGTGAGCGCGGCGTTGGCGGCGCCGCCCGTCAGGTACGT
The DNA here is from genome assembly GCA_036002345.1 of Candidatus Methylomirabilota bacterium. GTDB lineage: Bacteria > Methylomirabilota > Methylomirabilia > Rokubacteriales > CSP1-6 > AR12. Next base: position 18,464 of record DASYTM010000166.1, on the reverse strand, counting down.
CGCCGTCGGGTTGCGCGCCGCCGCGCCGGTCACGTTGACGATGCGGCCCCCGCCCTGCGCCTTCATGATCGGGAACACCGCGCGCGCCATGCGGATGTAGCCCATGAGCTTGAGGCTCCAGTCCTGCAGCCACTGGGCGTCCGGGATGTCGAGGAACGAGCCGCCGCGGATGGCGCCGGCGTTGTTCACGAGGACGTCGATACGGCCGAGGGCGCGCTTGGCTTCCGCCACCACCCGCTCCACCTCGGGAAGCTGGGAGAGGTCGGCGCCGATGGCGACCGCGTCGCGCTTGCTGCGCGCGCGCAGCTCGCCCACGAGCTTGTCGAGCGCCGCCTTGTCGCGCGCCACCGCCACCACGCGCGCGCCCTCGTCCGCCATCTCGAGGGCGATCGAGCGGCCGATGCCGCGGCTCGCGCCCGTTACCAGGACTACCTTGTCGGTGAGCTCCAGGTTCATACGCTCTCCTCTCTGTGACGCGTCACGTCGCGGCCGGAAACGGCGGCGGCGTCGCTCCGGGAAGCGCGTGCGCGGCCTGCGCCGTCGCGCGCGCGAAAGCATCGAAGTCGCGTCCGCCGAGCCGCCGGCCGGAAAGGCGCGCCGCGCCCTCTGCGAGCAGCGAGCGCGCGCCCGCGACGTTGTCGTTGGCGAGGTGCTGCCAGCCCACCGCGGCCTGGATCACGCCCTGCAGCGCCTCCCGCGTCTCGCCGCTCGCCGACGTCCAGTACGGCTCGAGCAGCTCGTGCACCTCGAAGTGGAGCCCGGCGTCGTAGAGCCGCGCCGCCGCCGTGAGCGCGGCGTCCAGGCCCGGCGTCGCCGCCGGCGGCAGCGCCGCCAGCGCCTCCCCCGCCCGCCGCGCGCGCGCGGCGAGGAGCGGCGCCCACTGCCGCTCCTCCGCCGCCAGCCACGTCTCGGGCGCCGCCGCCGCCTCCGCCAGCGTCCGCCGCGCGCCCGCGTCGCCGACGGCCTTCAAGATCGTCTCGGCGAGCCGGTTGCGCAGCGCGAGCGGCAGCGTCCGGATCACCCGCTCGACGGCGGCTCCGACTCCGCCGAGGGCGGCCGGTGGAACGGCCCCTGCGGCACGAGCGGCGGCACCGGCGACGGCGCGGACGCCACCGGCGCCGGGGCGGGCGCGGGCGGCGCCGGGCGCGGGGCGGCGGCGGCCGCCGCGGGCCGTGGCGATACCGTGCGCGGCACGCGCTCCGCGCGGCTCCCCGCCACGAGGTCGTGGAGCGCGCGCTTGTCCTTCCGCAGCCCGCCGATGATGTGACCGATGCCGAGCGTGGCGACGAGGGCCACCCAGGACGCGACGGCCCGGAGCAAGGCCGCGCCGAGGGGCAAGAGCCCGCCGTCCACGGCGACCACGCGCACGCGCGTGACGAGCTTGCCGAGCGTCTGGCCCGTGATCGTGTGGAGCACGGTGGGATACGCGAGCGCGAAGACGACGGTGAAGAACGCCGCGCCGCTCGCGTCGGCGCTCCCGCCCCAGCGCAGCATCGCGGCCAGGGTCAGTACGAATTGCGCGAGCAGCACCACGCCGAGATCGATCACGAAGGCGACGAGCCGGATCCAGAACCCGGCGGGGTGCGTGGCGGCGGCGGGCACGCCGTTCATGGCGCGTATAATACCCGCATGATCTCGGTGCGCGACGGGCAAGCGCAGATTCTCGCCCGCATCGGCGCGCCGCTCGCGCCCGAGCTGGTGCCGCTCACGCGCGCGCTCGGCCGCGTGCTCGCCGACGCGTTCCCCGCCCCGTTCGACGTGCCGCCCGCCGACAACTCCGCGGTGGACGGCTACGCGGTGGGCAGCGCCGACATCCCCGTGGCCGGCACGCGCGAGCTCACCGTGGTCGCCGATCTCGCCGCCGGCTCCGTCTGGAACGGCACGCTCGCGGCGGGCCAGGCCCTGCGCATCATGACGGGCGCGCCGATGCCGGCGGGCGCCGACACCGTCTATCCCCAGGAGGTCGTGGAACGACGGGGCGAGCGCGTGAGCATCGGGCCCATCGACAAGGGCGTGAACGTGCGCATGCGCGGCGAGGACGTCGAGGCGGGCGCCATCGTGATCGAGGCGGGCACGGTGCTGCGGCCGCAGGAAGTCGGGCTCGTCTCCTCGCTCGGCGTGTGGCAGGTGCCGGTGCGGCGCCGCCCGCGCGTGGCGATACTCTCCACGGGCGACGAGGTCGCCGAGCCCGGCACGCCGCGCCGGCCCGGCCAGATCTACGACGCCAATCGCTTCACCCTGCGCGGCTCGATCGAGCAGTGCGGCGGCGACGTGGTGGACCTCGGCATCGTGCCCGACGTGCGCGACACGCTGCGCGCGGCGCTCGAAGACGCCGCCCGCTCCGCCGACGTCGTGGTGACGTCCGGGGGTGTGTCCGTCGGCGTCTACGACCTCGTGAAGGACGTGCTGCAGGAGCTGGGCGCCATCGACTTCTGGCAGGTGGCCATGCAGCCCGGGCGCCCCTTCGCGGTGGGCCGCATCGGGAGCGCGCTCTTCTTCGGCCTGCCGGGCAATCCGGTGGCCTCGCTGCTGTCGTTCATGCTCTTCGTGCGCCCCGCGCTCTACAAGCTCGCCGGCCGCCGCCGGCTCTTCCCCGAGACGTGGCAGGCGCGGGCGCTGGAGCCGATGCGCAAGAAGACGGGGCGCACGGAGTACAAGCGCGGCATCCTCGCCTTCCGCGACGGCGGCTGGGAGGTCCGCACCACCGGCCCGCAGGGCTCCGGCATCCTCTATTCCATGGTGGCGGGCAACTGTTTCGTGGTGCTCGAGGAGTCGCGCGGCGACGTGGCGGCGGGCGAGCTGGTGACCGTCGAGCCCTTCGAGGCGCTGTGACGCGCGCCATCGGCGTGGAGCTGATCGACCGCGCGCGCGAGAGCGTCCCCGCGCTCCTGGCCGACGCGCGCCGCCGCCTGCCCCACCTCGCCTACGCCGACGTGCGCCTCGAGGTCGTCGAGACCCGCTACGCGATCGCCGAGAACGGCGCCGAGCGCGCCTCGGGCGCGGATGCCACGGGCAGCGCCGGCGTGAGGGTGCTCGCGGGGGACCGCGCGGTCGCGCCGGGCTGGATCGGCATCGTGCTCGGCGCCGCCGACGTGCCGGAGCTGGAGGCACGGCTCGCCGAGGCCCTCGAGCGCGCGTATCGCCGCGCCATGGCCAACGCCGAGCACAAGGCCTCCGCGCGCGAGAAGTTCGGGCCGCTCGGCGACACGCTCACGGACCTGGCCCTGCACGCGGTGGACGTCCGGCGCGACGTGGTGCCCGCCGTGTACGCGATCGACCCGCGCACGGTGCCGCTGGCGGACATGATCGCGGTGGCCACCGACGTGTCGCGCGCGATCGCCGCCGCGCAGCCGAGCGTGCGCTACAGCTGGGTGCCCGTCCTCACGCAGCTCTCGCGCGAGATGTTCGCCTCCACCGAGGGTGCGCTCATCGACCAGGCCTTCGCCCTCACCCAGGGCGCGGTCTCCGTGGTCGCGGTCGGGCCCGACACCAGCCAGCAGATCTACGACGTGATGGGCCACCAGCGCGGCTGGGAGATCATCGCCGCAGGCGTCGACGATCCCCTCCTGACCTTCCCGCCCTTCCGCGATTTCGCCCTGGCGCTGGCGCGCGACGCGGCCGAGCTGGCGGCGGCCCCCGCCCTGCCGACCTCCGAGCGCGAGGTGACCGTGGTCACCGACCCGCACTACAACACCCTCGTCTCCCACGAGATCGTGGGCCACCCGGCGGAGCTCGACCGCGCCCTCAAAATGGAGACGGCGTACGCCGGGCGCTCGTGGCTGCTCGCCGGCCTCGCCGCCCACCAGGTCGGCAAGCGGATCGCCTCGCCGCTCGTGACGGCGTACTCCGACCCCGCCCTCCCCGGCTACGGCCACTACGCCTACGACCACGAGGGCACGCCGGCGCGGCGGGTGACGCACATCGACCGCGGCGTCTTCCAGGGATTCATGAACAGCCGGCAGACGGCGGCCGTCTTCGGCGGCGCCCCGAACGGCCACTTCAAGGCCGTGAGCGCGTCGCTGGTGCCGCTCATCCGCATGTCGAACACCGTCTTCGACGGCGGTCACGCCGATCCGGCGCGGATCATCGGCGAGGTGGACCACGGCTACTACCTGGTCGGCCACCGCATCCCGTCGATCGCGGAGAGCCGCGAGAACTTCCGTATCTCCGCGCGCAAGGTCTACGCGATCGAGCGTGGCGAGATCACCCGGCTCTATCGCGACGGCGGCATCGCCGCCGACACGCGCGACTACCTCACGAAGGTGGACGCCGTCGGCCGCGACTTCCGCCTCTACCCGATCTCGAACTGCGGCAAGGGCCAGCCCATGCAGAGCAAGAAGCTCGGCAACGGCGGGCCGACCATGCGCAGCCGCGCCCGCGTGCTCGGCGGCTGAGCGGTGCGCCGGCTCCTCGTCCCGGCGCTCGCGGCGGCCATCCTCCTCGGCGCCGCCGCGCCCGCCGCGCCGCCCGAGTACCCCGTCAACTTCATCAAGGTGGACGAGCTGAAGGCCCTGATCGACAAGGGCGCCTGGCCCGACATCATCGACGTGCGCCACTGGGACCCGTACGTCGAGATGCACATCAAGGGCGCGCGCTCGATGCCGCTGCGGGCCGTGGAGTCGCGCGCCTACGAGATCAGCAAGACGCGGCTCGTGGTCTTCTACTGAACGTGCCCCCACGCGCTGTCCCGGGGGGCCAGCAACATCCTGTACGCGCTCGGGTGGCGCAATCACCGCGTGCTCGAGGAAGGTCTTCCCGGCTGGCACGCCAAGGGCTACCCCGTGGTGGGCACCAACGTGACCAACGACCCCAAGCACTGACGTGCGCGATCTCGCCGAGCTGACGCGCGCCGCGGAGCAGGCGCTCGCCTGGGCCCGCGCGCAGCCGGGCGTGAGCGAGGTCGAGGCGTTCGTCTCCGCCAACGCCGCCCTCCTCACGCGGCTCAACTACACGTCCCACATCCCCTGTAACGGCGTCGAGGAGCCGAAGTCCGTCGAGTCGCACGGGCTGGGCCTGCAGATCGTCTTCGAGGGCGGGCGGGTCGGCTTCGGCAGCGAGCCGAGCGATCTCTCGGCGGCGGGCATCGAGCGCGCCTTCGACAAGGCGCGGCGCGCCGCGGTGGCGGATCCGGAGTTCGTCTCGCTGCCGCGCCCGCTCGCCGCCCCGCGCGCGCTCACGGACTACCACGATCCCGCCCTCATGCGCGTGGACGACGAGCGCCTGGTGGACGCGGGCTGGACCATCGTGAACGGCGCGCTGCGCACGTTCCTCGCGTCGTCGCGGCTGGCCGGCCTGGCCGAGAGCGAGGCGGCGCTGCGCGCCCTCGGGCTCATCGTCGGCGGCGACGTGACGATCCTCCAGGAGCGCATGGCCGTCGCGTCGAGCGCGATGCCGCGGCCCCAGACCGACGAGTCCACGCTGATCACCGCCTTCGTGACGTCCATGGTCGAGGCGCACGCCGCGAAAGGCTCCGGCTGGTCGACGGGCACCCGCCTCGACGAGTTCACGGACGAAGCCGGCGGCGAGGCGGCGCAGGCGGCCATCGCCGCCGTCGGCGGCGTGCGCGTGCCGTCAGGCCGCTACACGGTGGTGTTCGGCCGCCAGCCCGTCACCGACATCCTGAACGATCTCGTCATCCCGGCCTGCCACGCCGGGACGTTCTACGCCTCCGCTTCGCCGTTCCTCGGGCGCCTCGGTCAGCGCGTGGCCTCCAGCGCGCTGTCCGTCTACGACCACGGCGCGATGCCGGGGATGATGGGCTCCAAGGGCATCACGTGCGAGGGGCTGCCCACGGGCCGCACCGATCTGATCCGCGACGGCGTGCTCACCGGCTGTCTCTCGTCCTGGTACGACACCGAGCAGCTCATGCGCGACCCGCAGCGCGCGGCCAAGCTCGGCGGCGACGACGCGGCGGCGGCGCGCGCGCTGGTGCCGCGCAACGGCTTCCGCTTCGGCTCCGGCGGCGGCCGCCAGTTCGACCGGCGGCCCTCCACGGCCGCCACCAACGTCGTGGTCGAGGGCGCCGACCCCGTCGGGCGCGACGAGCTGCTGCGCCGCGTCGGCCACGGCCTCTACATCGGGCGCATCTGGTACACGTACCCGATCAACGGCCTTCGCGCGGGCGATTTCACCTGTACGGTGACGGCGGACTCTTATATGATCCGTGACGGCCGGATCGCGGAGCCGATCATGGCGAACACGATCCGCATCAACGACAACATCGCCACGTTCCTGAACAACGTCGCCGGCGTCACCAAGGACGTGAAGGGCACGATCGTGTGGGCGGCGGACGAGGTCGTGTACGCCCCCGAGATCGCCGTCACCGGCGTGCGTGTGGACGCCATCCATCACGGGGAGTCAGAGGGGGACGCTTGATGGGGGACGCGCGCTTGGACGCCATCGCCCGGGCCTGCCGGGTCCAGATCATCCGGATGCTCACGCACTCGGGGTCGGGCCATCCCGGCGGCTCGCTGTCGGTGATCGACCTGCTCGTCGCCATCATGTTCGGCCGGCTGCGCCACGATCCCAAGCGGCCCGACTGGCCGGAGCGCGACCGCATCGTGCTCTCCAAGGGGCACGCCGTGCCCGCCCTCTACTGCGTGATGGCCAAGGCCGGCTACTTCCCCGAGGAGCGCCTGATCACGCTGCGCAAGCTCGGCTCGCCGCTCCAGGGCCATCCCGACCGCGTGGCCCTGCCCGGCATCGAGGCCGCCACTGGCTCGCTCGGCCAGGGCCTCTCCGTCTCGCTCGGCATGGCCCTCGGCGCGAAGCTCGCGGGCTCGCCCTCGCGCGTGTACTGCATCCTCGGCGACGGCGAGATCCAGGAGGGCCAGGTGTGGGAGGCGGCCATGTCGGCGCCGAAGCTCGGCCACCCCGACCATCACGTCGATAACCTCACCGTGATCGTGGACTACAACAAGATCCAGCTCGACGACTTCGTGACGAAGATCCTCGACCTCGAGCCCGTCGTCGCGAAGTGGCAGAGCTTCGGCTGGCCGACCCTCGAGATCGACGGTCACGACCTCCAGCAAATCGGCAAGGCCCTCGACCAGGCCGAGGCCACCAAGGGCTGCCCGACGCTCATCGTCGCCCACACCGTGAAGGGCAAGGGTGTGTCGTTCATGGAGAACAATCCCGAGTGGCACGGCAAGTCGCCGAAGCCCGCGGAGGCCGTGGCGGCCATCCGCGAGATCCTCGGCGTCGCCGAGCCGGCGTGGGACGAATATCTGAGAACCGACACGGCGACCGCCGCCATCGTGGCCGAGCTGCGCGCGCTCGACAAAAAATAGGAGGAGCGATGCCTGCCAAAGCCAGCCGCGCCGCGTTCGGGGAGGCGCTGATCGAGCTGGGAGCCAGGGACGAGCGCATCGTCACCCTCGACGCGGACCTGTCGAAGTCCACGATGACCGCGGGCTTCGCCAAGAAATACCCGGGCCGCGCCTTCAACCTCGGCATCGCGGAGTCGAACCTGGTGGGCATCGCGGCCGGACTCGCACTCGCGGGCCGCATCCCGTTCGCCGCCTCCTTCGCGTGCTTCATCGTCGGCCGCTTCGAGACGATCCGCATCTCCGTCGCCTACACGAACGCCAACGTGAAGATCGTCGGCACCCACGTCGGCGTCGCCATCGGCGAGGACGGCTACAGCCAGATGGGGCTCGAGGACATCGCGTGCATCCGCGCGCTGCCCAACATGCCGATCATCCAGCCCGCCGACGAGCTCGAGACGAAGCAGGCCGTCGCGTACGCCGTGGAGCACCAGGGCCCGCTCTATCTCCGCCTCACGCGCCAGAACCTCGAGCCCGTCTCGCCCGCCGACTACCAGTTCCGCCTTGGACGCTGGTGTCTCTTGCGCCCGGGCAAGGACGTGACGCTCATCGGCACGGGCGGCACGGTCTTCAACGCGCTGGAGGCCGCCAAGCGGCTCGAGGCCGAAGGCATCTCGGCGGAAGTCATCAACGCCGCGTCGATCAAGCCGCTCGACGAGGAGATGCTCGGCCGCTCCGCGGCCAAGACGGGCCGCGTGGTGACCGTGGAGGATCACTCGATCGCGGGCGGCCTCGGCGGCGCCGTCGCCGAGTGGCTGTCGGAAGTCCGTCCCACGCCGCTCAAGCGGCTGGGCACCTCGGCCTTCGGCGAGTCCGGCGACCCCAAGGGCCTCTACGCCAAGTTCGGCCTCGACGCGGGCGGCATCGCGCGGAGCGTCGCGAAGTTCCTCGGCCGCTAGACGCGGCGACTTCGGCCGTCGAGATGCCGGACGTCAAGACCGAGTTCCTCTTCGAGGTCACGTTCGATCTCGATCGGGCCCAGGCCCAGGAGTTGCCGGCGACGCCGCGCGGCCACCGCCGCGTGCTGCCGGTCACCGGTGGAACCTTCGCGGGGCCGCGGCTCAAGGGCACCGTGCCTCCTTCACAGCTCGCCGGAGGTGGCCGAGCGGATGGCTCGCGGCGAGTCCGTCGAGCCGTCGCAGTATTACTTCCGCACGGCGCCGTTCTTCGAAACGGGTTCGAAGACGTACGATTGGCTGAACCACGTCCTGGCGGTGGGGATCGGCCGACGCACCCCGACCGGAGTCGCCTACATGGTGTATACCGTCCTCTGACGTGAGAGGAGCGTGAGCCCCGTGTCGCGTTACTTCTGCCACGACCATCCCGACGTCCTGACGCTCGAGACGCGCGCGCTCGACGCGCGTCCGGGTGGCGTCGTCCTCGAGCAGAGCCCCTTCCACCCCGGTGGCGGCGGCCAGCTCCCCGATCGAGGCCGGCTCGCGTGGGCGTCGGGCGAGACGGCCATCACCGGGTTCGAGATCGCCGACGGCCGCGTCTGGCACCTGCTCGCGGACCCGGTCGAGCCCGCCGGCGTCGTGCACGCGGCGGTCGATCCGGCCTTCCGCGCGCTCCAGACCGAGCTGCACACGAACGCCCACGTGCTCAACGCGCTCGTGTTCCAGCGCTTCCAGGGCGCGCTCATCACCGGCGCCCAGCTCAACGACGACGGCACGGCGCGGATGGACTTCGACCTGCCCGACGTGGACAACGATCGGCTGCGCGCCCTCGAGCCCGCCCTCAACGACGTCGTCCGCCAGGACCTGCCGCTGCGGGTCAGCTGGGTGGCGGCCGACGCGCTGGCGAGCGAGGCCGGCCTGATCCGCTGCCGCTCGGTGGCGCCGCCGCCGGCCCCCGACGGCAGCGTGCGGGTCGTCGAGATCGTGGGCCTGGACCGCCAGGCGTGCGGCGGCACGCATCTCGCCTCCACCGGGCGCTCGCGCCCGATCCGCATCCTCAAGATCGACAACAAGGGCCGCCACAACCGCCGCGTCAAGATCGGACTCGTCGACGCGCGGTAGCGGAGCCCGAGACCCGGAGACCATCGAGCCATGGCGACGATCATGTTCATCGTGAAGGCGACCATTCCGCCCGACAAGGACGCGGCGTTCAACCGCTGGTACAACGACGAGCACGTCACGCAGGCGCTGCAGTTTCCCGGCATGGTCAGCGCGCACCGCTACAAGCTCATCGACGGCGACGATCGCTACCAGTACATGGCCGTTTACGAGCTCAAGGACGAGGCGACCTACCGGGCCTTCGTCGCCTCCGACCACATGAAGACGCTGCGCGCGGAGTACGACGCCCACTTCCCGATGAGCGAGCGGGCGCGGCTCGCCTACGCGCAGGTCTGGCCATAGCCCTCGCGGAATTCGGGATCCGTGAGGTGCCGGCCGAGGCCACGATCTCGGGCTTCGTCGCGATCGTCGTCCAGCCCGACGCCGTGACCATCCGCGCCGCGTACGAGCACGCGGCGGCGTCGATGCCCCAGGCGGCCGAGCAGACCCTGGCGCCCGGCGCCCTGCCGCACATCACCCTCACCCAGTGTCCCGTCCGCGACGCCCCGCGCGCGCGGATGGTCGGGTACGTCACGCGGCTCGACGCCGCGCTGCGGGGGACGCGCATTCCGCTGCGCACCGTGATCCCGTTCGGCGGCGGCTTCCTGTTCTGGTGCGTCGAGGAGACCTCGCCGGCGCGCGCCCTGCTGCAGCTCGCTCACGAGGATGCGCTGACGCTCGGCGACGGCGTCCTCGACCCTATCGTCAACGCCCGCGTCGTCGAGGGGACGAAGAAGGGCACCAACGACGACCCCGTCCTCGTCGGCCACGCGCAGCGGTACGGCTACGCGTTCGTGCGCGACCGCTACCTGCCCCACATCACGCTGGGCTTCGACCCGCGCGTGCGCGCGGGCTCGCCCTCGCCGTTGGAGCCGCGGGCCCACGTCATGAGGGCGGAGCGAGTCGTCCTCGCGAGGATGGGCGCGCTGGGACGCGTGGAGCACGTCCTGACGCTGTGAAGATCGGCGTCGTCCTCAACGGCCGGCGCTCGGCCGACGAGATCGCCGAGCTCGCCCAGCGCGCGGAGACGGCGGGCCTCGCCCACTTCTGGCTCTCCGGCGGCTCCCGCACCAAGGACCACTTCCTGCGCCTCGCCGTGGCCGCGACGCGCACGCGGGCCATCACCCTCGGGCCCGTGGCCATCAGCCCGTTCGAGGCCCATCCCGCGCGCATCGCCGTCGAGCTGCTCACGCTGCAGGAGATCAGCCACGGCCGCGCGGCCATCGTGCTGGGCGGCGGCGGCGACTTCGCCGCCACGCTGGGCGTCGCCTTCAAGAATCGCGTGGGCGCCGTCGAGGAGACGATGGAGATCGTCCGCGCGCTGGCGCGCGGCGGCGAGGTCAACCATCACGGCCGGCTCTTCCAGGTCCACGGCCTCTTTTCGCCGTGGCGCGAGGCGACGGCGCCGCCGCCGCTCTACGTCGGCGCCAACCGGCCGCGGATGCTCGCGATGGCGGCGCGCAAGGCCGACGGCGTGATGTTCAGCGACATGCCGGAGGCTGACGTGGCGTCCCGGGTGGCGCGGGTGCGCGCGGAGATGGCGACGGCGGGCCGGAAGCCCGCGGAGGTGCGGATCTCGAACTGGTTCGTCTGGAACGTGCAGGCGAGCCGCGGCGAGGCGTTCGAGACGGCGAGCCGGCTCCTCGGCTTCCGCCTCTACTACATCCGCGAGGTCGCGCCGACCCTGGGCCTGGCGGAGGCCGACGTCGCCGAGCTCGAGGCCCGCCAGCGCGAGATGCTCCGCGCGCTCTTCGAGGGCCGCGCGTCCTGGCAGCCGCGCCGCGAGCTCGCCGAGCGCCTGATCCGCCACCTGACGCTCAGCGGCGGGCCCGAGGACGTCGAGGCGTGCGTCGAGCGCCTGCGCGCCTTCGAGCGGGCCGGTCTCACCGAGATCGCGCTTTCCCTCGAGGGCGACCCCGCCCGCGCCATCGCCCTGCTCGGCGAGCGCGTCGTCCCGGCCTTCCGGGCTGGAGGCGACTGACCCCCGCACCTTCCGCCGCCGCCGGCGCATCCCAAGGACAGGAGGCCCTCATGAGACTCCTCCGTGGGTTGGCCTTTTACGCGGCGGTCGTCGCCGCGACCGCGGGCGTGGCGTCCGTCGGCGCCCCGCTCTGGATGGTCATTGCCGTCGCGGTCGTCGTGGCCGTGCTCTTCGAGATGCTCGTCCCGCCGCCGCCGCCGCGCGTCCGCCTCCCCGACCTCGCGGCCAAGCCCGTGGCCGCGGACTCCAGGTTCGAAGTCCGGTTCGACGACGAGATGGTGGTGGTGCTGTACGACGGCGCGCCGCGCGAGCGCGTGACCTGGAGCCGGCTGCGCCTCGTCGGGATCCGCATCGACGACGCGTGGCTGCCGCAGCCCTGGTGGCTCCTCGCGGACGCCGACGGCGGCTGCACGTTTCCGAGCGACGCCCGCGGCTGGGAGGAGATGCTGCACGCCATGGGCGAGCGCCTGCCCGGCTTCGATCACGGCGCCGTGATCCGGGCCATGACCCTGATGTCGGGCGGCGTGGTGGTCTGGAAGGCGGGGGATCCCTCCGCGCCGTCCCCGCATCTCAACCTGCGAGGAGGAGATCCGAGATGACCCTGACCGAAGCGACGTTCGACGAGACGGTGGCCGCGACCGAGGAGCTGCTGCTCGTCGATTTCTGGGCGCCGTGGTGCGGCCCGTGCCGCGCGCTCGCGCCCGTCCTGGACACCCTCGTCGCGGACTCGGCCGGCCGCGTGAAGCTGGCGAAGGTCAACGTGGACGAGGAGCCCGCCCTCGCGGGCCGCTACGCCATCCGCTCGATTCCCACCGTGCTGTTCGTGAAGGACGGCCGCGTGGTGGACACGGTGATCGGCGCCGTGCCGCGCGCCACGCTGGACGCGAAGGTTCAGAAGGCGCTGACGGCGTAGACGACGCCGAAGGCGATCGACCCGAGGCCCGCGCCGACCGTCAGCGCCGCGCGCGCGCGGCGGAGGCGCAGGGCCAGCACCAGCGGATAGGCCATGGCCGCCGTGAGGGCCGTCATCCCCGCGATCGTCCCCAGCCCGAACACGAGGAGATAGGCCACCGCGCTGGCCGTGCTGTGGAGGGTGGCCAGCACGAGCAGCGACACGGCGGCGCTCCCCGCCATGCCGTGGACGGCGCCCACGCCGACCGCGCGCGTGGCGAGCGCCGCGCGGCCGTGGCCGAACGCCGCCAGCAGCCGTCGCGACGGGTGCACGTGCGGATGCGGGTGACGGTGCACGGTCTCCATGGCGCCGTGGTCGTGATCGGCAATCGGCGCGCGAAACGCGTCGCGCAGCCGGAGTCCCCCCAGCAGGATCAGCATCGCCGCCACCACGAGCTCGAGCCCCGTCCCGATCACCGGCGCCAGCTTCATGTTCAGGGCCACGATCACCACCCCCGCCAGCGTGAGGGTGGTCATGTGGCCGAGCCCCCACAAGGCGCCGACGAGCGCGCCGTCGGCGAAGCGGCGCTCGCGGCTGACGATGGTGGCCACGGCCACCAGGTGGTCGGCGTCGGTCGCGTGCTGCAGCCCCAGCACGAAGCCGAGCAGGATGGCGGAGGCGAGCGGGTCCACTAGATCATTCGGACATCTTGAGGAGCTGCCCGGTGCTTCGCGCGCGCTGCACGGAGGCATAGAAGGCCAGGTGCGCGACGACCGCGTACGCGGCGGACAGGGCCAGCCCCGTGGCGATGGGGGCCGCGAACTCCGAGGCGAACCCGAAGTGCGCGCGATAGGCGTCGAGGAAGTACGTGAGCGGAATGGCGCGCGCGATCATGGCCACCGGCTCCGGCAGGACGGAGACGGGATAGTAGATGCCCGCGAGCACCAGCACCAGGTTCACGCTGGACCACGCGAAGGCCTCCGCGCGGTTGCCGAAGAGCGTGATGAGGCCGCAGACGAGCACGCCCACGATCCAGGCGTTGAGGAAGCAGCCGAAGAGGAAGAGCGCGACCACGCCCAGGCCCGGGGCGAGCACGCGGAAGTCGAAGGCCCACCACGCGAGCCCGGCCAGCAGCGTGAAGATCGCCGTCCCCCGCACCATGCCCACGATCCAGGAGCCGAGGGTCAGGTGACGGATCCCGATGGGCGCGAGGAACTGGTGCTTGAGGGACTTCGCCCACACGTCCATGAGGACGGCGTAGGCGACCTCGAGCTGGCAGACGTTGACCACGGACAGCGCGATGGTCCCGATGAGGACGAACGACGCCTGGGCCGGCGTGAGGCCGAGGAACTTCGTCATGAGCCCGATCGACACGACGCCGACGATCGGCCAGAAGAGCAGCTCGAAGAAGAAGAAGACGTTCCGCGAGGCCATCAGGCCGTTGCGGATCACCACCGCCCAGACGGCCAGGAGGTCAGCGCGCCAGCTCAACGAAGACCTCCTCGAGCTCCGGCTCGCGCACGCGCAGGTTGCGCACCGTCACGCCCTCGGCGAAGAGCTGGCGCAGCAGGTCGGGCAGCCGCTTCTCGGCGTCGTCCACCGTGCACTTCGTCCAGCCGTCCTCGGAGGCGCAGCGCAGGACACCGGGAGCCTCCGCCAGCCACGCCGGCGGCGCCGGCTCGAGCCGCAGCGCGATCACGTCGCCGAGACCGATGCGCCGCTTGAGGGCGTCGGGCGAGCCGACGGCGAGGATGCGGCCCTGCTTGATGAAGGCCACCTCGTCGCACAGCTCCTCGGCCTCGCGCATGTAATGGGTGGTGAGCACGATGGTCATCCCGCGCTCGCGGCGGAGCGACGCGATGTGGGCGCGCACGCGCACCGACACGTCGGGGTCGAGCCCCAGCGTCGGCTCGTCGAGGAAGAGCAGCTCCGGGTCGTTGACGAGCGCCTTGGCGAGGGCCACGCGCTGCTTGAGCCCGGTGGAGAGCTCGTTGTAGGGCACGTGGCGATGCGGCGCGAGCTCGTACTCCTCGATGAGCCGGTTCACGCGCGCGTGCAGTGCCGAGCCCGACAGGCCGTAGAGGCGGCCGTAGAACGCGAGGATCTCCGTCACGCGCAGGCTCCAGAGGAACGACGGGCGGCCCGTGGCCAGGTTGAGGCGCCGGCGCAGCGCCATCGCGTCGCGCACCACGTCCAGGCCGAGCACCCGCGCCACGCCGCGGTCCGGGATCAGGAGGGTGGCGAGGATCGACAGGAACGTCGTCTTGCCCGCGCCGTTGGGGCCGAGCAGGCCGACGATGGCGCCGCGCGGGACGGCCAGCGTGACCCCACGCAGGGCGTCGGTCACACGGGGGCGAATCCATCCGGAACGGAACGTCTTCGCCACCTCGCGCGCGTCGATCGCGAGGGACGAGGCGGGCGAAGGCATGGGTGAATGGTAACATGCGACGCATGGCGGCCCCGGCGGAGTGGCGCGGTTCCGCCGCCGAGCTGACGCCCGGGCGGACGGTGAAGTTCCGCCTCGAGTGCCGCGGGCGCGGCGTCGAGGGCTTCGTGGTGAATCACGACGGCGAGTACCACGCGTACCTCAACCGCTGCCCGCACGTGGGCACGCCGCTCGACCTCTTCCCCAACGAGTTCTTCGCCGAGGACGGCCGCACGCTGATCTGCTCGACGCACGGCGCGCTCTACGAGCCGGCGACGGGCTACTGCACGGCCGGCCCGTGCGCCGGCGACTCGCTCGCGCGCCTGCCGCTCCGGCGCGACGGCGACACCCTGATCGTCACCTGCGCGTGACGCCCGAGCAAGCGAACGCGAGCTTCTATCGCGCCTTCGAGGCCCTCGACCTGCGCGCCATGGACGAGGTGTGGGCGCACGGCCCGCACGTCAAGTGCGTGCACCCGGGCTGGCCGATGCTCACGGGCTGGGACGCCGTCCGCGCCTCCTGGGAGGCGATCTTCGCCAACACGCAGGAGATGCGCTTCACCCTCACCGACGTGCGCGCCGCGGCCACGGAGAACTTTGCCTGGGTCACCTGCACCGAGAACATCCTGTCGGAGACCGACGGCCGCGTGGGCGTGACGTCCATCCTGGCCACGAATCTGTTCGAGCACGGCGACGGCGGCTGGCGCATGGTCCACCACCACGCCTCCCACGTGCTGGGCCGCCCCGCGTCGTAGCCCGGGGAATCGCGTCAACAGTGTCCACAATTGCGGACATTGTCGACCCGGGCCCGGCGTCATAGCCTGTCACGGTGCCGCTCAGCGAGCGAAACCCAAAGATGAATGCGCTATTGATGTGTGACCGTGTCATCCACGACGCGGACACGGAACAAGTGAGTCTGATCGGACTCAGAGAAAGCTTCACGTTGTCAGCGTTTCCAGCGGTGATTCCTCCCGTCTCCGTCTATGCACAGATGACAGATGCGCTTGGAGAATACGTCTTCAAGCTCGAACTCGTGCGCCGAGACGACATCAGCTCGCTGCTTGAAATCGAGTTGGCACCCGTTACGGTGGAAGATCCGATGACCTACATCGAGGCGGTCTTTCGGCTAGAGGATCTGACTCTGGAATGGCCCGGGTATTACGACGCCCGGCTCTTCGTGAACGGAACGAAGTTTCTTGACGGCACGGCGTTCCTGGCCGAAGAGGCCCCGCGGCGGAGTACCAAAGGCGTCGGCCGACCGTTACCCGTTCCCAAGCCGGCCACGCCGATCCGGCCCGAAGACAAGAAGACGTAGTCAGCGCCGGCGCAGCAGCGTCCAGCCCCGCTCGCTCGCGACCACCTCGAAGGCCGTCACCTTCTCGCGCGGAATGCTCGATTCCACGTCCAGCACCCACTGCGCGCGCCCCAGTCCCTGCGGCCCGATGTAGCACTCCGGGCGCGTGGCGAGGTGCGGCACCAGCCGCTCGTTGACGCTCACGGGCACGCCGGGCGGCACGCGCGCCAGCATCGAGCGGATCGCGCGCTGCTCGGGGCCGAGCCGCCACTTACCGACGCCGAGGTCGTTCACGGTGCGCGCCCCGAGCACGACGGCCACGAGCCCGGCGGCCACGAGCACCGCGCGGACCGGCACGCGTCGCGGCCACCACGCGGCGTCGCGCAGACGCGTGTAGCCCTCGACGGCCGCCAGCACGAGGAACGGCAGGACGAAGGCCTGGTACGGCGTGCGGTGGTGAAAGAGCACGGGATCGGTGGACAGGAGGTTGATGGCGAGCCCGGGCAGCGCCGCGGCGGCCGCCCGTGGCGCGAGGAGCGGCAGGAAGCCGAGGGGCGCCAGCAGCGCCAGCACGTAGCGCAGCTTCTCCAGCGTGAACACGATGGGCACCCAGCGCCACGGGCGCGCGACCAGGCTCCACACCACCTCGGGGAGCGAGTCGCCGAGATACGCGTAGCGCTGCGCGAGGTGCGGGTACGGCTCGCCGCGGAAGTACGGCATCACCACGTTCATGTCGAACCACAGGAGCGCCACGCACGCGGCGGCCACCGCCGCGCCGGCGGCCCAGCGCCGCCGCGCGAGCGCCAGCCACACGCCGAAGCCGACGCCGGCGACGGCGGCGTCCTCGCGCCCGCCCAGGGCCAGCACGACCGCGACCGCCGCCCACGCCGGGCGTCCCGCGTCCACCGCCCACGCGGCGGCGACCAGCAGCGGAATGGCGAACGCGGTGGGATGGATGTCGCGGATGTTGATGCCGTGGAGCGTGGGGCTGAGGAGGTAGAGGACGGCGAAGGCGACGCCGAGGCGCGGGTCGGCCAGCCGGCGCGTCGCGAAGGCGGCCACCGCGGCGGCGCCGGCGGCGAAGATCAGCGTCTGCGCCACCAGGAGCGCGACCGCCCCCGGCGCCAGCCAGCCCAGCGGCACGAACAGGTAGAGGACGGGCGAGAAGTGGTCGCCCCAGGCGTGCATCGGCGGCAGCGTGACCCAGGCGCCGTGACCGTGGGCCAGGCTCCACACGAGCTGCACGTAGTAGCCGAGGTCGAGGGCGTGCGTGCGCAGCGCGACGTGCCGCGTGACGACGATGACGCTCATGACGACGGCGTAGACGGCGATGCCGGCCGCCACCGCCGCGCGCGGCGACACCCGCGGCAGGGCGACGGGCGAGAGGGCCAGCCGCGCCCCCACCACGAGGGCGAGCACGACCACGAGATCCTCGGCGCGCTCCAGCGCCGCGCCGCCGAGACGGACGCGCCCCGCGGCGAGCACGGCCAGGGCCAGGAGCGCGAGGGCGAGCGCCGCGGCGTCCAGCCCGCGGGCGAGGCCTCTCAAGACAGACGCGTGTAGCGGGCGCGCAGGCTGTCGAAGCGCCGCGAGCGCCGGATCCCCCACTTGTTGAGCAGGAACCAGAACACGACGGCGAGGATCCGCAGGCCGTAGACGGACGAGGCCAGGAAGCTCGCCGAGGAGGCCTCGGGGAAGTAGCGCGTGGGCACCGCGATCTCCGCGATGCGGAACTGCGCCGCCACGACCTGCGCGACGATCTCCTGGTCGAAGATGAAACCGTCGCCATTGGCCCGGAAGTTGACGGCCTCCAGCACGTCGCGGCGGAAGGCGCGATACCCCGTGTGGTACTCCGACAGGTGTAGTCCGAACGCGCGGTTCTCCACCCACGTGAGGAAGCGGTTGGCCACGTACTTCCACCACGGCATCCCCTGCGCCAGCGCCGAGCCGCTCTTGAGCCGCGAGCCCAGCACGACGTCGGCCTCGCCGCGCGTGATCGACTCGACGATCTGCGGCACGAGGGTGGGATCGTACTGATAATCGGGGTGGACCATGACCACCACGTCCGCGCCCGCGCGCAAGGCCTCCGTGTAGCAGGTCTTCTGGTTGGCGCCGTAGCCGTAGTTGCGGTTGTGGACGAAGATCTCCAGGCCGAGCTGGCGCGCGACCTCGAGCGTGGTGTCGGTGGAGCCGTCGTCCACGAGGATGACGAGGTTGACGGTGTCCTTCGGCAGCTCCTCGTAGGTCATGCGCAGCGTACGCCCGGCGTTGTAGGCCGGCATCACCACCACAATCTTTGGGATGCGGCTCATGGACTGGACTTTTGTTGTAGCGGGGGCCGCGAGGCCGGCTTGGACCGAGGGTGGCCCGTTCGACCCGCCGTCATGCCGGGGTCGCCCGCACGACGAATTGATAGGCGAGCAGCCGCGGCAGCGCGCGGGCCGCCCCCGCGCTCATCGCGTGGACGGCGGCCAGCGCGCGCCCGTGCCAGCGC
>DASYTM010000165.1:0-4437 GCA_036002345.1 Candidatus Methylomirabilota bacterium | reverse complement strand
CGCGACGGTCCCGGCGAGCGGCGCGGTGATGGCGACGGTGGGCGCGGTCTTGTCGTTGGAGACCGTCACGCCGACGGCGGCGGACGTGGTGCGATTGCCGGCGGCGTCGCGGGCGACGGCCGTCAGCGTGTGCGCCGCGTTGGAGGAGGTGGTGGTCGTCCACGCCACGGTATAGGGCGGCGCGGTGACCTCGCTACTGAGGTTGGCGCCGTCGAGCTTGAACTGCACGCCGGCGACGGCGACGTCGTCGCTCGCGGCGGCCGTCACGGCCACCGTCCCGGAGACGGTGCCGCCCGCCGGCGCGGTGAGGGCGACCGTCGGCGCCGTCCGGTCGTTGAGGACGGTGACGGCGACGGCGCCGGACGTCGTGAGGTTGCCGGCGGCGTCACGGGCGACGGCCGTCAGCGTGTGCGCGCCGTTGGCGGTGCCGGCGGTGACCCAGGCGACGGTGTACGGCGCGGCCGTGACCTCGCTGCCGAGGTTCACGCCGTCGAGCTTGAACTGCACGCCGGCGACGCCGTCGGAGGCGGTGGCGGCGACGCTCACCGTGCCCGCGACGGTCGCGCCGTCGGCGGGCGCGGTCAGCGCCACGGTGGGCGGGGCCGCCTCGGCGCCCCGGCGCCAGCGCACGTAGTCGAAGCTCCACTTGTAGTTCTGGTTGAACTGCTTGCCGCCGCCGAGGTAGGCGTTCAGCACGCCGCCCGCGAAGATCAGGTCGGCGCGATCGCGGTACGCCGTGTCGCCCGTCTGCGTGTAGAGCCAGGCGAAGGCCGGCGCGATCAGGAGATTCAGGTCCGGCGCGCCCGCCCGGGCCGGCATCGGGGTGGCGGGAGTCGGGCTCCAGTTGTCGTACCAGAACGCCTGCTGGGCGGGGACCCACGCGTTGGCCCAGAGCCAGTCGAGCGACGTGCGAACGGCCGGCAGCACGCGCGGGTCGGCCGTCTTGTCGAAGTACATGATCAGCGCCTCGGCGGTGAGGCCGACCATGAACGGCTGGATGTAGTACTGGCCTGCCGCCGCGGCCGGGTCGCAGTCGCTCGGACAGCGGAACGACTTCGAGATGAACCACTGGTCGATGTGATCAAGGGCCTGGTCCACGATCTGGGCCCGCCGCGCGCGGGTCGCCGCGCCGACCTTCTCGGCGTTCAGGTAGCTCATGAGCGTGTAGGCGACCTCGCGGCTTCGCCAGGCGGAGGCCGTCCACTCCAGTGGAATGGTGTCGCCCGCGTAGCCGGCGTTCTGCGAGAGGGCGATCACCGCGTTCTTCGACGTCACGTCGCTGCTCCTCGCGTAGTCCATCGCGAGGCCGTGAGTGAAGTTCCAGTAGCCGGGGACGTTGCCGTTGTTCGGCAGGACGTACTGGTCGCGATAAATGGTCTCGGCGCGCTGCGCGCACGTGAGCCACGCGGCGTTGCCGGTGTAGTCGAGGATCTGCAGGAAGACGCGCTCGGCGTCGTAGTAGACGCTGTTGAGCTTCTCGTCGAAGGTGTGCGCGCCCGCGAGGTAGTCGCAGTGCGTCTGCCCGTAGCTGAGCATGTGCGCTTCCCACAGTGCCAGCTGCGGGATCGGCGGTTGCTCCGCCGCGGCGGGTGCCGCGAGCAAAACGGCGATCAGCAACGCCCAGGTGGCGGAACGCATGGTGGTCCTCCCATGGAAGACCACCCTGTCTCGGGACAGCGAGCTACCCATTCTCGGCAACCCGGCTGTCAGACGGCGCGGCCTGACCCGTGGCTTTGCGTCCCCGTCTCGCGACGGGTTTGCCTTTTCGAGAAGGGGTCTTCCCCCGCCGCGCAAGGTCTGCACGCGGGGTGCCAGGGCCGCCGATCGCCCTCGCCGCGTCGCCAAGATCTGGAAATCGCGGGCGCTCCCACGCCGCCCGCGCGACGGGCGCGCCGTGACGCGTGCCCCGCCGACTGTCACGTGGGCATCGCGCGTGTCGTTACGCCAACGGAATTCGCATTGAGATGGTGATGACCGCGAAGGAGCGCGTGGCCGCATTTCTCCTCGAGCACGCCACGCGCGCGTACTGCGACGCGTGCCTCGCGCGCGCGCTCGGCATCGATCCGTCCACCGCGTATCGCGCGGCGTCGCGGATCGGCAGCGTGAACGGCTTCGTCCGGCAGTACGCGCTCTGCTCGGAGTGCGGGATGAGCCGCCTCACCATCCGCGCCCAGGGCTGAGCGCGCGCGCCGCGGCCGCCGTCACGCCCGCCGGCATTGTTTCTGGCCGGCGGCGGGCGTTGCTAGAATGACGGCATCCATGAGGCCCGTCCGTCTCCTCCTGGCGCTGGGACTCGCCGCGCTCGCCGGGACGGCCCTCGCCGCCCCGCCGACCGTCACCCTCGAGGGCCGCGAGTACGTCGAGCTCGCCCGCGCGGCGGAGGTCCTCAAGGCGCGGGTGGACGCCTCCCCCGAGGGCGTGCAGGCGCAGCTCAAGGCGCCCGGGCACGTCATCACCGTCACGCGCAACTGGTCGCGAATCCTCGTCGACGGCGTGCCCGTGACTCTCGACGCGCCCGTCCGCGTGCGCCAGGGCGTCTGGCTCGTCCCCGGGACGTTCCTGGCCCAGGTGCTGCCGCGCGTGCAGTCCGCCACCGCCGCCGCCGGCACGCCCGCGCTTCGCGCCGCCCCCCCGCCGCCGCCCGTCGCCCTCGAGGAGCTGCGCTTCCGCTCCTACCCGTCGTTCACCCGCATCGTGCTCGAGACGGCGAGCCCGCTCTCCGCGCGCGTCGAGGCCTCCGGCGGCAAGGAGGCGCGCGTGCGGCTCATCGGCCTCGCCGCCGAGCCGCGCACCGAGGAGATCGGCGACGGGTTCATCCAGGAGGCGCGCCTGGAGCGCGCCGGCGCCGACGCCATCCTCAATATCGTGTTCGAGGGCGCCGCCGGGGAGGTGAAGTCCTCCTTCCTGGCCGATCCGCCGCGCCTCGTCCTCGACGTCATGCGCCCCGTCGAGCCCGTCGCGCCGCGCGACCGCGCCGGCCGCCCGGGCGTGGCCCCGCTGCGCGTGCTCGTGCTGGACGCCGGCCACGGCGGCCACGACTCCGGGGCCGTGGGCCCGGGCGGGCTCCAGGAGAAGGATCTCGTCCTCGACGTCACGCGGCGCGTGGCGCGGCTGCTGGAGGACAAGCTCGACGTGAAGGTGCGGCTCTCGCGCGACGCCGATCAGTTCGTGGCGCTGCGCGACCGGACCAGCTTTGCCAACAAGGAGCGCGCCGACCTCTTCGTGTCCATCCACGCCAACGCCCACCCGCACGCCGCCTCGGCGGGCGTGGAGACGTACTTCCTGTCCTCCGAGGCCACGGACAGCACCGCGCGCCAGGTGGCGGCGCTGGAGAACAGCGTGGTGCAGCTCGAGAAGACGGCCGGCCGGAGCGGCAACGGGCGGCTCGACGCCGTGAAGGCCATCCTCTGGGACCTCGCGCAGTCGGAGTTCCAGCTCGAGTCCTCGCGGCTCGCCGAGGTCGTGCAGGACTCCATGACGCAGTCCCTGCGCATCCCGAACCGCGGGGTGAAGCAGGCGGGCTTCTACGTGCTGGGCGGCGCGGCCATGCCCGCCATCCTCATCGAGATCGGCTTCGTGACCAATCCGAAGGAGGAGCGCCGGCTCAAAGACAGCAAGTACCGCGACGACATCGCGCGCGCGATCTTCGCCGGGCTGGCCGAGTACAAGAAGAAGTACGACGCGCGCGGCCGCGAGACGTCGCCGAGCGCGCGCGCGCCCCGGGACCGCTGATGGCGCGCCCCGACGGCCGCGCGCCCGACGCCCTGCGCCCCATCACGCTCACCCGCGACTATCTCCTGCACCCCGAGGGCTCGGTCCTCATCGAGTTCGGCACCACGAAGGTGATCTGCACGGCGTCCGTCGAGGACAAGGTGCCGCCCTTCCTCAAGGGGCAGGGGCTCGGCTGGGTGACCGCGGAGTACGCGATGCTCCCGCGCTCCACCAACACCCGCACGCCGCGTGACAACCGCGGCCCGAGCGGCCGCTCGCAGGAGATCCAGCGGCTGGTGGGGCGCGCGCTGCGCGCGGTGATCGACCGGTCCAAGATGGGCGAGCGCACGGTGTGGGTGGACTGCGACGTCATCCAGGCCGACGGCGGCACGCGCACGGCCGGCATCACGGGCGCCTTCGTGGCGGTCGCCGACGCGCTGGCCAAGGCGAATGCGAGCGGCGCCGTGCGCGACTGCGTGGCCGCCGTCAGCGTCGGCATCGTGGGCGGCGTGCCCGTCCTCGACCTCAACTATATCGAGGACTCCGGCGCCGCCGTGGACATGAACGTGGTCATGACCGGCGCCGGCGAGTTCGTCGAGGTCCAGGGCACCGCCGAGCAGGCGCCCTTCGGCCGCGCGCGGCTCGACGAGATGCTCGCGCTCGGCGAGCGCGGGATCCGCCGGCTCGTCGCGCTCCAGCGTCGGGCGCTCGCCACGCGTGCCGACC
>DASYTM010000164.1:0-2630 GCA_036002345.1 Candidatus Methylomirabilota bacterium | reverse complement strand
GCACGCCGCCGAAGATCAGCGTGGAGATCGCCAGCGCCGTCTCCAGCGGATTCCCCACGACCAGCGGGAAGTAGTACTTCTTCATCCGGTCGAAGCCGATCAGCGGCATGGCGGGGTGCACGAACACCGCCATGTCGAGGTCGACGCAGGCGGCGAAGAAGTCGAACAGCGCGGGATCGTCGAAATCGCGGCCGCCCGGGCAGGTGCCGATCTCCACGGCCGCGAGGCCCAGGCGCTCGCGGGCGTGGCGCAGCTCCGCGACGGCGAGCGCCGGGTCTTGCAGCGGCACCGTGGCCATGCCCAGGAAGCGCTTGGGATGCGCCGCGACGAGCGCGGCCACGCTGGCGTTCTGCATCTGCGCGAAGGCCTGGGTGGCCTTGGCGTCCGCCCAGTAGCAGAACATCACGGGCGGCGGCGAGAGCGCCTGCACGTCGAGGCCGAGCCGGTCCATGTCCTCGATGCGCCGCGCGGCGTTCCACGAGCGGTCGTCGATGTCGCGGAAGAACTGGCCGCCCGTGAAGATGGTCGCCTTGCAGTCGGCGCGATGCTCGAGCCGCGGCCAGTTGCCGCCGCCGTAGCGCGCCGCCCAGTCTTCCCAGCGCTCGGGGAGGACGTGCGTGTGGACGTCGATCCGCACGCTACTTCGTCTCCACCTTCCCGATCTGCTTGATGATCGCGGCCAGCTTGCGCGCGTCGGCGTCCCAGAATGCGCGGAACTCGTCGGCGTCCATGTACGCGATCGGCGTCTGCACCTTCTCCGCGGCGGCCTTGAACTCCGGGTCCTGCACGGCCTTCTTCGTGGCGTCGCGCAGCGTCGTGATGATCGCAGGCGGCACGCCCTTCGGCGCGAACAGCCCGGCCCACAGGTAGTACTCGATGTCGTAGCCGAGCTCCTTGAGCGTCGGCACCTCTGGCAGCGAGGCGAGCCGCGTGGCGCCGAACGTGGCCAGCGGCCGCATCTTGCCGGCCTTGATGTGCGGGATGGCGAGCGCGGGTGGCGACGCCCAGAGCTGGGCGTGGCTGCCCAGCACGGCCGTGGTGGCGGGACCGCCGCCCGTGGTCGGCAGGTGGCGCATCTTCGCGCCCGCGGACTGCAGCAGCATCTCCATCGGCACGTGCGAGGCGCCGTAGGGCCCCGACGAGGCATAGGTGATCTCGCCCGACTGGGCGCGCGCGGCGTCGATCAATTCCTTGAGGGTCTTCCAGGGCCGCTCGGCGTTGGCCACGAGCACGGGCGGATCCGCGTTGAGGCGCGCGATGCCCACGAACTGGTCGCGCGTGTAGGCCGGGGTGCGCGCGAAGAGCGAGTCGACCTCGGGGATCGTCGAGATCGAGACGAGGGCAACCAGCAGCGTGTAGCCGTCCGGCTTGGCGATGGCGGCGGACTGCATGCCCACGGCGCCCGCGGCGCCGGCCTTGTTGCTGACGACGACGGGCTGCTTGAGCACGCGCTCCATGGCCGAGGCGAGCGGGCGCGCCGTGAGGTCCGCGATGCCGCCCGGCGGGAACGGCACGACGAGCGTGATCGGACGCGACGGGTACGGATCCTGCGCGAACGTGATGCCGCCGGCGAGCACCAGCGCCAGCGTGATGACGACGGTGGCGGCGGCACGGGTCCAGGTCATGGGCACTCTCCGAGCGGGCGGATGGGACACTTTACACCAACTCAAGTGGGGGCCCCGACATGGCCCCCACACCCCCAACGCTCGGAGGCGCCCCGGCGAAGCCGTGGCGCCCCTCGATATCCGCCGTTCTCGTTGAGTCGCGGGCCGCACGCGGAACGCGGCGGCGGCGGGGGACAGGACCGGCGCCGCCGCGCCCCGTCGGGGGCGGTCTACTTCTTCTGGCCGCCCTCGTGCTGCGGGCGCTCGGCGCCCTGCTTCATGCCGCCCGCCTCGTTGCCGGCGTCCTGCTGCTGGGGCTTGCGCTGACCCGGCTGCTGCGGCTGGTCCTTATCGAGCTGAACAGGCTCGCCGCTCTCGGCGTCCTTGTTCTCCTTGTGTTGCTGCGGCTTGTTGTCGGCCATGTACGTACGTTCTCCTTCCCCCGTGAAGCGGGACTCCCCTGGAAAGAGCAAGCCGCGTACCAGCGAGCGGCGCTTACGACGCGGCGCGCGGGCGATTGGCGAGGACGATCGCGGCATTGCGGGCCAGGCCCGCGCGCCGCGCGCGCTTGAGCGGCGAGCCGCGGAAGCGCTCGCGGAACTCGGCGTCGCTCATCTCGACCAGCGTCTCCGGCGGCGGCGGAGGCGGCCCCGGCGGGAACGCCCGCGCCGGCGGCGCGTGGCGGTTCCAGGGGCATACCTCCTGGCAGACGTCGCAGCCGAAGAGCCAGTCGCCGATCGGCGCGTGGAGCTCTTCGGGAATCGCGCCGCGGTGCTCGATCGTGAGGTAGGAGATGCAACGGCGCGCGTCGAGCGAGTACGGCGCGTCGAACGCCGCCGTCGGGCACGCGTCGAGACAGGCCGTGCAGGTGCCGCAGCGGTCCGTCACCGCGCCGTCCGCCGGCAGCTCGGCCGCCGTCAGCACGAGGCCGATGAAGAAGTACGAGCCCAGGCCGGGGACGAGGAGGTTGGTGTTCTTGCCGATCCAGCCGAGGCCGGCCGCGGCCGCGAGGTCGCGCTCGAGCAC
>DASYTM010000163.1:0-18365 GCA_036002345.1 Candidatus Methylomirabilota bacterium | reverse complement strand
CTCCACGCGCGCGGCCTCGTCCAATTCCTTGGGCACCGTCTTGAAGGTCTGGCGCAAGAGGAAGATGCCGAAGGCCGAGGCCATGTAGGGCAGCCCGATGGCGACGATGGTGTCCACGAGGCCGAGCCGGTTCATCATGCGGTAGTTCTCCACGATGAGCACGTCGGGCATGATCATGAGCTGCACGAGCACGAGGAGGAACGCCGCGTCGCGCCCCGCGAACTCGTAGCGCGCGAAGGCGTAGGCGGCGAGGGTGCAGAGGACGAGCTGCGCGGCCAGGATGATGGTCACCAGCGCCACCGTGTTGACGAGATAGCGCGCGAAGGGCGCGGCGTTCCACGCCTCCACGAAGTTCATCAGGGTCAGGGGCGCGGTGGGCACGAAGCGCGCGGAGTACTCGCGCGGGTGGAAGGCCGTCCACACCGCGTAGGCGAGGGGGAGGAGCCAGAAGAGGCCCAGCAGCCACGCCGCGAGCGTCTCAGCGATCCGGGTGGCCGTCACCGGTAGTGCACCCGGCGGTCGAGCAGCACGAACTGCCCGAGGGCGAACGCGGCCAGGATCACCAGCAGCACCATGGTCAGGGCCGCCGCGTACGCCGTGTCCCAGAACTTGAAGCCCACGTCGTAGACGTAATAGAGGAGGAGCTGCGACGCGTTGTCCGGTCCGCCCCGCGTCATGACCACGATGTGGTCGACGAGCCGGAACGAGTTGATCACCGCGTTGACGAGCACGAAGAGCGTGGTGGGCATGAGCAGCGGGAACGTGACGCGGCGGAAGAAGTACCAGCGGCCCGCGCCCTCGATCGACGCCGCCTCGCCGAGCACGGGCGCGATCGACTGGAGCGCGGCCAGGTAGAAGATCATGAAGAACCCGGCCTCCTTCCAGATGGTGACGACGATCAGGCAGGCGAGCGCGGTGTCGCGGCTGCCGAGCCAGTTGTGGGTGGGCAGCCCGAGCCGCCCCGTGACCTGCTCGAGCAGCCCGTAGCCCGGCGTGTAGAAGAAGAGCCAGATATTGGCGACGGCGATCATGGGCAGGATCGTCGGCGTGAAGTAGGACAGGCGCAGGAACGCGCGGCCGCGCAGCTTGCCGTTCACGAGCAGCGCCATGGCGAGGGCCAGCGCCATCGAGGTCGGAATCGTGCCCAGCGCGAAGATCAGGTTGTTCTTCAGCGACTGCCAGAAGACCGGGTCGGCCGCCATCGCCTGGTAGTTGTCGAGGCCCACCCACACCGAGGCGCGCCCGGCCTTCGGCGTGGAGAACAGCGAGTGATAGAGCGTCCCCAGCGCGGGGTAATGGGTGAACGTCACGAGCAGGACCGCCGCCGGTAAGAGCAGAAGCCAGCCCGTGACGTTCCGGTTCATCAGCGGCGGTACGGACGGAGAATGCGCTCGGCTTCGGCCTGGGCGTCCTTCATGGCCTGGGCGGGTGGCTTGGAGCCCGTCAGCGCGGCCTGCAACCCGTCGTTGAGGGCCTTGGTGACGCGCTGGTTCTCGTGCGTGGAGAGCTCGGCCACGGCGTGCGGGAGCTGGTCACGCGCCACGGCGGCGGGGGCGAAGCCGTCCACGTACTTCTTCATGGCCGCCGTCTGCCACGCGTCGGGCCGCACCGCGACGTAGCCCGTGTCGATGCCCCACTGGGCCGCGCGCTCCGGCGTCGTCATCCACTTCGCGAACTTCACGGCGGCCTGCTGCTGGGCCGGCGTCGCCTTCTTGAAGACGTAGAAGTTGCCGCCGCCCGTCGGCGAGCCGCGGCGCTTGCCGGCGGGGAGCATGGCCACCCCGAAGTCGAACTTGGCGTTGTTGCGGACGTTGGTGAGGTTGCCGGTGGTCGTCCACATCATCGCCGTCTTCTTCTCGAAGAAGTCCTTGGGCGTGGTGCCCCACTCGATCACGCCGGGCGCCATCACCTTGTGCTTGCCCCCGAGGTCGACCCAGTACTGGAGCGCCTCGATCACCTTGGGGTCGTCGTAGTGCGTCTGCGTGCCCGCCTCGTTCATCAGGAGCACGTCGTTCTGCGTGGTGAAGCCCTGGAAGAGCCAGTAGGGGAAGCCCGACGACGGTACCTGGACGCCCCAGCGCGTGACGTGGCCGCTCGCGTCCCGCACGGTGAGCTTCTTGGCGATCTCGACCTGCTCGGCCCAGTTGGTGGGCGGCTTGTTGGGATCGAGCCCGGCCTCCTTGAAGAGCTCCTTGTTCCAGTAGAGGACGATCGTCGAGCGCTGGAAGGGGATGCCCCACGTCTTGCCGCCCGTCTGGCTGTTCTTCATGAAGGCGGGGAAGAACGACTTCATCCACGCCTGGTCCTCGGCGCCCTTCGCCAGCTCCTCCCACGGCACGATGGCATCCTCGTCGATCAGCGTGAACATGTCGGTGGACAGCAAGATCGCCGTCGTGGGCGGCTCGCCGCTCTTGTGCGCGGTGAGCGCCTTGACGATGGTCTCCTGGTAGGTGCCCGCGTAGACGGGCTTCACCCGGATGGCGGGGTTCTCCTTGACGAACTGCTCGGCGTAGCCGTCGATGATCCTGGTGATCGGGCCGCCGACGGCGATCGGGTAGTAGAAGGTGATCTCGGTCGTCTGCTGGGCGACGGCGGCGCCGACCAGCAAAAGCAGTCCGAGCGCCAGCGTCAGTGCCGCCGCTCTCGTGAGTCTCATGGGATCCTCCTCCCGGATTCGAGATCGAATCGATGCTGGGCCACGGGCGCCCACGTCACGTTCGCGTTCTTGCCTGGGGCCAGCTCGACGCGTCCGGCCACGCGCACGGCCAGGGTCTCCGCACCCGCCGCGCAGGTGACGATCGAGTCCGCGCCGAGGTACTCCACGCCGGTCACGCGCACGGCCAGGCCGTCGTCGGCGAACCGCACGTCCTCCGGCCGCACGCCCACCAGGTGGCCGGGTGCAGCCGCCAGGCGCAGCAGGTTCATCGGCGGCGTGCCGATGAAGCGCGCCGCGAACGCGGTGGCCGGGCGCGCGTACAGGTCGGCCGGCGCCGCGTCCTGCTCGACCTTGCCGCTGCGCAGCAGGACGACCTGGTCCGCCATCGTCATCGCTTCCGTCTGGTCGTGGGTGACGTAGACCATCGTCATGCCGAGCTTCTGCTGGAGCGCGCGGATCTCGCGCCGCATCTCGACGCGGAGCTGCGCGTCCAGGTTGGACAGCGGCTCGTCCATCAGGCACACGGGCTTCTCGGCGATGATCGCGCGTCCGAGCGCCACGCGCTGCTGCTGGCCGCCCGAGAGCTGCGACGGCTTGCGCTCGAGCAGCGGCTCGAGCCCGAGGAGCTCGGCCACGCGGTGCAGCCGGCGCGCGCGCTCCGCGGCGGCCACCCGGCGCACGCGGAGGCCGAAGACGATGTTCTCGGCGACGGTCAGGTGCGGGAAGAGCGCGTAGGACTGGAACACCATGGCGATGTTGCGGCGGACCGGCGGCAGGTCCGTGACGTCGGTCTCCGCGATGGCGATCCGGCCGGCCGTGATCTGCTCGAGCCCGGCGATCAGCCGCAGCGTGGTGGACTTGCCGCAGCCCGACGGGCCCAGGAGCACGGTGAGCGTGCCGGCCGCCACCTCGAACGAGACGTCGTCCACCGCGCGCGTCGTGCCCCACGCCTTGCTGACGCCGCGGACGGAGATCGCCGACACGCGCTGAAGGCTAGACGAGCGTGCGGCGCGGCGTCAAGGCACCGATGCGTTCACAGGTCGGCCCTCGTGAAGATCGGGACCTCGACGACGGGGCGGCCGGCGCGCCGGGCGAGCTCCGTGAACATCACCCTCTGCTCCGCCGGTGTCGGGTCCCTCGGCAGGTAGCTCGTGGCGTAGCGCGAGCCGTCGGCGAAGACCAGCACGTAGAGCCGGCGGTGGACCGTGTTGCCATTGGGCGCGGTGAACGCGGGGGCGGTACGGACCTCAACCAGGTCGACCAGCGCGTGCCGCTCCTCGCCGAGCGAGAAGTAGCGATTGATGACGATGGCGTCCCGCGCGATGAGCAGATAGAAGTCGAGGCCCAGCACGATCATCACGCCGCAGCCGGCGCCCACGAGCGGCACCAGGATCCGGAGCACCTGCCGCGCGTCATAGCGCGCCTTGAGCGCGGTGTACCGCTCATAGTCGCGATACGCGGCGCCCAGCCGCCGGCGCAGGACCGCCGTCGTCGGCACGGCGGCCGCGACCAGCGCCAGGAACATCGCGGGAATGACCCAGTACAGGGAGAGGACGATGAGCGTGTGCTCGGCGTCCGGCAGCAGCGCCGCCCGGAGCTCGGCGCCCGTCGCGAGTACCCACCAGATCGGCAGCGTCAGCACGGCGGCCGTGACCAGATAGACCGCGGCCGCCAGCCCCTCCACGCGGGCGAAGCGGGGCTTCAGCTCCTCGAGCGACGGGCCATCGTCGGGCGCCACCCGCGCGGGAAAGCGCCGGGCCAAGACCGCCACGACCCCCGCCACCGCAAGCGCCGCGACGAGCGACGTGAGGAACCCGCTCATGGCTCACCCTCCTGGCGCCAGCGCGCGCACGTAGGCGCGGCTCTCCGCGGCGCGCGCGGCGGGATCGGTCTCGAGGCTCATGAAGTTGACGACGGGCACGGTCACGCCATTGGCGACGTAGCGACGCAGCGTCTCGCGGCAGTGCCCGGGCGTGCCGATCACCGCGAGGTCGTCGATGGCCCGCTCGGGGACGACGGCCAGGGCCCCCCGGCGGTCGCCCGCATCCCACTTCGCGTTCATCTCCGCCAGGGCCTCGCCGCGGCCGAGCCACTGGTGGAATCGCCGATAGACGGGAACGTTGAGATAGGCGGTGACCGCGCGGCGGAACAGGTCGCGGGCACGCGGATCCGTCGTCGGGCAGACGCTGATCCGGCAGATGATCGGATAGGTCTCGGGGTCCTTGCCGACCTTGCGGGCTTCGTCGCGCACGACGGCGGCGACCGTGGTGACGTCGTCGGCCGACAGCCAGTTCGTGATGACGCCGTCGGCGACGCGCACGGCCTGCCGCACCATCCGCTCCTGAAGTGCGGCGACGTAGATCGGCACGCGGCCGGGCACGGGGCGCCCGAGCTTGAAGCCGCCGACTTTGAGCGTCTCACCGTCCACGCTCATCGCCTCGCCGTCGAGCGCCTGGCGCACGGCCTTCACGGTCTCGGTGACGCGCGTCAGCGGCCGCGCGAAGCGGCCGCCGTTCCAGCGCTCGACGGTGACGTTGGAGCCCGAGCCCACGCCGAGCACGAAGCGGCCGGGCGCCGCCTCGCCCATCGCGGCGGCGCCGGTGGCGATGATCGCGGGCCCGCGCGTGAAGGCGCCGACGATGGCGGTGCCGAGCGTGGCGCGCGTCGTCCAGGCGGCGCCGAGCGCGAGCACGATCCACGGATCCACATCCGACTCCGCCGACCAGAAGTCGGTGTAGCCCAGCGCCTCCGCCTCGCGGAAGACCGGCTCGTGTTCCGCCAGCGAGATGCCGGCGAGGGGAACGGTCCGGCCCCAGCGTCGAGGTTGCACGGCGGCGAGGATACCGGGAACACCCGGCCTGGGGAAGCCGTTGGACAGGTAGGGAAGGCGCCGAACATGCAGTTTGTACTAACGCCCGCGACTCGAAATTTGCTACGGTGGAAACAGGAGATGGCGACGATTAAAATTCTCGCCATGATTCGTTGACGGAGCCCGTCAGGGATACACCCTCCGTCGCTCGGCCGTACTGTCCCGCCTGCGAACCCGATACCGATCCGAGTCTGGAGATTCTCGACGTGCGCTGGTGCTCTGCGCACACTCCGGCTTCGGGCGGCCTCGACGACGAGGCCGTTGCGATGGAAAGCTACCCAGCTGGCAGCGGTGAGGCCGGCGGCGAAGACAACCGCCGCTGGTGCGCCCTGTTCCATCGCCAGGCGAGACCGGCGGTCACGCGACGCATGGGTCCCGCGCTCCGTCCCAGCCGCGCGCGCGCCTGATTCCGCGCCGCGCGCCCGGCGCGCGGCCCGCGAAAACGGTGGCCCTGCACGGTCAGGGAATCTTTCACTCCTGACGGTTATCGAGGGGCGCCACGGCTCCGCCGGGGCGTCCCGAGCGCTGGCCGGGGAGACCGAGGGGGCGTAGCCCCTTCGCTTAAGAGCCGGGGGCCGTTTCGGGGCCCCCCATTGCGTTGGAGGCGAAGCCGCGGCGCAGGGTGTTCTCGCTGACCACGCGCGTCTCGACGAACTGCATCAGGTAGTCCGGCCCGCCCGCCTGCCAGCCGATGCCGGAGAGCTGCCGCCCGCCGAACGGCTGGCGGCCGACGCGCGCGCCCGTCGTCGCCCGGTTGATATAAAGGTTGCCGACCCGGAAGGCCTGGCGCGCCAGCGTCAGCCGTACCGGGCTGCGTGAGAAGACGCCGCCGGTCAGTGCTGCGTCCAGGCTCGTGGCGATCTCCAGCGCCTCCTCGAACGTCGCCGCCGGCATGCACGAGAGCACGGGACCGAAGATCTCCTCGCGCGCGAGCGCGCACGTCAGCGGCACGTCGGCGAAGATGGCCGGCGCGACGTAGAAGCCGTCCAGCCCCGCGTCCACCTCGCGTAGCAGCACCGGCCGCGCCAGCCGCTTGCCGAGGTCGACGTAGCCGAGGATCCGCTCGCGCGACGCCTCGTCGATCACCGGTCCCACGATCGTCCCCGGCGCCTCCGCCGGGCCCATGGGCAGCGTGCGCGCGGCCTCGGCCAGGCGCTCGACGAGCCGCGGATAGACGCGGCCCACGCCGATCACCCGCGAGCACGCCGAGCACTTCTGGCCCGCGTACGAGAACGCGGAGGTGAGGATGCCCTGCACGGCCTCGTCGAGGTCGGCGTCGTCGTCCACGATGATCGCGTTCTTGCCGCCCATCTCGGCCACCACGCGCTTGAGCATCCGCCCGGGCGTCGCGGCCGCCGTCGCGTAGATCCTGGTGCCCACCTCCTGCGAGCCGGTGAAGGCGATCAGCGAGACGTCGCGGTGGGCGACCAGGTGCGCGCCGGCGGTCTCGCCGCGGCCGGGGGCGTAGTTGACGACACCCGGAGGCAGCCCGGCCGCCTCGAAGGCGTCCATCAGCTTCGCGGCGATGACGGGCGTTTGCTCGGCGGGCTTCATCACCACGGTGTTGCCGGTCGCGAGCGCCGCCGAGGTCATGCCCGTCAGGATGGCGAGCGGGAAGTTCCACGGCGCGATCACGCCCACCACGCCGCGGCCCTCCCGCGTGTAGTGGTTGACCTCGCCGCGGCGCTGGCCGAGCGTCAGCGGGCGCTGGAGCTCGCGCGCCCGGGCCCGGTAGTACTCGACGAAGTCGATGGCCTCGGTGACGTCGCCGTCCGCCTCCGCCCACGGTTTGCCGGCCTCGTAGACGATCCAGGCCGCGAGCTCGTAGCGCCGCTCGCGCAGCACGGCCGTGACCCGGCCGAGGGCCTCGGCGCGCGCCTCGGCGCCGGCGTCGCGCCAGGCCGGGAACGCGCGCGCGGCGGCGGCCACCGCGGCGTCGATCTCCGCCGGCCCCGCGGCCGCCACGCGCCCGACCACCTCGCCGGCGCGCGACGGGTTGACCGACACGATGCGCTCCGCCGTCTCCACGCGCCGGCCACCGATCACGAGCGGGTAGTCGGCGCCCAGCCGCGGGCGCACCGCGGCCAGCGCGGCGGCGAAGTCGTCGCGCACGGCGGCGCGGGTGAGGTCGGCGTGCGGCTCGTTCTCGAAGTCCTGGGGCTCGCGGCGCGGCGGCGTCCCACCCAGGCGCTCGGGATCGGCCAGCAGCGTGTCCGGCGACTCGCGCTCGGCAAACCCCCGGCGCAGGAACGACTCGTTGGACGTGTTCTCGAGGAGCCGGCGCACGAGGTACGCCATGCCCGGGATCAGCTCGCCGAACGGCATGTAGATCCGCACGCGCTCGCCGCGCTCGGTGAGCGCGCGCACCAGCGGCTGCGCCATGCCGTAGAGCGCCTGGAGCTCGAGCTGGCCCTGCGGCAGCCCGGCGGCTTCGCGCGCGGCCAGCGCGTGGGCGATCGAGCGCACGTTGTGGCTGCCCACGGCGAGATCGATGACGTCGGCGTGCTCGAGGAAGAGCCGCGTGAGGCGCTCGAAGGACGCGTCGGTCTCGGGCTTGGCCTCGAAGACGGGCACGGGCCAGTGGTCGAGCTCGGCGTGCGCCGTCTCGTAGTCCCAGTAGGCGCCCTTGACGAGGCGGACGCTGACCGGCGTCCCGCGCCGGCGCGCCCACGCGATGAGCCGCCGGGCATCGCCCTCGGCGTCCTTGAGATAGGCCTGGAGCACGATGCCGAGGTTGCGCTCGCGCCGGAACTCGTCCTCCTCCGCCAGCTCCATGAAGATCCGCAGCGTGAGATCGCGCAGGCGGCGGTCCTCCATGTCCACGTGGATGTGGGCGCCGCGCGCGCGGGCGGCGCGAAGGATCGGGCGCAGGCGGCGCTTCGCGGCCGCCGCCGAGCCCTCGGGATCGGCGGGCTCGAGCCACGGGTGGAGCGCGGAGACCTTCACCGACACGTTCACGCGGGGCAGCGGCCCCCAGGGCGCGGTGTCCAGCCGCGGCGCCGTGGGCCACCGGACCGCCTCGCGGCCGAGCGTCTCGACCAGCTCCACGTAGCGCGCCTGGTAGGCGTCGGCCTCGGCGTCGCTCAGGCACGCTTCGCCGAGGAGATCCAGCGTGAAGGCCTGGCCCGCGCGCCGGGCGTCCAGGGCGGCGCGGCGCGCCTCGGCCGGCGTGCTGCCCGCGACGAAGCGCCGGGCCAGACGCCGCACCGTCTCGCGCAGCATCACGCCCACGACGGCGTCGCCGAGCCGCCCCGCCACACGCGCGACGCCAAGCGCCGTGCGGAGGAGGCCCGCGTACGGGGCGTCGCGGCCTTCGAAGTACTCGCGGAGGTGGCGCACGAGATCGCGGTCGTTATCGAGGGCGGGCAGCACGTCCACGAAGCGGAACAGCTGGAGCTTCGCCTCCTCGTGGGCGAGCGACCAGGCGAAGAGGGCCGCCGTCCAGCGGTCGGCGGAATAGAATGCCTGCCGGTCGGACGCGACCCGGGCGAACAGCTCGCGGCCGATCTCCTGCACGCGCGCTTCGTCAGGCCGGACGCTCATCGGCACCTCCTGACTCAGCCTACGCCCCGCCACACCCACCATACGAACAGCCCCACCATCACGAGAGCAAGCGCGAAGTGCGCGACGACGCCCGTGAGCACGCCGAGCGCGGCGCCGATGCCGCTCTTCACGCTCGCGCCGGGAGCGCGGCCCGCGAGCAGCTCGCCGCCGATCGCGCCGACGATCGGTCCGACCAAAAGGCCGATCGGCGCGACCATCACGCCGACGATCATTCCGCCGAGCGCGCCGACCACCGCCGCGCGGCCGCCTCCGGCGCGCCGGACACCGACGACGCTGGCGAGGTGCTCGAGCACCCACGCGAGGATGCCGAGCGCGGCGAGGATCGCGAGCCGGCCGGGCCCGACCGGCGTGAAGTCGGTGGCGATCGCGTGGAGCAGCGCGCCCGCGAAGATCAGCGGCGCGCCGGGCAGGAGCGGCAGGATCGCGCCCGCGAGCCCTGCGAGGATCAGCAACGCGACGGCGACGTCGACGAGGGTCACGCGGGCTCCCGCTGGACGAGCGGCGCGGGTCGCGGCAGCGTCAGGGCCACGACGAGGCCGACGGCGGCGAGGGCCAGCCACGGCCACGCGTACGAGCCCGTCCGATCCACGAGCAGCCCGAAGACCGGCGGGCCCACCAGCACGCCGCTCCAGGCGAACGCGACGGCGACCCCGGTGAGCAGCCCGGCGTAGCGCGCGCCGCCGATCTCGGCCACCAGGGCGAAGTAGAGCCCGACCCAGCCAAACGCGCCCACACCGGCCACGAGGGCGAGCGGGGCCAGACCTTCGACGGGCAGCCGGTCGCCGAGGGCCAGCAGCGCGTAGGCGCCGGCGCCGATCAGCGCGTTCACGACGACGCCGGGCCGGCGCCGGCCGCCGAAGAAGCGGTCGCTGATCGCGCCCCAGCCGAGCCGGCTCGCCGTGCCGCCCGCCTGCGCGAGCGCCAGCATCTGGCCCGCCGCGACGGGCGAGAGCGCGAACGTCTCGCGGGCGTAGAGCGCCAGGTGGGCGAGGACGGAGGACTGGGCGATGGAGAGCGCGAGCCCGCAGGCGAACACGACGATCACGCCGGGGCGACGCAGAAAGAGGCGCAACTCGCCCAGGCGCGGCCACGTCGTGGCCGTGGCGTCGCTCCGGCCGGCGGGCGAGCGGTAGAAGGCGATTGTGACGGCCGCCGAGACCAGGGCGAGCGCGCCGCCCGTCGCCAGCGCCGTGCGCCACCCGGCCGCGAGCGCCAGCGGCGGCAGCGCCAGCGCCCCCACCAGGCCGCCGAGCGTGAGCCCGGTCTGCTTGATGCCCATCGCCAGCCCGCGGCCGCGCGGTGGAAACCACTCGAGCACGGCCTTGCCCGTCGACGGGTTGAGCACGCTGAAGCCGAACCCGGCCAGCACCAGGCACCCGAGGAGGGCGACGAGGCTGTCGGCGAGCGCCGCCCCCATGGCGAGCAGGCCGATCACCGCCTGGCCGCCGCCGAGCGTGGCGCGGACGCCGAGGCGATCGGTGAGCCAGCCGGCGGGCAGGGACATCAGCACGCCGCCGAGGTAGACGGCGGGGAGGAGGAGGCCGACCTGGGCGCGGCTCAGCGCCAGCGCGTCGAGCAGGAACGGCGAGAGGGGCGCGACGGAGAGCACGGCGAGCGCGCCGAGCGCATGGGCCAGCGTGATGAGCACGAGGACGGCCCAGCGGGACATGCGCTTTCAGCGTACTCCCGGGCGGGAGGAGGCGCCCCGGCCGAAAGCCGGGGCGCCTATGCGTTCACTTGATCGGCTGCTGGTCGGTGTCGTCGGCCTCTTCCGACTCGATCTCCTCGCCGGGGGCGACCTGCGGCTGCTCCTGTTCGATCTGGTCGGAGTCCGGGTCTTGCTGCTGCTTCCGGGGGTCTTCGGCCATGGCGACGCCTCCTTTCCGTGCGGATACCGAAGCGCGACGCAAGCACCGGGCCAGCGACTACGACTCGAAGGCGGGAGACAGGTCGGCGCCCGGCTTCTCGAGCGCGGGGTCGTAGAGGGTGAAGGGGTTCACGTTGCCGAGCGCGGCGGCCACGGAGTCCGCGACGCCGGGATGGCGCGCGCGCAGCGCGGTCAGGAACGTGCGGATCTCGCCGCGCACGCTCGGCTTGTCCGAGCACGCGCAGCCCACCGTCGCCAGGCCGCGCGCCTCCGCGTAGGCGGTGGTGAGGTCCTCGGTGACGAAGACGAGGGGCCGCACGAGGCGCAGCGTGCCCTTGCGCGAGACGGCGACGGGCGGGAGCGAGGCGATCCGCCCGTTGAAAAGAATGTTGCGCAGGAGCGACTCGGCGCAGTCGTCGGCGGTATGGCCGAGCGCCAGCGTCGTGCAGCCGAGCTCGGCGGCCAGCCGGTAGAGCGCGCGGCGCCGGTGGCGGCTGCAGACGTCGCAGCCGTGGGCCACGCCGCCCGCGACCAGCGTCAGCGTGGCCGGCTCGTCGCGGACGATCCACTCGACGCCGAGCCGCGCGATCTGGGCGTCGAGCGCGCGGATCTCGCTCTTGAATTTGCCCTGCTCGATGGTGACGGCGACGACGTCGTAGGTGAACGGCGCCCGCGCGCGCCAGGCCAGGAGCGCGTCGAGCAGGCAGAGAGAATCCTTGCCGCCCGACACGCCCACGGCCACGCGGTCACCGGGCCGCAGCATGGAGAAGCGTCCCATGGCGCGGCCGACGAGCTCGAGGACCCGGTCCGTCGCGCTCACTTCTTGTACTTGTCGGGCGTCTTGAGCGGAGCGAAGAACGGCGGGCGCGGCATGCGGCCCACGCGCACCTCCACGAGGGCCGGACGGTTGAGGGCGAGGGCCGTCTTGACGGCCTCGCCGACTTCGGTCGGCTTCTCGACGCGGATGCCCGCCACGCCGAACGCCTCGGCGAGCTTCATGAAGTCCGGATTCTTGAAGCCGGCCTCCCACGTGCCGCCCCACGCCTCGTCCAGGTCGCGCGCGACGTTGCCGAAGGCCTCGTCGTTGAACACCACGGCCACCACGTTGATGCCGTACTTCGCGGCCGTCGACAGCTCCTGCACGTTGTACATGAAGCCGCCGTCGCCGCAGATCGCCACCACCGGCCGGTCGGGGCAGGCGACCTTGGCGCCGAGCGCCGTCGGGTACTCGAAGCCGAGATTGCCGGAGTACGACGAGTTGATGTACGTGCGCGGGCGGAACACGGGCCAGAACGGCCGCGAGTAGTAGCCGATCTGCGTCATGCCGGCGATGACGATGGCGTCCTCCGGCGTGCCCGCGCGCAGCGCCTTGAGGATCGGCGCGTTGGGCTCGATGGTGTCGAGCGCGGCCATCTCCGCGCGCAGCGCCTCGCGCTCGGCCTTGCGCGACGGCCGGGGGGCGGCGGCGCGCAGCCGCTCGAGCAGGCGCTCCAGCGTGAGCTTCGCGTCGCCCACCAGGCCGTAGGTGAGGCCGTGGCTGCGGCCGATCTCGTCGGGATCGACGTCCACCTGGATCAGCTGCTGGCCGGGCTGGAAGCCCGCCACCTGCAGGCGCGAGCCGACGACGAGGATCACGTCCGCGGCGTCGAGCCAGCGGCGCAGCGGGTTCTTCGGCCAGAGCCCGGCGCCGAGCGAAAGATCGTTGGCGTCGCTGACGACGCCCTTGCCCTCGGCGGTGGTGGCGATGCCGGCTTGCAGGAATTCGGCGATGGCGACGAGCGCTTCGTGGGCGTTGCCCGTCACGGCGCCGCCGCCCGCGTAGATGACGGGGCGCTGGGCCGCCAGCAGCATCTCCGCCGCGCGCGCGATCTCGGCCTCGGGGGCGGCCGTCCGCGCCGCCTCGACGGCCGGCAGGAGCGTCGCGTCGCCCTCTTCTTCCAGCACGTCGGGCGGGAACTCGAGATGCACGGGCCGCGGGCGGCCCGTCTTGAGCTGGCGCACGGCCGCCTGCACGGCGCCCGGCACGTCGGCGACCTCGAGCACGCGGCGCCGCCACTTCGTGACCGGCGCGATCGCCTCCATCTGGTCGTTGACCTCGTGGAGCACGCCGACGTCGCGGCCGAGGTAGCGCTTCGGCACCTGCCCGCACAGCATCAGCACCGGCGACGAGGCCGAGTAGGCGGTGGAGAGGCCGGCCGACGCGTTGAGCAGTCCCGGGCCGGGAACGACGAGCGCCGTGCCGAAGCCGCCGCCCGCGCGCGCGTAGCCGTCGGCCATGTAGGTGGTGGCCTGCTCGTGCCGCGTGGTGATGAAGCGGATGCGCTCGTCGCGCAGCCCCGCCAGCGCGCCGTAGAGCTGCACGCCGGGCAGGCCGAACACGAGCTTCACGCCTTCGCGAACGAGCTGCCGGGCAAGCGCTTCACCGCCGGTCATCCGTGCCATGGGGTCTCCTCTACTATCTGGACAGCGGGTCGAGGTAGCGGCGCGCGAGCGGATTGTTCGGGTTGCGCTCGAGCGCGCGCTCCGCATAGTACTTCGCGACGTCGCGCCGGCCCATCTCGTGATAGGCCTTGATGAGGTAGGACAGCGCCTGGTCGGCGGCGAGGCGCTCCCACATGCTGCCGCCCGCGAGCGCGCGGCTGATCTCGAACGCGGCGCGGTCCCACTCCTGGCGATCGATGTGCAACGTGCCGACCTTCCAGTACGCGTCGACGAACCACACGTCCACCGTCACCGCCGGCGTCTCCGCCTTCCACTCGGCGTCGAGCAGGTCCACGAGCTTTCTGTAGACGTCGAAAGCGCGCGCGCGCTCGCCCTGCCGGTAGAGGGTGCGGCCGTACGCCTCCAGCACGAAGGGATTGGTGGGCTCGTCGCGGTACGCGGGTTCGAGGGCCAAGAGCGCCGCGCTGTACTGCTGCCGGCTGTAGAGCCGCTCCGCCTCGACGAGCGCCTCGTGATGGCGATCCGAGAGGATCTCGGGCAGCGGCTGCACGTCGGCGACGGGACGGCCCGCGCTGATCACGGTGGTGCCCGCCATCGGTTTCGCCGCACGCCCCACGTGGACGAGCCGCACCTCGCGGCCGTCGAAGTAGAGCATCAGCGGCTTCGGGGCCGCCGCGCCCCGCGGCAGCGGGGTCGGCGTCGCCTTGGCCGTCGAGCAGCCCGCGAGCAGCACGGCGGCGAGCAGGGCCGCGGCGCGCAGCTTCACCACGTGCGGCTCAGGAGTGCTTGCGCAGCTCGAGACGGCCGATCTGGCGCCGGTGCACCTCGTCCGGTCCGTCCGCGAAGCGCAGCGTGCGCGAGTGGGCCCACATGAAGGCGAGCGGGAACTCCTGGCTCACGCCGCCGCCGCCGTGCACCTGCATGGCCCAGTCCACGACCCGGCCCGTCATGTTGGGGACCGCGACCTTGATCTCGGCGATGGCCTGCTTGGCCGCCTTGTTGCCCACGGTGTCCATCATGTAGGCCGCGTGCAGCACGAGGAGGCGCGCCTGGTCGATCTGGATGCGCGCCTCGGCAAGGCGCTCCAGCGTGACGTCGTGGTCGGCGATGCGCTTGCCGAAGGCCACGCGGCTCATCGAGCGCTTGCACATCAGCTCCAGCGCGCGCTCGGCCACGCCGATCTGGCGCATGCAGTGGTGGATGCGGCCGGGGCCGAGGCGTCCCTGGGCAATCTCGAAGCCGCGGCCCTCGCCGAGCAGGAGGTTACCGGCGGGCACGCGCACGTTCTCGAAGAGCACCTCGCCGTGGCCGTGCGGCGCGTCGTCGTAGCCGAACACCGTCAGCATGCGCTTGATGGTGATGCCCTTGCTGTCGCGCGGCACCACGATCATGGACTGCTGCTTGTACTTGTCGGGGTTCTTCGGGTCCGTCTTGCCCATGAAGATGAGGACCTTGCAGCGCGGGTCGCCGATGCCCGAGGTCCACCACTTGTGGCCGTTGATCACGTAGGAGTCGCCGTCGCGGACGATCGACGACTCGATGTTGGTGGCGTCGGACGACGCGACCTTGGGCTCCGTCATGGCGAAGGCCGAGCGGATCTTGCCCGCCAGCAGCGGCTCCAGGTACTCCTTCTTCAGCGTGTCGGTGGCGTAGCGCTCGAAGACCTCCATGTTGCCGGTGTCGGGCGCGGAGCAGTTGAAGACCTCGGGCGCGATGTGCGAGCGGCCCATCAGCTCGCAGAGCGGCGCGTACTCGAGGTTGGTGAGGCCGGCGCCGCGCTGGCTCTCGGGCAGGAAGAGGTTCCACAGGCCGCGCTCCCGCGCCTTGTCCTTGAGCTCCTCCATGATCGGCGGGATCTGCCAGCGCGTCGGGCCGGCGTCGAGCTGCTCGTGGAAGACGTGCTCGTTCGGGTAGACGTACTTGGTCATGAACTCGGTGATCTGCTCCAAGTACATCTTGGTCTTCTTCGAGTACTCGAAATCCATGACGGCGCTCTCCTTCTGGAGGGTCAGGGGTGTTCCAGAACCTATGCCGGAAGGGTGGGGGCGTCAAGCGGAGCCCGAGGCGCTATGATAGGCGCGCATGGCATCGGCAGACCGCATCGCCTACTTCAACGGCCGCTTCGTTCCAGAGCGGGAGGTCCTCGTCCCCTTCCGCGATCGCGGGTTCAAGTACGGCGACGCCGTCTTCGACACCACGCGCACGTTCGGGCACCGGATCTTCAAGCTCGGCGAGCACGTCGACCGCCTCTACCGCTCGCTCCGGTACCTCCGCATCGATTCCGGGGTGCCGCAGGGCCGGATGGTGGAGATCACCGAGGAGGTCCTGCGGCGCAACCTGCCGCTGCTGGAGCCGGACGACGACTACTGGGTGACCCAGCGCGTGTCCCGCGGGCTCGACGCCGCGGCGCGCGAGGTGTGGCCGCAGGCGGGCGCGACCGTCATCGTGGAGTGCTTGCCGCTCCCCCTGCGCGAGCGCGCGTCCCTCTATCGCGACGGCATCCGCGTGCTCACCCCGTCGGTCCGCCGCACGCCGCCGGAATCGCTCTCCCCGCGCGTGAAGACCCACAACTACCTGAACCTCGTGGCCGCCGACCTGGAAGTGCGCGCGCAGGATCCCGGCGCGTGGGCGGTGCTCCTCGACACGGCCGGCAACCTGGCCGAGGGGCTCGGCAGCAACATCTTCCTGGTGCAGGACCGCACGCTCCTGACGCCGCGCGAGCAGGCGGTGCTCTCCGGCATCAGCCGCGAGACCGTCATCGCGCTCGCCAGGGACGCCGGCCTCGCCGTGGTCGAGCGCGACCTGGACCTCTACGACGCCTACAACGCCCAGGAAGTCTTCCTGACCTCGACGAGCCTCTGCATCTGCCCGGTGGCGAGCGTGAACGGCTCGCGGATCGGCGACGGCCTGCCGGGTCCGGTGACGCGCCAGCTCACCGAGGCCTACTGCCGCTAC
This sequence comes from Candidatus Methylomirabilota bacterium, assembly GCA_036002345.1. Taxonomy (GTDB): domain Bacteria; phylum Methylomirabilota; class Methylomirabilia; order Rokubacteriales; family CSP1-6; genus AR12. The sequence continues at coordinate 2,012 of DASYTM010000163.1, read as the reverse complement.
GTGGACTTCGACTTCGTGGCGCAGTACCTGAAACGGCTGCCGTGATGGCAGGCAGGATGCGTGGCAAGGTCGCGATCGTCACCGGCGCGGGCTCCGGCATCGGCGCCGCGACGGCAAAGCTCTTCGCCGCGGAGGGCGCGCGCGTCGCGTGCGTGGACCGCGTGGGCGAGCGCGCGAAGGAGACGGCGCGCCTGGTGAGCGCCGCCGGCGGCGACGCCTTCGCCGTCGAGACCGACGTCACCGACATGGCCGCCTGCGAGCGCATGGTGGACCAGGTGGTCGCGCGCTTCACCGCGATCACCACCCTCGTGAACTCCGCCGGCGTGCGGCCCGAGGGCCGCGACCGTGCCCCCGCCCCCGCCGAGTGGGAGCGCGTCGTGGACACCAACCTGACCGGGACGTACTACCCGTCACGCGCCGCGCTGCCCGGCCTCAGCGCGAGCGGGCACGGCGCCATCGTGAACCTCTCCTCGGTCTACGGCATGGTCGGGGGCTCGCTCTCGCCCGCCTACGCGGCGTCCAAGGGCGCCGTCGTCAACCTCACGCGGCAGATGGCCATGCAGTGGGCGCCGACCGTGCGTGTGAACTGCGTGTGCCCCGGGATGATCGAGACGCCGATGACGCGCGCGCTGCTCGACGACCCCAACTTCCGCGAGGCCGTGCTGCTGAAGTACCCGCTCCAGCGCTTCGGCCAGCCCGACGAGGTCGCCTCCGCCATCCTCTATCTCGCCAGCGACGAGGCCGCCTTCGTGACAGGCGTCTCGCTCCCGGTGGACGGCGGGTACACCGCGGGGTGATCGCGTCGCCGCGGAAACGCCGCCGGCGCTGTATCTGATTTTCCACTCTCGACAGCGTTGATCGTGTGCGTGTGCCGCATCTGCGTAGTTGACGCCTGATTTGGCTTCAGCGCCGCGCATTCGGGCCGAGACGCGCGAGCATCAGCGCACTCCGAAAAAATCGGGAACGCGCGTCGATCGCGCGCCCTGGAGGCGCCCCGGGCCCTTGAAAATCGCGGTGTAGAGTCGGCGCAGACGAAGAGGAGATGCGCCGATGAAGATGCCGTCCGATGTGAGTCTCGCGCCCCCCATCCCGCCGACTATCAACGCAGCCGCCGCCGAGTTGGAGCGGCTCGGCGACCAGATCGCGGAGCTCTCCGCGCATCTCGACGCCGCCACCGCCCGCCTGCTCGATCTCATCCGCGAGTTCGACGCTCGCGGCGGCTGGGGCAACGGCTTCCGGTCGTGCGCCCACTGGCTGACCTGGCGCGTTGGGCTGGATCCCGGCGCCGCGCGAGAGCGGGTCAGGGTGGCGCGCGCGCTCGGCACATTGCCCCGGCTGGCGACGGCCCTCGCCCGCGGTGAGCTGTCGTATTCCAAGGCTCGCGCGCTGACCCGCGTCGCCACGCCGGAGACGGAAGAGCGGCTGCTGAAAGTCGGCCACGAGGGCACGGCAGAGCATGTCGAGCGGATCGTGCGGGCCTGGCGGCGCGTGGACCACATCGCGGAGGCCAAAGAGAACGTCCAACGCCACCGGAGGCGGGCGCTCCAGGTGTATGAAGACGAAGACGGCATGGTGGTCATCCATGGGCGGCTGGAGCCGGAGGCTGGCGCGGTGCTCCGGAAGGCTCTCCAGGCAGCGGGCGAGGCGCTGTATCAGCGGGACCGCCGGACGGGCGCGATAAACAAAAACGTTTCCGCGGAAACGCTCGACCCCGTGACGGGCCGGATAGTCTGTGAGGACGTCCCGACGTGGGGCCAGCAGCAGGCCGACGCCCTCGCCCTCCTCGCAGAGACGGCGCTTCACCACGGGATCGATCCGGGGACCGCCGCCGAGCGGTATCAGGTCGTCGTCCACGTCGATGCTCCGGTGCTGGCGGACGCCGATGGCTCCGGGCAGTCGGTCCTAGAGAATGGTGCTCACGTGTCCGCGGAAACGGCCCGGCGCCTCGCGTGCGACGCGACCCGCGTGGTGATGCGACACGGGCCGGACGGCGCGCTGATGAAAGTCGGAGC
>DASYTM010000162.1:0-15884 GCA_036002345.1 Candidatus Methylomirabilota bacterium | reverse complement strand
GAAGGCCCGGATCAAGGGCGATCTCGAGCGCTTCAAGGAATTCATCGAGCGCCGCGGGCGCGAGACGGGCGCCTGGCGCGGCGAGATCCACCGCAGAGCCTCCTGACGCGTTAAGCTCGCCCTCCGGGAGGACCTCATGGCGAAGGGCGAGATCGGCTTCATCGGGCTGGGGCGGATGGGCTTTCCGATGGCGCGCAACCTGGCGGCGGCCGGGTGGGCCGTGCACGCGCACGACGTCTCACCCGACGCCGCCAAGCGCGCCGGCGCCGTCACCGGGGTCACCGTCCACCCCGCTCCCCGCGAGGTGGCGGCCCGCGCGAGCGCCCTCTTCACCGCCCTGCCGAACGACGAGATCGTGCTCGAGACCTACCTGGGCGCCGCCGGCGTCCTGGCCGGCGCCCGCCGCGGCCTCGTCACCTGCGACTGCTCGACGGTGACGCCCGAGACTTCGCAGAAGATCCACGCGGCGGCGCGCGAGCGCGGCGTCGCCCATCTCGACACGCCGATGCTCGGCTCCTCGCCGCAGGCGGAGAGCGGCGAGGTCTTCTTCATGGTCGGGGGCGAGCGGGAGACGCTGGCCGCCGTGCAGCCGATGCTCGACGTGATCGGCCGGCTCACGATGTACGTGGGGCCCTCGGGCACCGGCAACCGCATCAAGCTCCTGCACAACGCGCTCGGCGCCGTCAACGCGGTGGCGGTGGCGGAGTCCCTGGCCCTCGCCGAGCGCCTCGGCGTGGAGATGCCGACGTACTACGAGGTCGTCCGCCAGGGCGGCGGCATGGCGTACTCGACGTACTTCGACCGGCGCGTGATGCGCCTCGTCGAAGGCAACTACGACGCCACCTTCACCGTGGAGCTGATGCACAAGGACGTCTCGCTGGCCGCCCGCATGGCCGGCGCCGACCTCGAGCGCATGCCGATTCTCAAGGAGACGCTTGCCGCGTACACGGCCGCGAAGGCGAAGTGGCCGGGGCAGGATTTCTCCGGCGTCACGCACGTGGTGGAAGACCGCTTCGGCTTGAAGGTGGGGAAGGGCGCGCGGTAGGATCGCCGCCATGGTGATCCGACTCGCCGCCGCGCTGGCGGCACTCGTCACGGTTCTGCTCACCGCCACCGTCGGCGCGCAGCCGAAGGTGCTTCGGGTCGGGGTGCTCGAGGGCATTCCGACGGCGTTCGATCCCGCCTCGCGGCCGATTCATCGCGCGATCATCGACGGCTTGCAGCCCTACGGATGGGTGCTCGGCAAGAACCTCGTGATCGAGTACCGGAGCGCCGCCGGCAAGCCCGAGCGGCTGCCCGCGGTCGCCGCCGCTCTGGCGGCGCTCAAGCCCGATGTCATCCTCGCCGTGGCCACCTCGAGCGCGCTGGCGGCCAAGAACGCCACGAGCACGATCCCGATCGTGATGGTCGGCGTCGGTGACCCCAGCGTCATGGGCCTCATCGCGAGCCTCGCACGCCCCGGCGGCAACGTGACGGGTCTCGCCATCAACGCCGTCGAGCTGTCGGGCAAGCGCGTGCAGCTCCTCAAGGAGGCGGTGCCGGGCGTCTCGCGCGTCGCCGTGCTGTGGAACTCGTCCATCAAGTCGATGGCGTACGGCTTCCAGCAGATCGAGATCGCCGCGCCCACCCTCGGCGTCACGATTCAATCCGTGCGGGTGGCCGGCTCGCAGGACTTCGACACGGCCTTCGCCGCGATCACCCAGAACCGGCCTGGCGGACTGGTCGTCCTCTATGGCCCCATGACGGGCAACGACCTGCCCCGGATCGTGGACTTCGTCACGACGGCGAGGCTGCCCACGATCTTCGAGGGGCTGATCGGCGTCGACACAGGCGGGCTGATGGCGCTTGGCGTACACTTCTCGGACATGGCGCGGCGGGCCGGCAGCTACGTGGACAGGATCGCGCGCGGGGCGCGCCCGGCCGACCTCCCCGTCGAGGAACCCACGAGGTTCGAGCTCGTCCTGAATCTCAAGACCGCGAAGACGCTGGGGATCACCCTGCCGCCGTCGCTGCTGCTCCGCGCGGACCGCGTCATCGAGTAGAGGAGAGCCATGGCCTACGATCTGATCGTCAAGGGTGGCATGGTGGTGGACGGCAGCGGATTCTCGCGCTATCGCGCCGACGTCGCGGTGAAGGACGGCGTGATCGCGGAGATCGGCCGCATCGACGCGCGCGCCGAGCAGACCATCGACGCCGACGGCCTCGTCGTGGCGCCCGGCATCATCGACCTCCACACGCACTACGACGCCCAGCCCTTCTGGGACCGTCTGTGCACGTCGTCCATCTGGCACGGCGTCACCACCGCGCTGATGGGCAACTGCGGGCTCACCCTGGCCCCGCTGCGCCCGGAGCACCGCGACCCGATGCTGGCCACCTTCTGCTGCGTCGAGGACTTGCCGGTGCGCTCGCTCGCCGCCGTGCTGCCGTGGACGTGGGAGACGTTCGACGAGTACCTGAAGGCCATCGACATCGGCCTCGGCATGAACCTGATGCCCCTCGTCGGCCACAACCCGCTCCGCCTGTCCGCCATGGACAAGGCGGCGTGGGACCGCGCGGCGACGCCCGACGAGATCGCCGTGATGCAGAACCTCCTGCGCGCGGCCATGGAGGCCGGCGCGTGGGGCTGGAGCACCACCGACTCGCCCACCCACGCCGGCCCGAAGGGCGAGCCCGTCCCGACCCGGCTGGCCGCCGACGAGGAGCGCGTCGCGCTGGGCCGGGCTCTCGGCGAGTTCAACCGCGGCATCATCGAGATCCTGCCCAAGGGCGCGGGCGCGCCGACGGACGCGGACCACGCGCACCTCACCGACGTCGCGCGCGCGAGCGGGCGGCCGGTCTTCTTCCTCACCTTCGACGCCGCGCCGCGCGCTCGCGTGGAGGCGTCCACGCGCGAGGGCGCGCAGATGTACGCGCTGCTGCGCGCGATCCCGTTCAACCCGCGCTTCACGCTGAAGAAGACGACCTTCTTCGGCAACCTGGACGTGTGGGACGTCGTCATGGCCAAGCCCGTCCCCGAGCGGATGGCGGCCTTCGCGGATCCCGAGAAGCGCGCGCAGCTCCGCGAATGGGCGGACAAGCGCCAGCGCCGCCGTCCCGGCGTCCCCGGCCGCTTCATCAAGTGGGCGTCGATCGTCGTCAAGAAGACGGCGCTCCCCAAGAACCGCGGGCTCGAGGGCCGGGTGCTCACCGATCTGGCCGCGGAGATGGGCAAGCACGTCGCGGACGTCATGTTGGACCTGGCCCTGGAGGAGAAGCTCGACACGGAGTTCCAGCTCCAGTCGCGGCCGCCCGCGGAGGACGTGGAGCTGGCCGAGTTCGTCAAGACCGGCCACGCGATCCCCTCGCAGTCGGACGCCGGCGCGCACCTCAACACGAACTTCTGCACGGCCGGCGAGTCGAGCTGGGTGCTGGGGGAGTGGGTGCGCGAGCGCCAGCTGATGACGCTGGAGGACGCGATCCGCCGCTACACGTTCCAGCCCGCGCGCATCATGGGCCTCCACGACCGCGGCCTCGTCCGCGCCGGCATGACCGCCGACCTCATGGTCTTCGATCCCGCCACCATCGGCGTGCGAGAGGACGAGGTGGCGCAGGACGGGCCGTCGGGCACGCCGCGCCGCGTGCAGGGCGCCGACGGCGTGCACCACGTCGTCGTCGGCGGCCAGCCCGTGATGAACCACGGCAAGCACACCGGCGCCTTCCCCGGCCGCGTGCTGCGCGCCAACCGTCGCGCGACCGCGTAGCTGCCGCTCGCGTGAGCCGATCGCGCGCCAGGCGCCCGCTCGCGGGGACGCTCGTCTACACGGCGCTGCTCGTCGTCCTGCTCGTCATGCCGACGGGCGCCCGCCACCAGCGGCGCGGCTATCTTCAGGAGTACAACCTCACCCTCAACCGCCGGCTGGTCACCGACGTCGCGCTCAACCTCGTCCTCTTCGTGCCGCTCGGCTGGGGCGTCTGCCGCACGGGCCGCGCGTTCGGCGTGGCGCCCGCGACCATGGTCACGCTCGCGGGGAGCATCGTGCTCGGCTTCAGCCTGATCATGGAGGGCGTCCAGCTCTTCATGCCGCGGCGCTATTCCTCGCTCGTCGACGTGATCGCCGACACGGCGGGCGGGCTGCTGGGCGCCTCGTTAGAGAGCCGACGACCGCGTTGACGGGCCGCTATCTGGACGCGGTCTTCAACAGCGCGTCGGCGCACGCGCCGGCGACTTCGGAATTGGGCTCCACGCTGCCGGGCACCGTCGCCCAGCCGGTCTTGGTCACGAAGTCGCGCTGCGCGTAGGACGACGAGAGCGCCTTGAGCTCTGCCAACTTCTTGAGCAGACTGCGATCGGCCTTCGACTGCGCGAGGCAGAGCGGCACCAGCGCCGTCGTCACCGCGATGTCCGCTTGTTGCCTCGCCAGTTGAGTGGCGGTCCCCGCCGTCATCCACCCGCCATAACTGAAGCCCACGATCATCGTCAGCACGCTTCCCACGACAACGCCCCATACGGTCGGCTTGATCCACTGTGGCATTCGGAGCCCTCCTTGCCCGGCGACCATAGCGCCAGTGGATCGCAACGTACCAGTGGACCAAGGTCCAATTGCCCCTCGTCCCGGCTTACTTGCATTATCTACAATCTCGCCGGCAAGCGGCGGACGGTATCGCGCCAACTACGTGTAATCATTACAGGCGAGGCCTCGCAAAGATCGGCACCAATGCTGCATTGTTCTTCCGTTTCCATGAATAACCCCCTGGAACTGTGCACGAGCCGTCCGATGCAAGCCGTCCGCGACCTGGTCGCCAGGGTCGCAGAAACGAACGTGACCGTCCTGCTGCTCGGCGAGAGCGGCGTCGGCAAGGAAGTCGTCGCGCGGGCGATCCACAACGCGTCGCCGCGATCACGCAAGCCCCTCCTGAAGATCAACTGCGCCGCCATGCCGGGAGAGCTCCTGGAATCCGAGCTGTTCGGCCACCAGAAAGGCTCGTTCACCGGCGCGGACCGGGACAAGCCGGGCAAGTTCGAGGTGGCGCAGGGGGGAACGCTCCTGCTCGACGAGATCGGCGAGATGCCGCTGCGGCTCCAGGCCAAGCTGCTGCACGTGCTTCAGGACGGTGAGTTCGCGCGCGTCGGCGGCGAGCGCATCATCGAATCGGACGTCCGTGTCCTCGCCGCGACCAATCGCGACCTCCAGGTGGCGATCCGGCTCGGCCAGTTCCGCGAGGACCTCTACTACCGGCTCAACGTCGTGGAGATCCGCGTCCCGCCGCTGCGCGAGCGCCGCGAAGAGATCCCGGCGCTCGTCGGCCACCTCATGGAGCGGTTCAAGAAGGAGTACCGCTCCACGGTGGAGATCCCGGCCGAGATGCTGCGCGCCTTCATGAACGACCCGTGGCCCGGCAACGTTCGCGAGCTGGAAAACGTCCTGAAGCGAATCGTGGTACTGGGCAACACCGCCGACGTCCGCCAGGCCATGGCCGCGGGCCGGGCGGCCTCGTCGCCAGCCCCCGCCGTCGCGATCCCCACCGTGATCCCCGCCACCATGGGTCTCAAGGACATCGCCCGCCAGGCGGCGCGTGACGCCGAGCGCATCGCGATCCGGGACGTCCTCGAGCGCGTCCACTGGAACCGCGCGAAGGCCGCCCGCCTGCTGCAGATCAGCTACAAGGCGCTCCTCTACAAGATCGTCGACTGCGGTCTCGCGAGCCCGCCCGCGGACAAGCCAGAGCCCGAACCCCAAGCCGTCGTCGCGTAGACGCACAAGTGGGGGGCCACGACGTGGCCCCCCACGAGTTTGGAGCGGCCGACCGGATTCGAACCGGCGACGTCCAGCTTGGGAAGCTGGCATTCTGCCACTGAATTACGGCCGCCCAGCGCCCCCTATCTTACTCCCGAGAACATCGGTGCACGTTGGCAGGCGCCCAACCATTGTCGATTTGCGCGGTCGAGCGACCCACGGCGGCACCCCCGCCCGGTAGCCGCCAGCTACTTGATCGTCATCTCCGTCGCCTTGATCCGCTCGTCGCTCCGCGCCTTCCACGCGATCCGCTTGCTCGCGCCGTAGAGGTCGACCTGCTGGTAGAGCATGGCCGCGGCGGCGTCCTCGATCCACAGCTTGTTGATCTGATGATAGAGGGCGAGCCGCTTCTTCTCGTCCATCTCCTTCTGGGCCAGATCCGCGAGCCCGTCCAGGTCAGGGTTGTAGTAGGTGCCGAGGTTGCTGCCGTTGTGGAAGAGCGGGTTGTACACCGTCTCGGCGTCGAGCGTCGGCGTGCCCCAGCCGATCAGCCAGATGGGCCCGCCCTTCTGCTTGTAGAGGAGCGTGTTGAGGTAGTTCACGAACTCGTAGACCTTGTGCGTGGTCCGGATCCCGGCCTTGGTGAGCTGGCCCGCGACGGCCTCGCCCACCTCCTTGTCACGCACGTAGCGCCCCTGTGGGCCGTTGAGCGTGATCTCCAGGCCGTTCGGATAGCCCGCCTCCGTGAGCAGCTTCTTGACGCGGGCCAGGTCCTGCTTGATCGGCTTGAGCGAGGGGTCGAAGCCGAAGTGCATGGGCGTCAGCATGGTGGCCACGCGCACCGCCTTGCCGTCGAGCACGCCCTTGACGATCTCGTCCACGTCGAGCGCGTACTGGATGGCCTGCCGCACGCGCTTGTCCTTGGTCGGGCCGTCGTACACGCCCGTCTGCATGTGCGTCTTTTCGTCGAAGTTGTGCGTCTGGAACATGAGCTGGATGGTACGGATCGACGGCGCCGTGCTCAGGAACAGCTTCGGGTGGTTGGCGATCGGGTTGGCGAGGTGCGGCGGGATGTTGACCGCGACGTCGATCTCGCCGTTCTGCAGCGCCGCCACGCGCACCGCGTCGTCGGGGATCGGCCGGAACACGACGGTCTTGATCTTCGGCGCCCCGCGCCACCAGCCGGTATTGGCCTCCAGCACGACCTCCTCGTCCTTGGCCCAGCGCACGAACTTGTAGGGGCCGGTGCCGATGGGCTGGCGCGAGATGTCGGCGGGCTGCTTGCCGGCGTAGGCCTTCGGCGGGTACATCGAGGCCTGCGCGAAGGTCATGACGGTCAAGAACGTCGGCCAGGGCTTCGCGGTGTGCACGCGGATCGTGTGGGAATCCACGATCTCGATCGACTCCATCGGCCGGAAGTTCGACGAGGCACGCATCTTGGGATCCTTCACGCGCTCCAGGCTGAACTTCGCCGACTCGGCGTTGAACTCCTCGCCGTTGTGGAACTTGACACCCTTGCGCAGCTTCACTTCCCAGGTCGTCGGGTTCACGAGCTTCGGCATCTCCGTGGCGAGCGCGGGCTGGATCTTGAGGCTCGCGTCGCGCTCCCAGAGCGCCTCGAAGATGTGGGCGCCGATGATCGATGCCGGCGATTCCTGCTGATTCATGATATCGAGCGTGGTAGGATCCACGCCCTGCGCGATGATGACCTTGCCCGCCGGCGCCGCTTCGGCCGCGACGGGCAGGAGCAGGATAGCGAGGACCGCGGTGACGTAACGCCAAGGGATCATTGAGGGACCCTCCAAGCGAGGGATGGATTTGCTGTGTGGTGCCGGTACTTTACGGGCCGGGATCGAGCGAGTCAAGGAATGCCAGGGCCTCCTCCCGGCTCTTCACGCGCCCGAGATCCTGCGCTTCGCGCGCCTGAGCAAGCAACCAGCCGACGCGCGGCCCCGGTGGAAGCGCAAAGCGGGCCATGACGTCCTCGCCGCGGACGAGCGCGGGGCGCGCCTCGGCGTCCTGCTGGCCGCTCCACCCGGCGAAGAGGTCGCGGACGACGCCGGCGTGGCGCCACGTGGCGAGCGGCGAGGCACCCGTGACGGCGGCGGCGTCGGCCAGCACCAGCAGCAGGAGGTCGCGCGTGTCCTCGCGCAGGTCGCGATAGAAGCGGTAGCGTGCGCGGAGCGTGATGGCGGCGGCGTGGCCGAGGTGCATCGGCCGCAGGTGGTGGCGCACGAGGCGCTCGATCACCGCCGTCGCGCGCTCGGGCAGCCGCAGGCGCTCGCCGACGTCGCGCGTGCGGCGCGCGCCGATGACGTCGTGCTCGAAGAAGCGCACGCGCCCTCCCACGCGCCGCCGCGTTTCCGGCTTCGACACGTCGTGGAGCAGCGCGGCCAGCTTCAGCGTGGTGGCGCGCCGCACGCCGCCGCCGAGGGGCTCGGCCACGTGGACGGCCAGCTCCTCGCCGTACGGCGCGAGCGCGTCCAGGCGCGCCAGGAGCCGATCGACGCCGGCCACCGCGCGCAGCGAGTGCTCGAGAACGTCGAAGCGGTGCGGCGCGGGCTGGGCGGTCGCCCGCATGGGCTCGACCTCCGGCATCACGACGCCGAGCACGCCGAGCGCGTCGGCGCGGCGCAGCGCCCGCGCGGTCTCGGGCAGCGTCAACAGGATGAGCAGCTCGTCGCGGATGCGCTCGGGGGCGACCCGCGCGAGCCCCCGCGCCGCGGCTCTCACGGCGCGCGCGGCGGAGGGCGTGAGCCGGAGCCCGAGCGACGCCTCCAGCCGCACCGCGCGCAGCGCGCGTAGCGGATCGTCGTCCAGCACGCCGGGGCCGGCCGGGCGGAGGCGGCGCGTGCGGAGGTCGGTGAGACCGCCCGTGGGATCGACGATCGCCGCGCGACCGTGCGCGACCAGCGGTACCAGCGGCACGGCGAGAGCGTTCACGCTGAAGTCGCGCGCCGCGAGATCCCCCGCGAGCGTCGGCGCGCGGAAGTCGGTGAGGTCGAGGGTCGGCCCGCCCTCGGTCACCACGCGCGCGGCGCCGCGCTCGGCGTCGAGGACCACGCACGTGCCGCCGAGCCGCTCCGCGCAGCGCCGCGCCAGGTCGAGAGCGCCCGACGGCACCGCGACGTCGACGTCCACGGTCGCGCGCTTCAACACCGCGTCCCGCACCGCGCCGCCCACCAGCACCGCTTCGGCAGCTTCCCGCGCCACCAGCCGCAGCAGCGCCGCCGACGCCGGCGGCAGCCGGTCCAGGCGCAGCTCAGCCACGGTCGAGCAGTCGCGCGGCGTTGTCGTGGAAGATCTTGCGCCGGACCGCGTCGGGCAGGTCGCGGTCCCACGCCCAGCGCCGCTCCTCGTCGTAGTCGTACGGGATGAGCGGGAAGTCGGAGCCGAAGAGGATGCGATCCTGCCAGCGGCTCAGCGCGGCGTCGGTGATGACGGCGGGGTCCGTGCCCGTGTAGCGGGCGGCCGCGGGCGCCAGCGTCATCGTCGTGTCCACGTACAGGTTCGGGTGCGCGTCGAGGAGGGCCAGGAAGGCGTCGCTCTCGAAGGCGCCCATGTGGGCCACGATCGCGGTGAGCCGCGGGAACCGCGTGAGCACGCGACGGAAGCCCGCCACGCCCGTGAACGGATCGCGATACGGCAGCGTGCCGACGTGGAGCACGAGCAGGTGGCCGGCCGCCTCGGCGCGCTCGTACACGCCGAACAGCCGCTCGTCGTCGACGTGAAAGCGCTGCACCGAATGATGAAACTTGAAGCCGCGCAGCCCCAGCGGCCCGGTGGCCTCGGCGGCGACCGCGTCCACGTCGGGATCGTCGGGATGGAGGGTGCCGAGGCCGATGGCGCCCGGCAGCGCCGCCGTCGCCTCCGCCATCCAGCGGTTGAGGTCCCGCGCCATCCCCGGCTGGTGCGCGTAGGTCAGGCAGCAAAAGCGCGTGACGCCCCGCGCGGCGAGGCTGTCGGCGACCTTGCGCGGATCGAACCCGTGCCCGGGCGACCAGCCCTCGCGCACGAAGTGGCGCTCGATGGCGGCGGCCAGGCGCGGCGGGTGGAGGTGGACGTGGACGTCGATGCAGGGAAAGGGCGCGCGCCATGGCGCGGCGGTGGCCACCGCCCTACCCGAGCTCGAGCCCGCCGCTCCCGATGCGGTACTCGACGATCTCGTCGCTCATGGCGCTGCCGCGGTGCTTGACGATCGACAGCATCCGGGCCATGCGGTGGCCCACGCGCTCGCTGCCCATGACGAGGATCGTGTTGGCGGTGGCGCCGATGTCGCCCACGGCCACGCGGCGCGCGAGAAGATCTTCGATCCGCGTCTCCTCCGTCGTCACGAGGAGGAGCGTGGTGACGGCCTCGTGGGAGTAGAGATGGGCGTCGATGAACTCGCGATGCTTCCACACGGGCAGGCAGATCTCCATGCCGAGCGTCTCGGCGTCGCGGTGGAGCGTCTTGCGATAGAGCTCGTCGAACATGAAGAACTGGATGGAGTCCGCGGGCCGGTCCATCGGTTCCACGCCGTCCACCACCACGCGCCGCGTGCCTTCCGCCAGGTGGAAGTAGACGAACGGGCGCACGGTGTGGAGCGCCTGGTTGTACATCGACTTCCAGTTCCAGTCGAACTCCATCGAGCCGTCGGGCGCCGGCACCTGGAAATCGCGCACGCGGCCCACCCACTTGAGCGCGTTGCAGTAGAAGGCATCCATCTGGTCGGCGGACGGGTACGGCTCGGTCATGGGCGGCACGGTGTGGGTCCACTCCTTGAGCGACCAGTCGAAGAGCCGCGCCGCGTACTCGTCGTGCTGCTGGCTGTCGCCGCGCCCGTTCATGTCGAGCACGATGCCGCGCGCGCCGTCGGCGACGCGGCCGTGGTCGGCGAAGGTGAGGCCGAGGTGCGTCTTGCCGATCCCGGTGGCGCCGTAGATCACGGAGAGCGTGCCGGGGAGCAGCCCGCCGCCGAGCATCGCGTCGAGCTTGGGGATACCGATCGAAACTCGGGCGCTCATTCGTTGGATTCTACACCGGCCCGCCCCTTGGTCTGGAACTGGCGCTCGTAGAGGTGACGCAGCTCCGCCAGCGTCGTGGCCTGCCCCGGCGCCTTGTCGTCCCGCACGCGGGCGATCCGCGCGAAGCGCAGCGCCATCTCCGACGCGTAGGTCGGGCTCTTCTGGATCTCGTTGTACTCGACCTCGACGACGACCTCGGGACGCACACGCACCGTGTAGCCGTCGTCGGCGGTGGCGAGCGTCCAGAGCCGCTCGGTCATCTCCACGAACTGCGCGTCGGTGAATCCCTTGAACGTCTTGCCGACCTCCGCGAACCCGTCGCCGTCGCGCACGGCGAGATGGTAGTTCGACAGCCACCCCTGTCGCCGGCCCGAGCCGCGATCGACGGCGACGATCACGCAGTCCACCGTCTCCGCGGCCTTCCACTTGAACCAGCGCTTGCCGCGGCCGCCCGGCTCGTAGGTGCTCGCCGGATCCTTGGCCATCACGCCCTCGTGGCCGGCCGCGAGGGCCGCGTCGCGGAAGACGAGGGCGGCCGCCTCGTCGCGCACGAGCCGCCGCTCCGCGAGGTAGCGCCCGCCCGTCACGCGCGCCAGCGCCTCCCAGCGCCGCGCGTACGGCTCGTCGATGAGCGAGCGCCCGTCGGCCATGAGGCAGTCGAAGAAGTGGAGCGCGAGCGGCATCTCGCGCACGAGCGCCTCCACGCCGTGCACGCGGCGGAAGCGCCGCATCAGCTCCTGGAACGGCAGGGGCCGGCCCGCCGCGTCGAGCGCCACCACCTCGCCGTCCAGGATGAACGGCTCGCCGCAGAGATCGCGCCGCGCGACCTCCACCACGTCGGGCAGGCTGCGCGTGACGTCGGAGAGCCGGCGCGTCCACACCTGCACGCGATCGCCGGCGCGGTGGAGCTGGATGCGCGCGCCGTCGTACTTGTACTCCAGCGCGGTGGTGCCGCCGTGGGCGGCCAGCACCGTGCCGAAGTCGTCGGCGATCTCGCCCAGCATCGGCAAGAGGGCCACGAACGGCCGCGGGCTCGCGCCCGCCACCGCCGCGGTCCCGCCCGTGGCGGCCAGGACGGCGACGGCGCTGAGGTCGCCGAGGAAGAGCGCCGCGCGCCGCGCCGCCGCGACGTCCACGCTCCACGCGGCGGCGATGGCTTCGAGCACGAGCCCGTCGGAGACGCCGGTGCGCATCTCGCCGAAGACGATGCGGTTCAGGAAGTCGCGCTCGTCGGCCGAGGCGCGGCCCGCCAGCCGCGCCAGCCGCTCGTCGCGCGCCCGCCGCACCCCCGCCCCCGTCGCGGCGGCAACATCAGCGAACGTCTGCGCGACATCGAGGAGCGTCACGGGTTCCCCGGGACGCTCCGAGCGTTGGCCGGGGGAGTCCGAGGGGGGCGTAGCCCCCTTCGCTTGTCCAATCAGGGGGGCCATTTCGGGGCCCCCCATTTTCCCAGGTAGCCCGCGCACGCCGAGCACGCGGGGGTCCGATGTCGGGAAGGCGCGCCCGGACAGAAACGCCACGGCCGTCGCGATCTCGTCGGGCGCCAGCGCCCGCAGAAAGCGCGCGACCTCGTCGCGCTTCTCCAGCCGGCCGCGCGCCTGCTCGAGCCGACGGCCGAGGGCGGCGAAGTCGGCGAAGCGGGTCATACCTTGTATTCTAGGCAGGATGCGGAGAATCCTTCTCCACGACGCCGACCCCGTCGCGGCGGCGGCCGCCGCCGCGCTCCGCGACACCTATGATGTGCGGCCCTCCGGCGGCGGGGTCGCGGGCGAAGCCGTGGTCCTCGTGACGCCACGCTCCACCGGCGCCGCCGCCGACTGGGTACGCCTGATCGGGCTGGTACCGCCCGCCGACGCCGGCCCGTGGCCCGCGGCCTGGCACACCGTGCTGCCGCAGGGCGCGCCGGCGGCCATGCTCGCGCGCGCCGTCGCCGCGGCCTTCGCCGACCTCGACGCGGCGGTCGAGCGCGCGCGCCTGGAGCGCGACCTCTCGGAGCTGAACGCCATCGGCATCCGGCTCTCGGCCGAGTCCAACCCGCGCTTCCTGATCGACACGATCCTCAGCAAGGCCCGCGAGATCACCGCGAGCGACGCCGGCTCGCTCTACATCATCGAGGAGCGCGGCGAGTCGCCGTTCCTGCGCTTCGCCCTCGCCCAGAACGACAGCGTGACGGTGCCGTTCCGCACCGCCACCCTGCCCCTCACCCACGACAGCGTCGCCGGCCACGTGGCCCTGACGGGCCGGGTGCTGAACCTGGCCGACGCCTACGCGCCGCCCCCCGACTCGCCGTTCACGATCAACCGCTGGTTCGACGAGCAGGCGGGCTACCGGACGAAGTCCATGCTCGTGGTGCCGATGCGCACGCCGCAGGGCCACACGATCGGCGTGCTGCAGCTCATCAACTGCAAGGACGACTGGGGCGCGCGGCTCGCCGGCCCCGCCGACGTGGAGGACCACGTGCGGCCGTACGGACCGCGCCACGAGAAGCTCGCGGGCTCGCTGGCCTCCCAGGCCGCGGTGGCCATCTACAACCGCCGGCTGTACCTGTCGATCCGCGACCTCTTCGAGGGCTTCGTGAAGGCGTCGGTGACGGCGATCGAGGCGCGCGACCCGACCACGTCGGGCCACTCCTTCCGCGTGGCCGAGCTCACGGTGGCGCTGGCGGAGACGGTGGACCGCTGCGAGACGGGCCCGTACGGCGGGCTCAAGTTCCGCGAGGACGAGGTGATGGAGCTGCGCTACGCCTCCCTGCTCCACGACTTCGGCAAGGTCGGCGTGCGCGAGCACGTGCTGGTGAAGGCCAAGAAGCTCTACCCTGCGGACCTCGACCGCATCCGCCACCGCGTGGAATTGCTCAAGCGCGACCTGACCCTGCGCGCCGCCCGCGCCAAGCTCGACAGCGCGCTGGCGCGGGACGCCGACTACGCGGCGCGCGCCGCAAAGCTCGACGCCGAGCTGGCCATCGCCCTGGCCGAGCTCGACCACCAGCTCGACCTGATCACGGTGGCCAACGAGCCGAGCGTGCAACCCCAGGAGTTCACCGTGGAGATCCTGCGCCTGGCCGCGCGCACGTGGGAGGACGCCGAGGGGGCGCCGCGACTGGTGCTCACCCCGGAGGAGGCGCGCGTGCTCGCCATCCCGCGCGGCAGCCTCACCGAGGAGGAGCGCCGCGCCATCCAGGAGCACGTCGTCCACACCTTCCAGTTCCTCACGCAGATCCCGTGGACCAAGGAGCTCCGGCGCGTGCCGGAGATCGCGCGCTCGCACCACGAGAAGCTCGACGGCAGCGGCTATCCCTACGGCGCGCGCGCGGACGCCATCCCCGTGCAGTCACGCATGATGGCCATTGCCGACATCTACGACGCGCTGACCGCGAGCGACCGCCCCTACAAGAAAGCGCTCCGCGCCGAGGATGCGCTGGCCATCCTCGACGCCGAGCGGAAGGCGGGCGCGCTCGACTCCGCCCTCCTCGACCTCTTCATCGAGGCGCGCCTGTTCGACCGCCCCGCCTAGCTCAGTTCTTCTGCAGCTTGCACTCGAAGGTGGCCGCGGGATGGCCCGTGCAGCTGATGATCTTGCGGTGGACCTTGTAGATGTACGGCGCCTGCGGGTGGCCGTCGGACGAGACGTACCGGCACTGCACGGTGTTCGCGCTGACGTTGACGGCGGAATCCTTGAATGGCGCCGTGTGCGTCAGGTTCTCGTAGCTCGAGCTGAGCGGGAAGTCCGTCGGCTGCGTCTCGATCTTGTTCTGCCAGTTGACCTTGTACGTGACGTGCGGCGGGCACTTGAACGTGTGCAACACGAATTCCTGCGCCGACGGTGCGCCGCTCGGGAACGCGACCGCCAGCACGACCAGGCTCAGGACTGCCGCCAGCATTCTCATGGGCATCTCCTCGCGCCGTGATGGGCATGGACCCGCGTGCGCGGGCCTACCCTAAACCAAAGACGCGCGGGAGCCGTCATGGCATCGAGCAAACGCCACGACGGCCCCCGGGTTGGCGGCCCTCCGACGGTCAGCGCGGGCGCGACGTCAGCCCGCGAGCAGCAGCAGGGAGACGCACCACGTCCCGAGCGCGGCGAGCGCGACGGCGGCGCGCACGACCTCCACGAGCACGTCGCGACTCCTCACGTGTTGAGTAGTTCGGGGCAAAAAAAGGGCGCGCGAGCGCCGGGTCGAAATCAGCCGGCGCTGGAGCGCCGGGTACGTCAGGACGTGTGCATGCATCATCGCTCTCTCTCCTCAGAATCCTCGAAGCACTCCGACGACCTTGCCGAGAATCTTCACGGACGTACGGCGCGGATCGACGACGATCGGGCTCATGGCGTGGTTCTCGGGCTTGAGCACGACGCGCTCGCCCTCGCGCTGGAAGCGCTTGACGGTCGCCTCGCCCTCGCCCGACTCCGACTCGATCAGCGCGACCACGATGTCGTTCGTCGCGGCGCTGTCCTGGCGCCGCACGAGCACGAGATCGCCGTCGCAGATGTGGGCCTCGATCATCGACTCCCCGCGCACGCGCAGAGCAAAGAGGTCCTCGCCGCGCGCCGGCAGCGACGCGGGGGCGATGTGCAATTCGCCCTCGCGGTTCTCCACGGCGAGCAGCGGCTGGCCCGCGGCCACGCGACCGAGGATCGGCACGGCCTGCGCGCGCGCCGGCATGTCGGTCAGCGTGAGCGCGCGCGAGGTGCGTCCCACGCTCGCCCGCCGCTGCAAGGCCCCCTTGCGCTCGAGCGCGCGCAGGTGATCGAAGGCCGCGCGCGGGGTGACCTTGAAGCGGTCGCCGATCTCCCGCACGGTGGGCGGCACGCCGTGCTTGCCGACGAACGAGCGGATGAACCCGAGAACCTCCCGCTGCTTCTCTGTCAGCTCGCGCATGACCCCTCCATGGCCTGACACGATACTCAACTCGTGTTGAGGAAGGCAAGTTAAAAACCACGGATGTCCAACGGCGGAAGCCCGGTGACAGCCCACGCGTGAAGAGGGGGTTTGGGGAAGCCCGGTGACAGCCCACGCGCGAAGAGGGGGTTTTGGGGGAAGCCCGGTGACAGCCCACGCGTGAAGACGGGGTTTGGGGGAAGCCCGGTGACAGCCCACGCGTGAAGAGGGGGTTTGGGGAAAGCCCGGTGACAGCCCACGCGTGAAGAGGGGGTTTGGGGAAAGCCC
>DASYTM010000161.1:0-5762 GCA_036002345.1 Candidatus Methylomirabilota bacterium | reverse complement strand
CAGGTCACGCCTCGGCGCGTGTGCCAAGCGGGCGCGCCAACGTGCCACGTCGCGGAGGCCGCTCCACGTTGGCGTGCCCGCGCCCCACACGCGCCGAGGCGTGACCTGCCAGCCCTCTGGGCGTGATCGCGTGGGGGGGTCGCGGGGCTCGGCTCGCACACTTTTTCGCACGCACGCCGGCAAGTGTGCTACGTGTACTACCGTGGCCTGGATAGTCCGCGCCTGCATCATGGGCGGCAACATGCGCGTCACGATCCCGCGCGCCCTCGCGCGCGAGCTGGCCCTGATCAAACGCGACTACCTCAGCGTCCGCCGCGGCGAGGGACGCTGTGTGATCTTCGAGCCGCTGGAGGCGCGCCATGCCCCTGCTCGCGACCGAGACGGACGTCAGCCTCGCGCTCATTGATCGACCCGCTCGGCCGTCGCGGTTGGACATGGACCCGGCGACGCTCAGCAACCTCGCCGACGACATGGCCGCCAACGGGCTGCTCCAGCGGATCGGACTCATCGGACCATCGCCTGACGGCCGGTATGAGATTGGGTGGGGCGATCGCCGCTGCGCGGCCGCGAAGCTCCTACGCTGGCCGGCGATCGCCGCGAAGGTCTACCCGCACGGGACGTCGCCGCTCGACGTGCGCGCCGCGGAAAACCTCCAGCGCGAGCAGCTCACGCCGATCGAAGAGGCCCTCATGGTCAAGGAGCTGCTCGACGACGGCGCGCCGGTCCCGGAAGTGATGCGACGGTTCCGGCGCAGCGACTCCTGGGTCCGCGAGCGCCTGGCGCTCCTGGCGCTGCCCGACGACCTGCGCGGCGCGATCCACCACGGCGAGCTGGCCGTCAACGTCGCCGTCGCGCTCGCGGAGATCGACCACGAGGAGTACAGACGCAGTCTCGTCGACGAGGCCGAGCGCACGGGCGCGAGCCGGCGCGTCATCGACGTCTGGGTGGCGCACTACAAGTCGGACCGCGACCGGATCGTGCAGAACCACCTCACGGTGGCGGCGATCGTGCAGGCGCGCGCGGCCTACGTGATCTACTATCCGTGCGACGCGTGCGGCGTCGAGGTGGAGTACACGACCACGCGCGCGTGGCGCCTCTGCCCGCGCTGCCACGGCGAGCTGGCCGCGGCCGTTCACGACGGCGGCAGCAGCGTCGAGCACAGCCCGACCGCGGCGGCCACGAGCCACCACCAGAACAACCGCACCACCCCGTAGTCCGACCACCGCTCCGGAGGACGGCCCCAGGGCCACCGCCGGCGCCTACCCAACCTCAACGCCTGTGTAGCTGTGGACAGCCGGTGGATATCCGGTGGACATCCTGTGGGCGACTGTTTGGCACGATTCTTGTCCGGCCACGATTGGCGGGGGAGGCAATTTCCGTGCCCCCCCCAAACCCCCCAGGGTTGGCGGTAGTTCTAACCGTTGGTGGCCAACCCAACCCGTCATCGAGCGGAATGCGGATGCCGGCCGTCTCGCTCCTCCGGGCGCGCACCCGGCGCGCCGGCCGCTACGCGGACAGCCCCGGCACGCCGGCCGCGCGCGCCTCGTCGCTCGATCACCTGGCCGGCATGAACGACGAGGACGGCACAGCCGGATTAGGACCTGACCGGCTGTGCCTCCAGCAGGTGTGCCTTAGCGACGACAACGCGCGGGGCGACGACGCGCACGGGCGCGGCGAGTCCAGCGCGTGACAATGTTCCGGCGCGCGGCGAAGGTCGCCTGGTCCGCCAGCTCGTCGGCCAGCTCGCCGAGCACGCGCCACCGCGCGATCTCGCGGCGGTACAGCTCGAACCCCAGCTCGTGCAGGAGCGCGGCGAGGGCCGCGGCGTCGAGGGCGCGAAGCAGAGCGCGGAAGTCGTGCTGTGTCATGGTGACTGCGGCGGCCAGGTGCGGCGCTCGGGATGCAAGGCGAGCCACCGCGCGCTAATCGCGAGGATCGTGCTCCGCTGCGCCCCGCAGAGGCGCCGTCGAAAGGCCCGCGAGCTGTAGGGATCGCTGGCGTAGGGGAACCAGATCCGCACGGCCGCCTCACGCAGCACCCACCACCACACCCGGCGGAAGTTCACGGAGCGGACGCGAGGACGCGAGCGCGCCTTGATGCCGGCCATCAGCGGTACAGACGCGCGGAGAGTCCGCGCTTCCGGAGTAGGTAGAGCAGATACGTCCGTTGAAGTCCCAGCTCGCGCGCGGCGTGCGTGACATTGCTACGCGCGCGCGCCAGCGCGAGGTGGAGAATCAAGCGACGCTCTAGCTCAAGCTTCGCGAAGTAGTACGGCTCGGAGCGCGGCCGCGCTGCGTAGCCGCGCGGCATCTACCCAGCCTCCCAGCCGAGCGGTTGCAGGTGGTCGTGATCGGACTCCAACACGAGGAGCAGGCCGAGCCGGCGCGCCCACTCGGCGCGTTCCTGCGCGCTGAGCGCGGCGTCGTAGACGACGTCGACGGCGAAGCCGACGAGGTGCGGCGAGTGGGCCACGCCCTTGAGCGCCTGATTACGAGCGTGCGTGCGAAAGCCCGACGTCTCCGACGCGCCGAACATGACGCAGTACGTGTACACGGCGTCGCGAAACTCGGCACGGGTCACGACGTCACCGCGCGGAGCTTGAGGTCCTCGATCCGGCCGCCCTCGATCCGGCCGTCCACGATCCGGCCGGCCTCGATCCAGCCGCCCTCGATCCAGCCGCCCTCGATCCAGCCGCCCTCGATCCAGCCGCCCACGATCCGGCCGTCCACGATCCGGCCGTCCTCGATCCGGCCGGCCTCGATCCGGCCGTCCACGATCCGGCCGGCCTCGATCCAGCCGCCCTCGATCCAGCCGCCCTCGATCCAGCCGCCCTCGATCCAGCCGCCCACGATCCGGCCGTCCACGATCCGGCCGCCCTCGATCCGGCCGACGTTCTTCGCCGCGCTCATGGATTCACCCCGCGCTGCGCCAGCGCGGTGGCGCGGTCGAGCAGCTCGCCGAGCTGGTCACGCGCCGTCTGCATGCGCGCGCGCACGACGGTGAAGCGGTAGAGGACGTTCGCCCAACTCCCACCGGAGGCGGCATCGCCGCTGTCCAGGAACGCGGAGATCCGGGCTGTGAGGCGGGCGGTTTCCTCGTCGGCCGCCATGACGTGCTCGATAGACTTCGAGAGCAGGGTGCGGTCAGCGTCGGGGAGGAACAGCTCCATGGGCGCCGCCTTTCGGTGGTGCCCGACTCACGCCCGTCGCCGTCCGGTACTTCACCGCACTAGCCGTTATCGGAACATCGACGGGCCACGCGGCGTGGCCGGAATCTGGCGGACGGCGGCTTACCGGGGCCCGGCGCCGAGGTGCGCGAGACGGCCCTTCACCTCGGCGGCGCGAGGGCTGTGAGGCTGCTCCTTAAGGAACTGACGATAAGTGGCGACGGCCTCGGCCGTTTGACCGGTGAGCTCCTGCATGCGTGCCACATCCACCAGCAGCTCCTCGTAGAGGAATTCGTTCGGACGCAGCCCGGCGAGCGCAGCGCGGTAGACCTCCATCGCCCGGGCGTAATTGCCCTCGGCCTCCCAGGTGGAGCCGATCGCGGCCTGGGCGAGCGTGCGCAGGGTCGCCGAGGAAGCGCGCGTGAGAGCCATCTCGTAGGCCGCGCGCGCGCGGGGCCAGTCGCGGGCCTCGTAGCGCAGGTGGCCGAGTTCCCACGCGGCCGTGGGCGCCAGCGCGGCGGAGGGATGCTTGGCGAGCACGGCCTCGAGCTCGCGGGCGGCAGCGGCCCGCGCCTGGGGCTCGGCCTGCCGCGCGCGGGCGTCGGGCACGCGGCTCAGCGCCTCCGCGTAGGCCGTCATCGCACGACTCTGCTCCGCCGCCGACCAGAACCAGAACCCCACGCCCAGCACGGCCAGCACGACGGCGCCCCCGACGACCCCGCCGACGACGCGCCAGGACGGCCGGCGCGTGGCGAGCCACGCTCTCATCGCACGCGCAGCCCCTTGCGGTACTGGCGTCCACACTCCGTGCACCGCAGCCACCCTTGCTGGACCCGGCGCACGAGGCGCCCGCAGTGCGGACAGCGCTGATAGTGCTTCCAGCCGTACGCGAGACCGAGGCTCACGAGGACCGCGAGCGCGGCGACCGTGAGCGATTGGGGCGAGAGGGCCTCCACGACCCTCCCATGCTAGCAGCGGCGGCCCAACGCCGCGGGAAAACTTTTTACCGTGGTCCGCTGCCGTCACGACGGCACGTGCCTTGCTCCTTCAACGGCGGCTCCACAAAGGAGCATCCATTCGCGACAGCGATCGCGACGAGGTCCTCGAGAGCAGCTGGGCCGCGGAGTGGAGGGCCTACGCGTCAGCCGAGGAAGCGTACCGCGCGGGCCGGCGACGCCTGGCCCGTCTACGCGCCGCCTGAGCCCGCCACTTCGGCGAAGATCTGCCCGTTCTCCACGCTCACGGGAAAGCAGCTGACCTTGAGCGCGGGGTTGTTCGCGTTGGCCCCCGTGCTGACGTCCCAGCGCCAGCCATGCCACGGGCAAGTCACGATACGGCCATCCAGATCGCCTTCGCCGAGGGGCCCGCCCCGGTGTGCACAGCTGTTGTCGATGACGTAGAACGTCCCATCCACGTTGAACACGGCCAGCGTGTGGCCGCCCACCTCCACCACCCTGCCCTCGCCGGGGCTCACCTCGGCGACCTGCGCGACCTTCACGCGCGCTCCCACGGGCTCTGCCTCCTTGCGCCTCGGATGCCCCTATAATAGCGGGCGGAGGCCGTCGGGGATGATCTTCCAGCAGCTGCAGAACGAGGAATCGGGCTGCCTGTCCTATGTGATCGGATGCGGGCAGGCCGGCGAAGCCCTCGTCGTGGACCCCGGCCGCGACCGCGTCGACGAGTACGTGCGGCTGGCCCGCAAGAAGGGGCTGAAGATCACCGCGATCCTCGAGACGCACACACACGCCGATCACATCTCCGGCAACCGCGACCTGGCCGCGATCACGAAGGCGCGCATCCTCCTGCACCAGGCGAGCAAGGCCGTCTTCGACCACGAGCGCGTCGCGGACGGCGACGAGCTGGTCCTGGGCACCGTGCGCCTGAAGATCCTGCACACGCCCGGCCACACGCCCGACAGCATCGCCGTCCTCGTCACCGACGCGGCCCGGGGGCCGGAGCCGTGGTTCGTGCTCACCGGCGACACGCTCTTCATCGGCGACGTGGGACGGCCCGATCTGGGCGGGGCCCGCGCCGCGGCCGACCTCTACGACAGCCTGCAGCGCGCGCTGCTCACGCTGGACGATGCGGTGGAGGTGTATCCTGCGCACGGCGCCGGCTCGCTGTGTGGCCGCGCCATGTCCTCGAAGGCGGGCTCGACCATCGGCTTCGAGCGCCGCTTCAACGTGGCGCTGCGGGCCGCGAGCCGGACGGCGTTCGTGGACGCGGTCATGGCCGGGCTGCCGCCCAAGCCGCCGTCGTTCGAGGCCATCGTCGGCAAGAACCAGGGGCTCATCCCGCTGGTGAGCGCCAAGCCCCGGCCCTACACGGCGCGCGAGGCGTGGGAGGCCGTCGGCCGCGGCGCCTGCGTGGTCGACCTGCGTGACCCGGCCACGCACGGCGACGCTCACCCGCCGGGCGCCCTCAACGTCTGGATCGAGAGCCCGCAGTTCGCCGATCGCGTCGCGTGGTTCGTGCCCGAGGGCGCGCCGCTCATCCTGCTCGCGCAGGCGCCCTCGGACCTCGACCGGGCCACCAGCGCGCTGGCCCGCGTGGGCGTGGACCAGGTGGCCGGCTACGTCGAGCGCGGCATGGTGGA
>DASYTM010000160.1:0-4996 GCA_036002345.1 Candidatus Methylomirabilota bacterium | reverse complement strand
CGCGAGCGTGGCCTGCGACCTGCTCGCGGTGTACGTGGCGTTCCTGGCGCTCGGCCTGAGCCCGCGGCCGGGCATCGTGGTCATGGGCTTCGTGCTGGCCATGTCGGGCCTGGCCCTCATGGCCGTGCCGGGCGGAGGCGGCAGCTTCGAGACCATCATGGCCGCCTTCTACGCGAGCCACGGCCTGGAGCCGTCACAGAGCATCGCCGTGGCCATCCTGTATCGCGTCGTCGCCTTCTGGCTCCCGGTGCTCGTGACGGCGGCGATCCTGCTCTGGATCATGCGCTCGCGCCGAAGGCGGATCAGGCGGCGTCCGTCACGGAGTACCGACGACCCCGCCACTCGATCTCGCGGCGCCAGCGGAAGCCGATGACCGAGCTGACCCCGATCCCGATCGCCGCGGCGACCGCGAGGGGGTGCGTGAGCGCGAGCCAGGATGGATAGCCGACGCGCCGGTCGGCGATCCATCGCGCCCCGAGGGCCAGCGCCAGCTCGGCGAGCGGCAGCCAGCCCCACCGCGGGTCCGCCGCACGCCCGCTCAGCGCGCCCACGAGCAGCAGCCCGGCGGGGCCCAGGTACACCGCGCCGAGTAACCCGAGCGCCAGAACCAGGATCGGCACCGAGCCGAAGAAGACCGGCAGCAGGTTGCGGGCATTCGCCGTCCAGGCCTCGCCGAGCGTCGCATACGGCTCGCAAGTGAGCACCGCCGATCCGTCGAGCAGGCGCACGCGATAGCCGAGCCGCGCCAGCCGCCGCCCGAAGGCCACGTCCTCGCCGAGCGCGCTCCGCACGGCCGCGAAGCCGCCCGCGCCCTCGTAGACGTCACGCCGGATCGCGACGAACTGCCCGTTCATCGCGACGACGACGCGACCCGGCGCGCGCCGCTGCCGCCACGCGGGGACGAACGCCAAGGACGCCCAGTTCTGCAGCGCGACGAGCGCGCTGACCGCCGGATGCCGGCCGACGTGCCGTGGCACCGCCGACAGCGCGTCCGCGGCCAGGGCCCGCAGGGCGCTCACGGTGGAGCCGAGCGCCGCCGGCGTGGGCAACAGGTCGGCGTCCACGAACACCAGGATGTCGCCCCGCGCTTCCCGGGCCAGCCGGTGGCAGGCGTAGGGTTTGCCGCGCCAGCCCTCGGGCAGGCCGCGCCCACGGAGCACGCGGCCCCGCCGCAGGCCCGCCGCCGCCGCCACCGCGCGCTCCGCCGTCCGGTCCGTCGAGTCGTCGTCGAACACCAGCACCTCGTAGTCCGCGTACTCCTGGCGCGCCCACGCCCGCAGACAGCGCGCGATGGTGCGCTCCTCGTTGCGCGCGGGGATGAGCACCGAGACCAGCGGAGCTCCGAGGGGCGCGGGCGGCGCCAGGCGCCCCAGACGCGGCATCGCGACGAGGTTCAGGACGGTCTGGGTGAGGACCCCGACGAGCGCGGCGGCCACGAGCAGCTCGAAGGCCAGGAGCAGGGACACGGCGCAGCAACCCCGGTCCGATGGTACCCGAAGGCCGGCGGCGCGGGCGCGCGGAGGCGGGCACCGATCAAGTTGACATAATAACCGTTATCGGAACATCGCGGCGACGTGGAGTCGGGGAACGCGAACGTTCGTCCGCTCTCACCGCAAGAGCTGTACCACGCGGAATGTCCGCGGTTCGATGTAGTTGGAGTACGTGTAAACTTTTCTCTTGCCAACCCGGCATGCCACGGTGACAATCGGTGCCACTCCGTCTCACCCACACGAGGAGGGCGCCATGCCACAGGTTGCCGTGCCGGCCGTTGGGAAGGTCGCTGCGAAATGGGCGCGTCGTGTTCAGGGCGCGACCGAGGACTACACGGCGGGCGTGGCCGGCGCGGGCGGCCGCTGGGCGCCGGCCGCGAAGGCGGGCGAGCAGAACTACCGCACAGGCGTGACGGCGGCCGCGGGCGCCGGCCGCTACGGCCGCGGGATCGACCGCGTCGGCGACGGCAAGTGGCACAAGAACGCCCAGACGAAGGGCAGCCAGCGCTACGGCCCCGGCGCCCAGGCGGCGGAGGGCGACTTCGGCACGGCGATCGGTCCGGTGCTGGAGGTGATCGGCCGCACGGACCTGCCCGCGCGTGGCCCCAAGGGCGCCGACGCCAACTACAACCGCAGCTCGGCCGTGGGCAAGGCGCTGCGGCAGTTCCGCGAGGGCCGGGCGCGCTGATGCGCGTGGCCCTCGTCGCCCTCGCGCTCACGCTCGGCGGGTGCGCGCTGAGCTACGCGCCGCTCGCCCCCGAGCAGATCACCGCCATGGGGCGCGTGAAGAACGCGACGACGCTCTGCGTGCAGGCCACGACCCCGTGGGGCAACGTCAACACCGTGGTCACGAGCGCGGGCGAGGGCGCCCAGCTCGTGACGGAGAGCAGCGTCGATGCGTCGTGCAAGAGCGCGACGAGCACGGGCCGGCCAACGCCGGCCAAGTGAGGAGCCCATGGCCCGAGTGCCACGCTACGAGCGGTACGACTGCGGCTGCGAGTACGACCACGGCGAGCGCGTGTACGTCGCGCTCTGCGGCGACTACCGCGAGCACAAGGGCCGGCCGGCGATCGCCGTGAAGTCCGAGACTGGGCCGGCCGCTTCTGACCCGCGCGACGCCAGGCCGGCGCGCGGGACGAGCGAGGGGGACTAGGCCATGGCGAAGCGGTTTCTGCGCTCCATCGTGCAGCCGCGGATCGCGTTGACGGCGTCGGCCGACATCACGCCGATCGACCTGCCCGTGAACCCGCTCTCGTTTTTGGTGCTCACGCTCTTCGGCACCCAGGTCGCGGAGACGGCGGCCGGGCTGTACAGCTCGGTGTTCGATTTCCTGAACATGATCACCGCCCTCTCGGTCCGCCGCCTGGGCGAGCAGATCATCGCCGGCTCGCTGCTGGACCTGGGGTTCCTGAACGCGCGCCTGCACGGCGCCCAGATTTCCGGCGGCAAGTTCCGCGACGCCGTCGGCGCCGTGCGCTCGCTCTCGATCCCGCTGGCCTTCACGCGCAAGCTCTACTGGCACGAGGAGGCGTTCCCGCCGAGCAAGCGCGGCGAGCTGCAGTTCTTCATGACCGCGGGCGCCCTGCCCGCGTCGTTCTCGGCGATGCAGTGGCAGCTCGAATCCGTCGAGCTGATCGAGGACGAGCCGTCGCGCTATCTCAAGTACGTCTCCATGCAGCGCAACATCACCGTCTCCGGACAGTTCGACGTGCCGCTGCCGATCGGGAATCCGATCCTCGGCGCGCTGCTCTTCGATCCGGAGACGCTGACGACGCTGGGGCGCGTGCAGACGTGGGGCCAGGTCAAGCTGCTCAAGGACAACGTCGAGCAGTACTACCCGCTGAGCGACTGGGAGTCGCTCATGTGGAACCTCTGGGGCTCGGTCCCGGAGCTGCACCGCTACTTCGAGCTGCGCCACTCGGAAAACCTCGCCGCGGCCTACGCGCAGTTCGCCAACACCGGCCCGTGGAAGATCGACTCCGACGCCTCGCCCCACCAGTGGGCATTTCTCGACTTCGATCCGCTCGACGACGGCGGCTACATGCTGGAGACGCGGGGCGCGGCGTCCCTCACGCTGCGCGGCTTCGCGGATACCGGCATCGCCGGCGGCAACGTCCGCGTGCTGCCCGTCGAGCTCGTGAGCGTGCGGTAGCCCGATGGCGGCAGACCTCGGGTATCCGGCGCCGCGGGACCGTGGCGCGGCGACGCGCCCCGCCGCGGTCCCGCGCTATGAGCGGTACGAAACGCTGCGCCTGGTGATCGCCGCGGGCGCGGCGTTCCAGCTCCTCGGGCGCTTCTCCGGCCGCCCCGACGCGATCGACCTGCTGTTCACCGGCCCGCCGGTCGAGTGGCGGCTGAGCAGCCGGGGCCAGGTGGAGGAGAGCACCATCCGGGTCGATGGGCTGTTCGCGTACACGACGTTTCTCTCACGCGACACGGTCGAGGCGCGCGACCCGACGGGCATAGGCGGGATGACCGCCACCGCCGTTGGTAAGTGGGCCGCGCGCGAGCAGCCGAGCGAGGGCGCGGACCCGGAGCCTGCGACCCGCGAGTACTAGCCCGTGCCCCATCTCTGGGGCTCGGTCGACGCCTACCCGCGCCCGCGCGAGCGGATCACCCAGACGCCGGCCGGCGGGCTCGGCGTGCCGAGCCCGCAGCCGCGCGTGTGGTCCATCGTGCTCGCGACGGGCGGGCCGAACTTCCGCGCCACCGCCGTCTCGCCGGCCTTCGACGGCCCGGCGATCATCCGCAGCCTCACGGAGTACAACTTCACCACCGCGTCGGCGGGCAAGATCGGCGGCATCGAGCTGTACTACTCGCTCGACAACTCCGGCGCCGGCACGGGTCAGCCGATCACGCCCCCGCCCACGGGGACGCCGATCTTCCAGACCTTCGGCGACCCGACGCAGCAGGCGAAGCTCCAGACCCTCGCCATGTTCGTGCCCCGCGGGCCGCTGAGCGCCACCAACCCGAACGCGCGGACCTTCCCGCTCGGGTACGTGATCAGCGACGGGCGGTGGTTCCTCAAGGCGTCGTTGCTGTCGGACGACGCCGCGGCCGTCGCCGACGTCGGGCTCATCGTCACCCTCTACGAGCGCGTGGACCCCACGCTCTTGGTCGATCTCCTCGGGTAGGCCCATGGCGAGCGACACCGCGAACCTCGCCTGGCGCCTGGCCCACCCCGAGGCCGCGGCCACGTTCTCGTGGGCGGGGTTCAAAGCCCGGGCCGAGCTGGCGGCCTTCTACGAGTCGCCAGGCGGCGGCCAGGTGCGCGAAGTCCCGCTCGGACAGGCTCCCCCCGCGGGGTGGGTGAAGATCTCGCTCCAGCGGGCTCGCGCGATCGAGCTGGGCCGTCCCCTGCGCGGCGGCGCCGAAGGCCTGGCGGTCGCCGCGGCCGGCGCTGCTGCGCGCCGTCCCCTGCTGTCGCCGGCCTTCGGGCTCGCGCAGCAGGTGGCGCGCGCGCAGCGGCATCCTCGCAAGCCCAAGCCCCCGCGCGAGCGGCGCCC
>DASYTM010000159.1:0-2441 GCA_036002345.1 Candidatus Methylomirabilota bacterium | reverse complement strand
CGACCTCGCGGCCGGAGGACGGCAGGGCCGGCGTCCCCCTGTCCAACAACGGGCGCGTCGGCAAGACCGTCCGCTACGTCGGCCGCGCGGCCCACGCCGGGAGCGCGCCGCACATGGGGATCAACGCGCTCTATGCCGCCCATATCGGGTTGATGGCCATCAACGCGCTGAGGGAGACGTTCAGGGACGAGGACACGATCCGGGTGCACCCGATCCTCACCCACGGCGGTTCACAGGTGAACGTGATCCCGGGCGAGGCGCGGATCGAGACGTACGTGCGCGGACGGACGCTCGAGGGCGTCCTCGACGCCAACGCCAAGGTCGACCGCGCCCTGCGGGCGGGCGCGCTGGCCCTCGGCGCCCGCGTGGAGATCGAAACGCTGCCCGGTTATTTGCCGCTGCGCTGCGATCCGACCATGGCGCGGCACTTCAAGGCGAACGCGGTCGAGCTGGTGGGCGCCGACCACTATCGCGAGATCGGCCATCGCACGGCCTCCACCGACATGGGAGACCTGAGCCAGGTGATGCCGGTGCTCCACCCCTACATGGGTGGCGCCCGTGGCACCGGGCACGCCGCCGACTATGCCGTCGTCGATCCCCGGCTTGCCTACGTGGCCCCGGCCAAGGCCCTGGCGGCGATGGTCGTCGACCTGCTGTGGGACGACGCGGCGGGGGCCCGCGAGGTTCTCGCGCACGCCGCGCCCGGCCTCAGCCGCGAGCGCTACCTCGCGCTTCACCGGGGCGTCGCCCGCCACGAAGTCTACGACGCGGAGTAGCGCGATGGGGCTGACCCCGGTGGGCCGCCTCGCTCGCTGGGGACGCGCGCTCTTCGCGCTCGAGACGCGTCCGCTCGATCTGCGCCTGGCCCTGCGCGGCACCCTCGGTCTGATGGTGCCGCTTCTGCTCGGCCACGCTCTTTCCTGCCCCTCGCTCAACGTGATTGCCCTCGCCGCCTTCCTGCTCGCGTTCGGCGACCTGGTCGAAGACCGAGGCTGGCTCGCGCGCCTGGTGGGGGGGGCCGTAGTCGGTGGTCTCGCCGTCGCAAGCGGCGTGCTCGTCGGCGGCCATCCCGTGACCGCCGCCATCGGAATGTTCGTCTGGGGTGTGGCCCTGGGCACGGCCGGCGTCTATGGCAATGGCGCGGCAGCGATGTCGCTGCCCGTGGCCTGGGTCTTCCTCATACTCGGGCTGGCCGCACCGAGCCACGGGCTCGGCGAGGCTACCCGTCTCGGCGCGCTCTTCGTCGCCGGCGGAGCCTGGGCCATCGCGCTGGCATGGGCGATCAAGGCGGTCGGCCCGGATGCACCGCTCGCGGAGCGGACGGCGCAATGCTTCGTCCTCCTTGCCGATTACCTCGAGCACGCGCTCGCCACCGAGACGGGTGCGACGTGGCAGGCGCCGTCCACGACGGATGGGTATGGTCCATCGCGTGAGACGCGCGTGCGGTCGGCCATCGCGGCGGCACGGCTCTTGGCGGTAGAGACGCGTCGGCGCCAGGGCGCGGCGAGCCGTGCGGGCCAGCGGCTCGTCGTCCTGATCGAGCTGGCCGACCAGGTCTTCCTCCTCGGGTCTGTGCTCGCCGAGACGTGGAACCGGCGGGCGGATGCTGCGTCGAGCTCGGCGCACAACTCCCCGAAGGACGAGGCGGGGCGCGGCGGGCAGGGCCATGTCTTCGTGGCGGGCGCTCGCGCGGTGGCCCGCGTGCTCGCGAGGCGGGAGTACGGCGCGCCGGCGCCTCGGGTCGAGGTCGAGCTGGAGCGGCTGCGCGCGGAGTCGTCGCCGGCCGTCAACGCCGAGGCCGCGCCGTCACGAGCCGTACCGGCAGCGGAAAGCCCCGCGACGGCCTCGCCGGACGATGACCGGGCGGAGATCCGAGGCCGCGTCGCGTCAGCGCTCACTCAGGCCCTGGGCATCGCGATAGGACAGATGACGCCGACGCCCGTGATGCCGGAGCTCGAGCCGACTACCGAGCGCCGGTCCAGCCCGTGGAATCGATTCCTGGCGCCGCTCCGGAGCTGCCTCGACCGGCGCTCGGTGGTGGGACGTCACGCGCTGCGGTACGGCCTCGTCACGGCCGTCGCCGTGGCGATCGACAAGTCGTTCGCCGTACCGTTCGGGTACTGGATCGCGCTGACGGTCACCGTCGTGCTCAAGCCCTACGCCGGGAGCACGCTCACGCGAGCGGGCCAGCGGCTTTGCGGCACGATCGCCGGCGTGGCCGTCGGGGTCGTTCTGCTCCAGCTCCTCGCGGCGCCACTCGCGCGGGTGGCCGTGACCACGGCCGCATGCTTCGCGACGCTTGCCCTGCTCCTCGTGAACTATGGCATGGCCATCTTCTTCTTCTCGATCGGCATCGTCCCGCTCGAAGGGCTGACCGGCGCCCAGACGAGCTCGGAGCTCGGCATGGTCCGCGTGATCAACACGTGCGTGGGCGGCGCCCT
>DASYTM010000158.1:0-10267 GCA_036002345.1 Candidatus Methylomirabilota bacterium | reverse complement strand
ATGGCCCCCCACACCCCCCAAATGTTCGGGGCGCCCCCGGGCACCCGTGGCGCCCCACGATACACCACCAGGTTTCTAGGCCAGCCGCACGTACTCGAACTGGACGGGCTGGCCGTTGATGCCGCGCGCGGGCGGCGCGATCCAGCTGGCGAACTTCCCGAGCTCCCTTACCGGCTGCATGAGGCTCTCCACGTAGGCCTGGTCCTTCTCAGTGGGCAGCCACTCGTGCTTCTTGGCGTCCCACTCCGCCTGGCTCAACACGCGGCCGTCGGGCGACACCCGGACGTCCGCGAAGCCGCCGATGGCGCGGTGGAAGGCGCGGTGGGGGAGCGTGAGCTCGACGTCGATGCCGTGGTCGCGGATCACCTTGTTCCAGCGGTCCAGGCCCCGCCGGCAGTCCGCGATGTAGTCGTCGCGCAGCCGCTCGTTGAGCGTCGGCAGCGCCGGGTGCTCGCGCTCCACGATCCGGTCGCCCTCCACGAGCGCGATGCGGTAGGTCGCCTCTCCGAGCTTGTGGTCGTCGGTCTTCTTCGTCTCCTCGAAGCGGCCCTTGAGCCCGAGCGTGTAGAAGTTCGCGGCGTTGGTGGAGATCTCCGAGCCGAAGAGGTCGAGGGAGACGGAGTAGTGGAAGTTCAGGTAGCGCTGGAGGAGCGCGAGATCCAGCGCGCCGAACTTGGTCATGTCGTCCGTCTTGTGCTGGCGCATCAGCTCGCACGTGCGCTGCACGACGCGCGAGATGCCCGTCTCGCCGATGAAGAGGTGGTGCGCCTCTTCGGTGAGCATGAAGCGGCACGTGCGCGACAGCGGATCGAAGCCGCTCTCGGCGAGGCTCGCGAGCTGGTACTTGCCGTCGCGGTCCGTGAAGAACGTGAACATGAGATAGGAGAGCCAGTCGGGCGTCTTCTCGTTGAAGGCCCCGAGGATGCGCGGCTTGTCGCGGTCGCCCGAGCGCCGCTGGAGCAGGGCCTCGGCCTCCTCCCGGCCGTCGCGGCCGAAGTAGGCCTGGAGCAGGTAGACCATGGCCCACAGGTGGCGGCCCTCCTCGACGTTCACCTGAAAGATGTTGCGGAGATCGTAGAGCGAGGGGCACGTGCGGCCGAGGTGACGCTGCTGCTCGACGGAGGCGGGCTCGGTGTCGCCCTGCGTGACGACGAGCCGGCGCAGCGTGCCGCGATACTCGCCGGGCACCTCCTGCCACGCGGGATCGCCCTTGTGATCGCCGAAGGCGATGGCGCGGTTCGGCTCGGGCTCGGCGAGGAAGATGCCCCAGCGGTAGTCGGGCATCTTCACGTAGCCGAACTGCGCCCAGCCCTTGGCGTCCACGCTCGTCGCCGTCCTCAGGTACACGTCGTGGGCCTGGTGCGCGTCCGGGCCCATGTCCTTCCACCAGTCGAGGAACTTCGGCTGCCACTCCTCCAGCGCGCGCTGCAGCCGCCGGTTGGACGCGAGCTCGACGTTGTTGGGAATGCGCTCGAGGTAGTCGATCGCCATCACACTCTCCTGCGGTCGAAGTCGCTGCGCTGTCCGGTGCCGTAGACCTGGAGCGCGCCCTTGGGGCCGACGGCGTTGGGGCGCTGGAAGATCCAGTTCTGCCATGCGGACAGGCGGCCGAAGATCTTCGTCTCGAGCGTCTCGGGGCCGGCGAAGCGGAGCGAGGCCTCCATGCCGGTCAGGGCGTCGGGCGAGAACGCGGCGCGGGCCTCGACGGCCTGCCGCACCTCGTCCTCCCAGTCGATGTCGTCGGGCGTGAACGTGACGAGGCCGGCCTCGGCCGCCGCCGCGGCGTCGAGGTCCCCGCCCACGCGGCCCTTGAGATCGTCCACGCGCCCCGGCTCGGCGAGGAACCGGCTGGCCAGCCGCGAGAGCCCGTTGATCATCGGGTACGCGCCGAAGTTGGCGGCGGTGAGGCGCACGGTGGGCGCCGGCTTGCCCTCCCGCGTGCCGTCGAGCATGTACGAGCGGTCGGCGGCCAGCGCCAGCTCGAGCAGCGTGCCCGCGAAGCACGAGCCGGGCTCGATCAGCGCGAACAGCGAGCGCGACGAGACGTCGATCCGCTTGAGCACGCGCTTGAGATACAGGCGCACCTCGCGAAGGAACCAGTCGCCGGGGTGCGCGAGGAGGAGGCGGTCATAGCCCTCCACGCGCTCGGCCTCGCCGGTGGTGCGGAACACCCAGAGCCCGATGGGCTCCTCGTTCGTGCGCAGGTGCAGCACGAGGTCGTCGAGCTCGCGCGCGACGGCCAGCGGCCAGAAGGCCGCGCCCTGGGCGTGCGCGGCCGCGGCGTCGGCGGGCGCGGCCGCGGCCGGCGCGGCCACCGTGACCTCGGCGATGCCGCGACGGCGGTCCACCGCGCACGTGACGTGCGAGTACGCGACGCGCTCGCCCTCGAGCGTGCGCGCCAGCGGCGTGAGCGCGACGCCGCGCGCGTCGCGCGGGCGGTCGCTTCGCCCCGCGAGGTCACGGGCGCGCTCCTTGGCCGCGTCGCCGAGCTGCGTCCGCGGCACGACGGCATCCACCAGGCCCCACTCCACCGCCCGCTTGCCCTTGACGCCTTCCTCCGTCGTGCAGAAGAAGTCGGCGCGATCGCGGCGGACCTTGCGCTTGTCGACGAGGCGGGTGAGGCCGCCCGTGCCGGGCAGCACGGCCAGCAGCGGGACCTCGGGCAGCGAGACGGCCGTGTTGGCGTCATCCGCCATCACGATCCACTCCGTGGCCAGCGCCAGCTCGTAGCCGCCACCCGCGCACGGGCCGTTGACGGCGGTGAGCCACGTCTGCTTCGACTCCGCCGAGGCCTCCTCGATCGCGTTGCGCGTCTCGTTGGTGAACTTGCAGAAGTTCACCTTCCATCCGTGGGAGGACTGGCCGAGCATGCGGATGTTGGCGCCCGCGCAGAAGACGCGGTCCTTGCCGGAGGTCATGATGACCGCGCCGATCTCGGGGTGCTCGAAGCGCAGGCGCTGGAGCGCGTCGTAGAGCTCGATGTCCACGCCGAGATCGTAGGAGTTGAGCTTCAGCTCGTAGCCCGGGCGCAGGCCGGCGTCCTCCTGGACGTCCATGGTGAGCGTGGCCACCGGCCCGTCGAAGGCGAGCCTCCAGTGCTTGTAGCGCGCGGGCTCGGTACGGAAGTCGACGGGCGGTTGGGGGGTCGTCGTGTCAGCCATGGCCTATCCCAGGATGACCCACATGACGCGGGCCTTCTTCGTGCCGAGGTTCTCCCAGCCGTGCGGCGCGCCGCCGTCGAGCAGCGCGCTGTCGCCGCTCTCGAGCGTCTGCCGGTCGCCGTTGTAGTGCAGCGCCACCGTGCCGTCGAGCACGTAGAAGAGCTTCATCTGTCCGGGCTTGATCACCACGCTCTCGGTCGTCACGCCCTTGCTGCGCGCGTCGAGCGTGGAGACCACCGCGCGGATCTTGCCCTCGAAGAGCCCAGCGCCGAGCACGGACCAGCGCTCCGAGGTGCCGTCGAACGAGACGACGGGGTAGTCCTTCTTGCGGCTCACCTGGATGCGGCCCGCGGGCTCGCCGTCGAACAGCGTGGCGATCGGCACCGACAGCGCCGCAGCGATCTTGCCCAGGGTGTTGAGCGACGGCGTGAGCCGGCCCGACTCGATCTGCGACACCATGCTCGGCGTGAGATCGGCCTTCTCCGCCAGCTGGCGCTGCTGGAGATCCCGCTCGAGCCTTAACGATTTGATCCGCTCGCCCAACGACGTCATCTGTCCTCCTGTGAGATCGAGGGGCGCCACGGGTTCCCCGGGGCGTCCCGAGCGTCGGGGGGTGTGGGGGCCATTTCGAGGCCCCCACCTCCAACAGCCCCTGCCTCCAATCCGGCGAGGCGCGCGAGCGCGCGCGCCACGTACACGCGCACGAGGCGTTTGCGGTACGGATGCGTGAAGTCCGTGTTGTCGAGCGGCTTGGCGGGCCCCGCGGCCGCCTCGGCCGCCCGTGTGATCGTCTCCGACGTGAGCCGCTCGCCCACCAGCGCGGCGGCCGCCGCCGGCGCCTCGCGCGGCGTCGACGCGACGGCACCGAGCACGACGCGCGCCTCGCGCACGAGCTCGCCCTCGCGCCGCACCGCCACCGCGACACCCAGCACCGGGAAGTCGAAGGAGCCGCGGCGCCGGAGCTTCAGATAGACCGAGTCCCAGCCGTCCGCCGGCGGCAGGGCCAGCTCGGTGAGGATCTCGTCGGGGCGCTTGGCGAGATACTCGATGCCGTCGTCGCGGTAGAGCGCGGCTACGGGGACACGGCGCTCGCCGGACGGTCCCACCAGCCGCACCGTGGCGCCGAGGGCCCAGAGGACGGGCGCGGTGTCGGAGGACGACACGGCCCAGCAGCGATCGCTGCCCGGCGCGACGAGGCAGATGTCGCCGTCCTTCTTCATGCAGAAGCCGACGGCCTTCCGCCACTCGTACGACTGGTTGTACCAGTTGCAGCGCGTGTCCACGCACACGTTGCCGCCGAGCGTGCCCGCGTTGCGGAGCTGTGGCGAGGACACGAGGCCCGCTGCCGTCGCGAGCGCGGGATAGCGCCGGGCGATCTCAGCGTGCGTCGCCACGGCCGTGAGCGTCGTCCCCGAGCCGATCG
Organism: Candidatus Methylomirabilota bacterium; assembly: GCA_036002345.1. Lineage (GTDB taxonomy): Bacteria > Methylomirabilota > Methylomirabilia > Rokubacteriales > CSP1-6 > AR12. The sequence continues at coordinate 5,683 of DASYTM010000158.1, read as the reverse complement.
TCACCCCGCGCGTGCTGTCGCCGCTCACCCCGTGGAGCTCGCGGATCCCGCGCAGCCCGACGAGCGCCTTCGGCTCGAACTGGCCGCGCTTCATGTTCGGGAAGAGATCGGTGCCGCCGGCGACGAGCATCGCCTCGGCGCCCCGGTCGCTCAGGTACTTCACCGCGTCGCCGACGGTGCGCGGCGCGAGGTATTCGAACGCGGGCAGGCGGATCATGACGGCGTGTCGCTGAACGGCCGCACGGCGATCGCCTCGGCCGGCGCGCCGAACGCCGACTCCACGACCAGCGGCTCCTTGAATTTGAAGAGCGGCACGCGATCGGGCCCGATGCGCGCCGGCTTGCCCTGGCGCCGGAGCTCGAGGCCTTTCAGCACCTTCTCCGCGGTGATCGGCACTTCGTCGACGCGCACGCCGACGGCCTGGTAGACGGCGTTGGCGATGGCCGGCATCACGGGAAGCAACGGCCCCTGCCCCGCTTCCTTGGCGCCGAACGGCCCCTCGGGATCGTCGGTCTCCACGAGCATCGTGTGGATCTCCGGCGTCTCCAGCGTGGTCGGGCTCTTGTATTCGAGCATCGACGGCGCCTTGTGGACGTGCTTGCGGAAGACCTGCGCCTCCATCACCGCCTCGCCGATGCCCATGTAGACGGATCCCTCGACCTGGCCCTCGGCGAGCAGCGGGTTGAGCGCGCGCCCGATGTCGTGGGCGATCCACACGTCGTGCAGCTCGACGTCGCCGGTGTCCTCGTCCACCGAGAGCTCCACCACGCACGCCGAGTACGAGTAGCACGGCGAGGGCCCGACTCCACCCCCCTTGTACTTGCCGGCGCGCTTGGGCGGCGCGTAGGAGCCGGCGAACGCGAGCACGCCGTGCATCGCTTCGCCCAGTTCCGCGGCCTGAGCGAAGTCCACCGCCTTGTCCCAGTCGTCGGGCACGCCGACCTTCCGCTCGCGCGCCACGAGCGCGCCGGCGTCGACGCCCAGCTTCGCAGCCACGGCCTTGAAGATCACGGCGCGCAGCCGCTCGGAGGCCTGGATCGCGGCCTGGCCGCACATGAGCGTCACGCGCGAGGAGTACGAGCCGAGGTCCACCGGCGTGAGGCTCGTGTCGGCCGGGTGGACGTGCACGTCCTTGGGATCGAGCCCGAGCACCTCGGCCACCAGGTACGCGAGGATCGAGTCCGAGCCCTGCCCGATGTCGGTGGCGCCGCACAGCACGGTGACCCCGCCGCTGCGGTCGGCGCGCAGCACCACGCCGGAGTGCGGCATGCTGTTCCAGTAGATTGCGGTGCCCGCGCCCGTCATGTACGACGAGCACGCGATGCCCACGCCGCGGCGCTTGCGCGATTCCCAGAGCGGCTTGGGGGCCTCCACCTGCGCGGCCGCGCGGTAGCGCGGATGCTTGTCGCGCCAGCCGGACGCCTCCACGACCTTGTCGATGCACTCGCCGAGCCCGATCGTCGTCACCGTGAGGTGGTTCGCCGTCTTGGTGAACGGCTCGACGAGGATGCGACGCCGCATGTCGGCGGGGTCGAGGCCGAGCTGCTCGGCGGCCTTGTCGAGCTGGACCTCGAGGGCGAAGCGCGGCTGCGGCGTGCCGTGGCCGCGCTTGGGACCGCAGGGCGGCTTGTTGGTGAAGATCCGCGCGCCCTCGAACTTGTAGACGGGCATCTTGTACGTGACGGGGTTGATCACGCCCGTGTAGAAGGTCGAGGCCACGCCGTAGGAGCCGTAGGCGCCGCCGTCGAGCCAGGTCTTGAGATGGCAGCCCGTGATGTCGCCCGCCTTCGTGAAGCCCGTCTTGATCCACATCAGCACCGGGTGCCGACCGCGGTGGATGTAGAAGACCTCCTCGCGCGTGCACGCGATCTTCACGGGCCGGCCGGTGAGCTGCGAGAGCCGGCACGCCGCGATCTCGTGGGCGAACGGGTCGAGCTTGCCGCCGAAGCCGCCGCCCACGGGCGCGGCGATGACGCGGATGTGCGCGGCGGGCATGTCGAGGATCTTCGCGAGCAGCCGGTGCACGTAGTGCGGCGTCTGCGTCGAGGACCACAGCGTGAGCTTGCCGTCCGGCGTGGCGTGCGCCACCGCGGCGTGCTGCTCCATCGGCAGGTGCGTGTTGCCCTCGTAGAAGAAGACGTCCTCGCGCACGAGGTCGGAGGCGGCGAAGGCGGCCTCCACGTCGCCGAACTGGAGCGCCACGTTCTTGTGGACGTTGGGGCCGTCGCCGTACTCGTGGATGCGGACCTCGGGACGCGCGAGCGACTCCTGGATCGACATCAGCGGCGGCAGGGGCTCGTACTCCACGTCGATGAGCCGGCACGCGCGGTCCGCGGTCTCCTCGTCGATGGCCGCCACCGCGGCCACCGGGTCGCCGACCATGCGGACCTTCTCCGCGCAGAGCGCCTCCTCGTCCTGGGACACGGGCAGGATGCCGAACTTCACGCGCGGCAGGTCGGCGGCGGTGATGACGGCGTACACGCCGGGCAGCGCCCTGGCGCGGCTCGTGTCGATCCGCGTGATACGCGCATGCGCGTGCGGACTGCGCAACAGCTTGCCGAACGCCATGCGCGGCACGACCATGTCGTCGGCGAAGCGGGTGTCGCCCGTGACCTTCGCCCAGGCGTCGATCTTGGGCAGCGGCTGGCCGATGACCGTAAACCGCTTGCTCATCGTGTGGCCCCGGCCGGAGGAGTCATGCGCAGCGCGGCCAATTCGACGGCATCCAGGATCTTCGTATAGCCCGTGCAGCGGCAGAGGTTGCCGGCGAGGCCCTCGCGGATCCGCTGCCGCGTCGGCATGGGGTCGGCCGCGAGCAGGGCCTTGGCGGTCACGAGAATGCCGGGCGTGCAGTAACCGCACTGCGCGGCGCCCAGCTCCGCAAACGCCTGCTGGAGCGGGTGCAGCCGCCCGCCGTCGGCCAGGCCCTCCACGGTCGTGATGTCCGCCTCCTGCAGGTCGGCGGGCAGTGCGAGACACGAGAGCACGGGCGCGCCGTCCACCAGCACCGTGCACGTGCCGCACTCGCCGAGCTCGCAGCCGTGCTTGGTGCCGATGAGATCCAGGTCTTCGCGCAGCACCTCGAGCAGCGTCTTGTGCACGGGCACGAGGAGCTCGTGCGTCTCGCCGTTGACCGTGAGCGATAGCCGGGCGGGGTTAACCATGGCTGAAGACGACTTCAAAAATACTGAACCGGGGCGGGATCGTCAAGGCCGGCCCCCGGAGGGGGCGTGGCCGCCCTCTTGCACCTCACGGCAGGGGTCACAACGGGAGGTGCCGGGTGTTCTATATCCTCGCGAGTCTGTTGGGTCTTCCGCTCAGCCTCATCGTCCTCTTCCTGTTGACGTCCGGCAACTGACGTCCGCCCGCTGACGCGCGCTCGGTGGCGTAAGATCCGGGCATGCCCTACGCCCGCACCGACGATCGCGTCCGCATCTACTACGAGGAGCACGGCACCGGCTCACCGCTCGTGCTCGCCTACGGCATCGGCGGCAACGCCGACCTGTGGGACGTCAACGTCAAGGCCCTCGCCGCCCGCCACCGGCTCGTGCTGTGGGAGCCGCGCGGGCACGCGCGCTCGGACAGCCCCGAGGATCCCGCGCGCTACTCGTTCCAGCGCTGGGTGCTCGATCTCAAGACGGTGCTCGATCACCTGCGGCTGCGCACCGCGCACGTCGGCGGTCTCTCGCTGGGCGCCGGCATCGCGACGCGCTTCACGCTGGCCTTCCCCGCGCGCGTGCGCTCGCTGCTCGTCACCAACTCGTCGTCGGCGGCCGGGCTGCCGCTGTCGGTGGACAACATCGTCATGCGCGCGCGGTCGATCGAGGTGACGCTCGCCAAGGGAATGGACGCGATGGCGGAGTTCGCCATGGCCTCGAATCCCAACGTGGCCGCGCGCCTGGCGCTGGACCCGTCGTCGAAGGACGAGTTCTACGCCTACTACCGCCGCCTCACGCCGATCGGCTACGCCAACGCCCTGCGGGCGCTGCTGGCCATGGACCACATCACCGACCGGCTGCCGAAGATCCGCGTGCCCGTGCTCCTGATCGGCGGGGACCGCGACCCGTCGCTGGGTCCCATGCAGGTCATGCACCGGAAGATCCGGGGCAGCAAGCTCCTGGTCCTCTCTCCCGCCAGCCACTTCGCCAACCGGGACCAGCCGGAAGCATGGAATCGCGCGGCGCTCGAGTTCCTCGAGCGCTGCGACAGGGCGATCCGCCGGAAGCGCGCCTGAAGCCCGCCGGGCGGAATGACCGGGATCTGGTCGCTGCCCATCGGGACAGTGGTCACTAACCAGCCGATTGACCACCTCGCGGGCATCTGAGCGCCGGCTAACTCCGCGAGATTGCGTCGGGCGCTCCCCCGTCCCGCGTCTGGCATCCTTGATGCTTTTCTCCACGCGCCGTGGGACATCCGGGGAGGACAGGAGCAACGGAGATGACTTATGACGCGTACGGGACGGGCTCTGGTCACTGGTCCGGTCGTGGCGGCTCTCGCGCTCTGGGTGACGGCGGTCGCCGCGGCCCCGGCCGAGCCGACGGTCGCCGATCCGAACGCAGCGCGCCCAGCCGCTTCGGCGGCGGCCGCTAGCCCGATGATGCCCGTGATCACCGACATCCTCGGACCGCTCGTGCTGGCCGCGATCTGCGGCGCCGCGATGGCGTTCTTTTCGACTGGACCGCGCCAGACCGCGCGTGCGCGTGCGCCGCGCCGGCGCTGGCGGAGCTGATCGGAGCCACGACCTAGAAGACGGCCACGGCGGGAGTCGGGGGGCGACTGTCGCGGCCATCGACGAGCGCCCCGGGGCAACCCGGGGCGCTCGGTTTTTTCCAATCGAGGTCAGTTACTTCTTCGAGGCATCGTACAGTTCCCCGAACAGCACCCAGCGCTCGCCGTCGAACTTGGCGAGCTGTTCCTGCTCGATGGGCGCGAAGTCCGTCGCGCTCGTGTTGATCTTGATGCCCGGTAGCAGGAGCGGCAGCTCGAGGTTCTTCAGGCTGGCCGCCTGCTTCATGATGTTCTCGCGGCTGAGGTCGTTGCCGCACTGCTTGAGGGTCTGCACCAGCGTCATGGCCACCGAGTAGGCGTAGGCGTTGGCCTGGTCGTCCAGCGCGCCCTCGGGGTAGTACTTCTTCATCCACGCGACCCAGTCCAGAAAGCCCTTGTCGTTCTTCCACTGCGGGTCGGTGATCTCCTTCATGTAGAGCGCCGTGACCAGGCCCTTGGAAGCGTCCAGCCCGGCCGGCTTGAGCGTCGTGCCCAGCGAGCTCGACACGTTGTTCAAGAAATGCGCCGGCTTCCAGCCGATGTCGTGCGACTTCTTGATGGCCTGCACCGCGAACTTCGGGATCGTCACGTTGAAGAACACATTGGCGCCGCTATTTTTCAGATTGACGATCTGGGAGTCGATCAGCGGGTCGGTCACCTCGTACGTCTGCTCCATGACGACCATCTTCTTGGCGGCCTCGCCGAGCCCGTCGAGCAGGCCCTTGCGGTAGTCCTTGCCGTAGTCGTCGTTCTGGTAGAGGATGCCGATCTTCGCGTCCTTCACGTGGCTGAGCGCGTAGGCCGCGTAGACCCGGCCCTCGGTCTGGTAGTTGGGCTGATAGCCCATCGTCCACGGGAAGTTCTTGGGGTCGTTCCACTTCGTCGCGCCGGTGGAGAGCTGCGGCACCTTCTGCTG
>DASYTM010000157.1:0-22928 GCA_036002345.1 Candidatus Methylomirabilota bacterium | reverse complement strand
GGGCGCGACGAACGCTGGGGGGTTTGGGGGGCCATTTCGGGGCCCCCCGACACACATGTCGGTCATCCGCGTCGCGGCCATCGAGGTCAGCCACTGGCATTCGCTCTACGATGCCGCGTACCTGCGTCTGCTCGCGGCCATGGACGACGTGCGCCTGGTCGGCCTGCACGATGCCAGCGCCGCCGTCGCCGCCGAGCGCGCGGCCGCCGTGGGCGGCCCGCCCGTGTTCACGGACTACGGCGAGATGCTGGAGAAGACCCGCCCGGATTTCGTCCTGGCCCTCGGTCAGCACAGCCGCATGGCCGCGACGGCGGACGCCCTGCTGGAGCGCGGCGTCCCGTTCATGATGGAAAAGCCGATGGGGGTGAGCGCCGCCGAGGTCGAGCGCATCGCGGCCAAGGCCGCGGCCAGGCACGCGTTCGTGGCCGTGCCGCTGCCGCAGCGCTACCAGCCCTTCGTCGTCCGCGCGCGCGCGATGCTGGCCGGGGGGCGCTTCGGCGCGCTCTCGCACTGCTACTTCCGCCTGAACCGCCCGACCTCCGCGCGGTACCCGGCCTGGCAGTCGCCGTGGATGCTCGACCCCGCGCTGGCGGGCGGCGGCTGCCTGCGGAATCTCGGGTCACACCTCTTCGATCTCTTCCTGCACCTCACCGGCGAGGACGCGCGCGTGACGGCGGCCCAGCTCAGCTCACGCGTGCACGGGCAGCCCGTCGAGGACTACGCGAGCGTGCTGCTGCGCACGACGAGCGGCGTGCTCGGCACGATCGAGGTCGGCAACACCGTGCCGTACGCGGGCAGTGATAGCGAGTGGAAGGTGGCCGGGCGCGACGCGATCCTGGTGCTCTATCACGACGACACGATGCGCCTGATCACCGGCGCCGGCGAGGAGGCCTTGCCGAGCCCGCCCACGCCGCTCTACCAGGTGTGCGTGCGCGACATCCTCGACCACTTGCGCCGCGGCGCCGCGCCGCCCATCGGCGTCCAGGACTTGCTGCGCGCGGTGCGCCTCATCGACGAGGCGTACGCGCTCGCCGCCCCTCGTCCCGCTCCGCCCGCCCGCTGACGCCACGCGGGTCGCTGGCATCGCGTTTGCGCCGAATCAACCGCGACGCCGCCTGTGCGGCGAAGGAGGGTTTCATGGGCCTGGATCCTGTCTGCAAGATGGAAGTCAATCCGGTGTCGGCCGAGGCGCAGTCCGAGTGGGGAGGCCAGACGTTCTACTTCTGCTCGCTGGAGTGCAAGGAGAGGTTCGACCGCGACTCCGCGAAATACCTCGACGAGACCGATATCGCGGCGGCCCGGGCGGCGGCGCGCCAGAAGAACCCGGCCGCGTAGGGGCGCGCCTCAGCCCAGGACGCCCTGGCCGCGGAGGGTCGCCACCTCCGCCGCGGTGAAGCCGAGCTCGGCCAGGACCTCGTCCGTGTGCTGGCCGGCGAGCGGCGGCGGCGAGGTGGGCGCCTCCGATGCCGAGAGGTGCACCGGGCAGCCGGGCAGTCGGAGCCGCCCGCGCGTGGCGTGCTCGAGGGTGTGGATCTGGCCGCGCGCGTTCAGATGCGGGTCGTCCAGGATCTCGCCGGTGTCGAGGACGGCGCCGCACGGCACGCCGGCCTTCCCGAGGGTCTCCATCACCTCGTGCTTGGTGCGCGCGCGCGTCCACCCCGCGATGATGGCGTTGACCTCGTCACGGTGCTCCCAGCGCGTCTTGGCGTCCTTGCACCGCGGGTCGGTCAGCAGATCCTCGCGGCCGATGGCCGTCGCGAAGTCCCGCCACATGTCGGTGTTCATCGTCTGCACGTAGATGTAGGCGTAGTCGTTCGGTCCGCCCGGCGCGCACGGATACGCGCCGCCCGGGACGCCGCCGACGAGGGCGTTGCCGCGGCGCTCGCTCGGCTTGCCGTCGCGGTAGTGGTCCACGTAGCGGCCGCGCAGGAAGTTCGCGATCACCTCCTGCATGGCCACCTCGATGAGCTGGCCCTGGCCCGTGCGCTGGCGCTGGATGTAGGCGGCGAGAATGGCCGCCGCCGTGTGGACGCCCGTGCCGGTGTCGCCGATGGCGGCGCCGCAGCGGATGGGCTCGCGGTCGCTGAACCCGGTCACGCTCATCACGCCGCCCGTGGCCTGCGCGATCATGTCGAAGCTCTTGTACTCCGCGTACGGGCCCGAGAGGCCGAAGCCCTTGATGCGGGCCATGATGATCTTCGGATTGGTCGCGCGGAGCCGCTCGTAGTCGAGCCCCAGCCGCTCCATGAGCCCGGGGGCGAAGTTCTCGACGACCACGTCGGCGCGCTCGACCATCTTGAGGAAGAGCGCCTTGCCCTCGGGGTTCTTCAGGTCGATCGTCACGCTGCGCTTGTTGGAATTGAAGACCAGGAAGAACATCGCGTCGAGCCCCGGCACCTCGGGGCGGTTGCGGCGCGACTGCTCGCCGCCCGGCGGCTCGATCTTGACGATGTCGGCGCCGAGCCAGCCGAGGAACTGGGTGCAGGTGGTGCCGGCTTCGAACTGCGTGAGGTCGAGGATGCGGATCCCGGTCAGCGCGCGGTCGGCCATGGGTCACTCTCCCTGTCGCGTCGCTCGCAGTATAGCCCGGACGTGTGAGACGCTGGCGTCCCCCCACTACACCTCAGGAGCTGGCGAGCCTCGTCGATCCGTCGGTCGCGCCGCCCGGTCCGACGCTGCCCGCCGCGTGGGATCTCTCCTTCAACACGGGCGTCGTGGCCAATACCTCGAAGGTCGTGCTGCACTGGGTCTGGTGCGCGCGCACCACGTCCGGTCCTCGGCGCAGGCGACGGCGAACTCCCGCCGTGCGGCCTCCACGCGGCCCGCGCGGAGCGCCACGTTGCCGAGCGCGTAGCGCTGGAGGGCACACGGCCCCGGCTCGGGGCCGCAGCCCTGCGCCTCGAGCACCCGCGCGGCATCTTCTTCCCAGCGCGCCGGCGGCGCGCCCGGCGCGCGCTCGCCCGCTTCCACGAGCTGGACGGCCAGGGTCTGGCAGGCCGAGGCGTTTCCGAGCCGGCACGGCCGCAGGCGCGGGTCTTCGCCGGCGAGCCACAGCACGCCGAGGACCAGCGCGGCCGCCACGCCGGCGAGCGGCACGGCGTCGATCGCGCCGAAGGCCGGCACGCGCGGCACGCGCCGCACGAAGAGGAAGAGGACGGCGACGGCGGCGGCGGGCATCGCCATCGCGAACAGGTAGACGCGACGGACCAGCTCGTCGGTGTCGTGCAGCGAGCCGAAGGAGACGTAGCCGACCGCGATCCAGACGATGCCGGCGAGTGCGGTCCCCAGCGCGACGCGCGCCAGCAGCGCGGCGGCGCGCGAGCGTGCCCAGAACCCGGCGCCGACGGCCACGAGCAGGACGCCGAGAGCGACGAGGGGCGGCTCCCGCGGGAACACCGCCCCGCCCGCGGCGACGTAAGCGATCGAGATCCCGCCCAGCAGCACGAAGAGTGTGCCGACGACGATGCGCACGGCTCCGATTATCACTTAGAGTGTCCGCATGGGACCGCGCGCGCTCGCGCTGGCCGCGGCGCTGGCTCTCACCGGCTGCGCCGCCGAGGGGCCGCCGCCCGTCACCGCCGAGAAGGTGCTCGACGTGCCGGATATCAAGCCGGTCGTCAATGCCGTCGGGCTCGCGCCCGACGGCAGCCTCGTCGTCGTCGGCGACATGGATGGCGACCTCATCGCGCGCGACGTGCCCTCCGGCGCCCAGCGCTGGCAGGTGCGCGTGCACCCGCGGGGCGCCGCGCGCCGGATCGACGGGGTCGTCGTGTCGCCGGACGGCGCGCTCGTCGTCACGCTCGGCCACGACGCGCAGACCATCGAGGCGTGGCAGGCGGCCACCGGACGGCAGGTGGCGGCGCCGCGCGTGCCCAGGAGCCGCGGCGCGGCCTTCCATCCCACCGAACAGACCCTCGTGGTCGCGGCGGGCTCGGGGCTCACGGTGGTGGACCCGGTGCGCGCCGAGATCAATCGCACGCTGCCGAACGCGCATGCCGGCGAGCGCGTGGACGTGGTGGCGTTCTCCGGCGACGGGCGCGTGCTCGCCTCGGCGGCCGTCGACGGCAATCTCAAGCTCTGGAACTGGCCCGACCTCACGCTGCGCGCCTCCATGGTGATGTCCCAATCACTCGAGACCATGTCGCCCGTCTCGCTGGCGCTCACGCGCGACGGCGGGCGCGCGGCCGCCAACGGCATCCTCGGCAGACTCCACGTGATGGACACGGCGGGCGGCCGTGAGGAGCGGTCGTTCGCCAACGTGGCCGAGGCGCCGGGCCACGGCCTGCACGCCGAGATGCGCTTTTCGCTCGCGTTCACCGCCGACGGCGACTGGCTCTTCGCCCCCGACATGCACGACCGCGGCCTGCGCATCCTGCACGTCCCGAACGGCAAGGCTTACGGCGTGCTGCGCGGCGACGGACCGTTCTACAAGGCGATGGCGATATCGATCCCGGCGAGCACGGTAGCGTTTCTCCGGCCCGGCGACACCCAGGGGGCGGGCCCGTACGGGATCGAGGTCTGGCGGCTGGTGTATCGTGCGAAATAGTTCGATGGGCGGCCTGGCGCCCGGCGTCCTTCCTTCAGGAGGTCCTGCCATGCTGAAAGTCTGTGTCGTGACAACCGCGTTCGTGCTCGTGCTCGGGGGGGAGGCGCTCGCGTCGAGCAAGGCCGGGACGGCGCCGGCGGCCATCATCGTCATCGACGGGATCCACGGCGAAAGCAAGAGCAAGCCCGGTGCGATCGACGCGAGCGCCGTGTCGCCCATCGATTGCATCCCCGGTCCCCTGGGCGCCACCCCGAAGCCTGGCGCCACCGCGTCGCAGGCCGCGACGTCGCCGCGGGATCCCGCGAGCGGCGTGCCGACCGGCAAGCGGCAGCACAAGCCGATCACCATCACGAAGACCGTCGACAAGGCCTCGCCCGCGCTCATGAAGGCGGCGACCGCCGGCACGCCGATTCCGAAGGCCACCATCGTGACCGGCGGCGTGACCTACGAGCTGGAGGGCATCCTCATCGGCATGAACCAGCCCGGCGGCGCGGGCGGCGCCAAGCCCACCGAGACCCTCACGCTGAATTTCGCGAAGTGCACGCGCCGGTAGTCGCGGCCTGCGCGACGAAGTGACCCCCTAGCGGTGGAGCGCCGCCCGCACCTGGGCGCGGAAGGCCGCGGCGCCGGCGGGCTCGTCGATCAGCCGCGCGAGGGCCTCGACGATCTCGGCCGGTTCGCGGCCCACGCGCTCCGCCTCCGCGAGCTGGTCGCGCACGACGATCGCCGCCATGGGCCCGAGGTACTCCGTCAGCGCGGCGATCAGCGTCGCCCGCAGCACGCCGTAGCTCTCGACGACGCCCGTTGCCGCCTCCGCGTCCGTCAGCACCGACAGCACGGCGCCGTGCGACAGCGGACGGTCCGGGTCCGGCGGCTCGACGGCGTCGCGCGTGAAGGAGAAGCGCGCCAGGCGGATCTTGCGGATCGCGTGCGCGGCGTCGAGGCCCGTGAGGCGGCGGAAGCGCGCGGTCACCACGAGGCCGTCGCGGAGGCCGAGCTGGCCACCCTCGTTGTCCGCGGTGGCGATGAAGAGCGTGCCCGTGCGCCGCTCGCCGCAGAGCCGGCGGATCGCCGCGAGCAGCTCGTCGTAGCCCACCAGCGGGTCAGCGGCCATGGCGCTCCGCCGCTCCCGCGGGGACGAAGAGGACCACGAACGCGAAGCGCGTCGCGATCGACATCCTCCGAAACATGGCCGGGAGGACTTCAAGTTCCCCGCCAAGCCCCGGAGGGCCCGCAAGCCCGCGTCGCCACGACGCTTGCGGCGGTGCGCCGGCGTGCCGCGGGGACATCGTGGCGCGCAAACTTTGTCACCCGTGGGATACTGCGCCCCGAGCGTCGGGAGGCGACATGGCCTTGCGATCACGACCGAGGTGATGCCGCGCTACGCGGCGCGCACGTGAACAGAGATGAGAGGTTCCTCCAATGAAGCCCTGGATCCTGACCGCCGCGCCCACCGTCCAGCGGCTTGCCGGTACCGCCGCCATGGACGGGATCCGGGGCGACCGTGCCGACGGCCTCATGGACGTGCTCACGGTCTCGGGCGGCTGCGACGCCGGCGCCGCCGCCGCGTCTCAACTTCGCCAGCTGCACGCGGGGGTAGCGACCGCTACTTGACCTCGCGCAGCGACATCCACGGCCCCACGAGCTGCTCGGAGGACAGGGCCTGGAAGTTGAGGCGCTTGTTGACGCCGTAGAGGTCCATCTGCTGGTAGAGCGGGAGCACCGCGCCGTCGTCGAGCAGCATGCGCTGGGCCCGCGCGTAGAGCTCCTGCCGGCGCTTGGGATCGATGGACGTCTGCGCCTCGTCGATGAGCCCGTCGAAGTCCGGGTTGTGGTAGTTCGACTGCGGCGTGCCGCTGCGGAAGAGCGAGCCGAGCGTGCCGTCGGCGTCCCACGTCGTGTTGCCCCAGCCGATGAGGTACATGGGGTTCGCCTTGTGCGGGTACACGTACTGGCTGAGATAGGTCGTCCACTCGTGCGTCCGCACGCGCGTGCGGATGCCGGCCTTGGTGAGCTGGCCCGCCACCGCCTCCGCGACCTCCTTGTCCTTGAGGTAGCGGCCGTCGGGCGAGTTGAGCGTGAGGTCGAGGCCCTGCGGCATGCCGGCCTCGGCGAGGAGCTTCTTGACGCGATCGAGCTCGAGCTTCGGTGGCGCGACCGTGCGGTCGAAGCCGAAGTGCTTGGGCGTCAGCGGCGTGGCCGTGCGGATGGCGTTGCCCTCGAGGACCGTCTTGATGATCTCGTCCACGTTGACGGCGGCCAGCAGCGCCTGCCGCACGCGCTTGTCGCGCGTCGGCCCTTCCACGGGGCCCACCGGCTTGTTGGCGGGGTCGTACTGGTAGGCGTAGACCGGGATGAAGATCGTGCGCACGCTCGGGGCCTTGGAGACGTAGAGCCGCGGGTGCTTGTCGATGATCGGCACCAGGTGCGGCGGGATGTTCACGGCCACGTCGATCTCGCCCGCCTGCAGCGCGGCCACGCGGACGGCGTGCTCGGGGATCGGGCGAAACACGATCGTCTTGATCTTCGGCGCGCCGGCCCACCAGTTCGGGTTGGCCTCGAGCTCGATCTGCTCGTCCTTCACCCACCGCACGACCCGGTAGGGGCCGCTGCCGACGGGATTGCGGTCGGCGAAGACCTTGTCCTTCCCGCGGAAGTGGGCGGGCGGCATGATGGCGCCGCGGAGCGCGAGATGGTTTTCCAGCGTCGGGTACGGCCGCGAGGTCAGCACGCGGACGGTGTACTTGTCGACGACGTCGACGGAGGTGACGAGGCGGAAGTAGACCGTCTGCCGCGCTTTCATCTCCGGGTCGCGCGCGCGGTCGAGGCTGAACTTCACGGCCTCGGCGTCGACCTCCTCGCCGTTGTGGAACTTCACGCCCTTGCGGATCTTGAACTCCCACGTGGTCGGGTTCACGAGCTTCCACGACTCGGCGAGCCACGGGATGAGCTTGAGATCCTTGTCGCGGAACAGCAGCGTGTCGTAGACGTTCAGCAGCACGTTGTAGGCGGGCGTCTCCTCGTACCACTGCGGGTCCAGCGTGGTCGGATCGACGCCCTGGGCAATGACGATCTTCCCCTCGGGCGCCGCCGCCGCCAGGCCGGGCAGGAGCAGCAGCGCGACGAGGACCAGCGCGACACGGGACGCGGTCATGATCGTCCTCCTTCGCCTTGGGGGCCCTTTGACCCCCCATCTACTAGGTCGTATACGCGGAGAACCTCACGGTCTGGGCGCGCGCCTTGTGATCCGTGATGACGTTGACGATGGAGGGCTTGCCCGAGGCGAACGCGCGCTCCAGGGCGGGCCGGATCTCGGTCGGCTTCTCGACGAACTCGCCGTGCGCGCCGAGGTCCATCGCCATCCGATCGTAGCGGGTGTGGCCGAGGTTGCGGCCGGGCTTGGGCAGCGGCCGGGTCCACGGCGCATCCGCCGTCCAGCCGCCGTTGTTGCTGATCACGCAGACGACCGGGATCTTGTGGCGCACGGCCGTGTCGATGTCCATGGCGTTGATGCCGAACGAGCCGTCGCCGTGGAGCACGAGCACCTGCTTGTCGGGCCGCGCGACCTTCGCGCCCACGCCGTACGGCAGGCCCACGCCCATCGTTCCGAACGCGCCGGAGTTGAGGCGGTGGCCCGGCATGTACGTCGGAATCGCCTGGCGGCCGTAGTTGAGGATCTCCTGGCCGTCGACCACGAGGATCGCGTCGCGGCGCAGGAAGTCGCGCACTTCCTTGCAGAGGCGCAGCGGGTGGATGGGCAGCTCGTCGCTCGACATCGCCTTGTCCTGCTCCGAGCCCTTCTCGGCGTCGAGGGTGCGCAGCTTGCCCGTCCAGGCCGAATACAGCTTCGGATTGAGCTTGCCCTCGGCCTCGGCGCGGAGCTGCTCGAGGACCGCGCGGGCGTCACCGGCGATCGGCACGTCCACGGCGCGGTTGTGACCGAGCTGGGCCGGGTTGATGTCGACGTGGATGACCTTGAGGTCGGCGGCGAAGCGCGGCGGCCGCCCGAACTGGATCATCCAGTCGAAGCGCGTGCCGACGGCCAGCACCACGTCCGCCTCGGTGAACGCCTTGCTGCGCGCGTTGAGGAACGACAGCGCGTGGTCCTCGGCGATGAGGCCGCGCGAGATGGGCTTGGTGTAGAACGGGATGCCGGTGGCCTCCACGAGCTGCTGGAGGGCCGCCGCGCCGTCCGACCACCACACGCCGCTGCCGGCGATGATCACCGGCCGCTCCGCGCGCGCCAGGAGCGCGATCGCTTCCTTGATCGCGGCGGGGTCGCCGAGCGTGCGCGGCGCCGGCTTCCACGCCGCCGCGTACTTGACGGCGTCCTCTTCCACTTTCTCGCCGAGGATGTCGCCGGGCATGTCGATGTAGACCGGGCCCGGGCGCCCGCTCGTCGCTTCGCGGAAGGCGGTGGCGACCACGTCGGGAATGCGCTTGGCGTCGTAGATGCGCGCCGCCCACTTGGTGACGGGCTTGAACACCCCGAGCTGGTCGATTTCCTGGAACGCCTCCATGCCCTCGTACACCCGCGGGCTGGCGCCGCCGATGGCCACCAGCGGCGCGCAGTCGGTGAAGGCGGTGGCCACGCCGGTCAGGAGGTTCGTGGCGCCGGGGCCCGAGCAGCCCATGCACACGCCGGGGCGCCGCGTCACGCGCGTGTACGCGTGGGCCGCGAAGGAGGCGGCCTGCTCGTGGCGGTGGTCGATGGCGCGGATGCCGAGCTGGATGCACGCGGCCTCCGTCTCGAGCATCGGCCCGCCCATCAGGTAGAACATCGTGTCCACACCCTGCGTGCGGAGCGCCTGCGCCAGCACCTCGGAGCCCGTGATCGTGGCCATCGTCAGTCCTTTCGTCCCTTGCGAGCGATGAAGTCCGGGAAAGCGTCCTCGGCCTTGGCCGGGCGCGCGACGTGGGTCGTGTAGTCGCGCTCGTTCTTCCACTGCTGCTCGAGCCCCTGTCCCATGTCCTGCAACAGCAGGGCCTTGACGCCCATCACCGATTCGCGCCGGTTCTTGGCGATCATCGTGGCGAGCCACAGCGTCTTGTCGCGGAGCTCCGCGCAGGGCACCAGGTGGTTGAGCAGGCCGATGCGGTGCGCCTCCTCGGCCTTCACCTCGCGGCCGGAGAAGAGCAGCTCCTTGGCGACCGGCCAGCCGACCTGGTTGGGCAGCGTCCACGTGGTGTTGATGCGGCCGTAGGCGGCGGCCAGGAAGCGGAACGACGCGTGCTCGCAGCCCACGCGCATGTCGAGCGAGGAGGACAGCACGCCGGCGCCGCCGTAGGCGAGGCCGTTGATCATCCCGATGGTCGGCTTGGGGCAGGCGCCGATCTCGTAGAAGCCGCGGGCGCGCTCGGCGCCGAGGGTGTCCAGCTCCGCCTGCGTGTACTTCTTGTCGTCCTCGCGCTGCTCGTGGATGTCGCCGCCCGCGGAGAACGCCTTCTGCCCGGCGCCCGTGATGACGATGCAGCCGATGGCCGGGTCGGCCACGGCCTGGGTGACCGCCGCGTGCAGCTCCGCGGAGAGCTGCCGGTTGAGCGCGTTGAGCGAGTCCGGGCGATTCAGAGTGAGGATCGCGACGCCGTCGACGGTCTCGGTGAGCAGGTGGTCCGCCATGGTGCGGTGTAGCATACGCCGGGGAGGCCGCAAGATGAAGATCACCCACGTCACCACCCGGATCCTCCGGACGCCCGCCGACAACCCGCTCGTGGTGGGCCTGCCCGCGCCGACCGACACCCGCGAGTTCGTGACGGTGGAGCTCGGCACCGACCAGGGTCTCGTCGGCATCGGGCTGACCTTCTTCGGCGGCGCCCTCACCCCGGCCCTGAAGGCCGCCGTGGACGGCCTGGCCAACCTGATGATCGGTGACGACCCCAGCGAGACCGAGGCCATCGCCGCCAAGGCGCGCCGGGCGGCGGGCGGGTCGGGGCCCGGCGGCATCTTCACGCTGGCGCTCTCCGCGATCGACATCGCGTGCTGGGATCTGAAGGGCAAGGCGGTCGGCCGCTCCGTCGCCGCGCTGCTCGGCGGGCTCCGCGAGCGCGTGCCGACCTACGCCAGCGGCGCGCTCATGCGCCCGCACCCGATCGATTACCTGGCGAAAGCCGGACCGCGCCTGCGGGACATGGGCTTTCGCCAGATGAAGATGCAGTGCGGCAGCGAGCCCACGGTGGCCGCGTCGGTCGAGCGCGTGCGCGTGATGCGTGAATCGATCGGCCCCGACGTGGACCTGATGTGCGACATCAACCAGCTCTGGAGCGTGAACCAGGCCATCGAGGTCGGCACGCGCATCGAGCCGTACCATCTCTTCTGGCTCGAGGACCCGACCGCGCACGACGACTTCTCCGGGCTCGCGCGCATCGCCGACAACCTCGCCACGCCCATCGCCGCCGGCGAGTATCACTACGGCATCGTCCCCTTCCGTCACATGCTCGAGGCGCGCTCGATCGACATCGTGATGATCGACCTCCTGCGCGCGGGCGGGATCACGCAGTGGATGAAGATCGCGGGGATGGCGGAGGCGTTCAATCTCCCCGTAGTCAGCCATCTCGTGCCCGAGCTGCACGTGCACCTCATCGCCGCCATTCCGAACGGGCTCACCGTGGAGTACATGCCGTGGACGCTGCGGCTCTACGAGGAGACGCCGAAGCTCGAGGCGGGCCATCTCGTGGTGCCCGCCAGGCCGGGTCTCGGGCTCGCCTTCGACCAGGCGGCCATCAAGACGTACCAGGTCAGTTAACCGGGGGAGCCACCATGACCGTGTCGAGGATGCTCACGTTTGCCGTCGGCCGTGCACTCGCGCTCGCAGTCCTGCCGGCTGGCCGCGCCGCCGCCGCGACACAGGTCACCTGCCCGGCCACCACGAAGTTCAAGATCGTGGCGCAGAGTCCCGAGTCCGGATGGGCGGAGCGGGCCAACGACATCGCCGGGACCTTCGTCACCAGCCAGGCGCTGCAGATCGCGGCCGGGCGCTGGCTGCTCGTCTGCGGCTACAACGTCAACGGTGCGAAGGGGCTGATCTCGCGCCAGGTGCAGTTCGGCAACTGCCACACGTCGGACAACGCGGCGGTCTCCACGAGCGCGAAGTTCTTGTGTAGCTGACCGTCACGCGCGGCCGGCCGCGCTCAGCCCGAGCTTCTTCGCGAGCCGCCCGAGCGTCTCCTGCTCACCCGGCGTGAGGGCAGCGAACGCCTCGACGATGGCCGCCACGTGGCCGGGGAAGATGCGCGTGATGAGGCGGCGGCCGTCCGCCGTGAGGTGTACGGTGACGTTGCGGCGGTCGTCGCCGCGGCGCTCGCGCCGGACGAGGCCGCGGCGCTCCAGATTGTCGACCACCGTGGTGATGTTGGCGCCGCTCATGAGGAGCTTGCCGCCGAGGGCGCGCTGCCCGAGAGGTCCCAGGTGCAGAAGGGCTTCGAGAACCCCGAGCTGAGTCGGCGTCAGCCCCTCCGCGGCCAGGCGCCGGCCCAGGCGGGCGCCGACCGCGCTGCCGGCCCGGGTGAGCTTGATGTAGGCGTCCAGGGCCCGGACCTCGGCCGGGCGTCCTTTATAGTGCGTCCCCATGCCCTGGAATCCCTCGGGAACCATTGTACGTCAAATCATTTGATATCGAATGAATTGAGCCCGGCGCCCCCGCCGGGACGGTAAGGAGTCGGAGCCATGAGCCAGTCGGTGCGTCCCGTGGCGTACGTGATCGATCCTCAGCCGGTCGTGGAGGGCGCGGGCGTCCACCTGCGCCGGAGCCTGGGCGGCCGCCGCCTGGACCATCTCGATCCGTTCCTGCTCCTCGACCACTTCGAGTCGGTCAGCCCCGCGGACTACGAGGCGGGCTTCCCGTACCACCCGCACCGCGGCATCGAGACGGTGACGCTGGTCCGCACCGGCGAGATCAAGCACGGCGACTCGCTCGGCCACAAGGGCACGATCGGCGCCGGTGACATCCAGTGGATGACCTCGGGCAGCGGCATCATGCACGAGGAGATGCCGCAGGTCCGGCCCGAGGGCATCGGCGGGCTCCAGCTCTGGCTGAACCTGCCCGCGCGCGACAAGATGAGCCGTCCGAAGTACCGCGACCTCCAGGGGGCCGCGCTGCCGGAGACGGAGACCGTCGAGGGCGCGCGCATCCGCGTGATCGCGGGGGAGTCCGCGCGCGTCGTCGGGCCCGTCGAGGGGCTGGCCGTCGCGCCGAAGTTCGTGGACGTCGTGCTCCCCGCCGGCGCCCGGTTCCGCGACGCGGTCGAGCGCGGGCACACGGCGTTCGCCTACGTGGACGCGGGCACGGTGCGGTTCGGCTCCGAGGTGGTGCGCGCGCCGGCGCTGGTGGTCTTCGGCGAGGGCGACGTCGTCGAAGCCTCGAGCGACGAGGGCGGGCGCTTCCTGCTCGCGGCCGCGCGGCCGCTCGGCGAGCCGATCGCGCGCTACGGGCCTTTCGTGATGAACACGCGCGCCGAGATCGAGCAGACCCTCGCGGAGCTCCGGACCGGCCGCTTCATCCGCAAGGAGCCGAAGGAGGCCTGAGCGTTACTGGGCCCGGTAGGCGGCGAGGACCGCCGCCGCCATCTGCTTGGTGGTGGCGGTCCCGCCCTGGTCGCGCGTGAGCGCCTTGCCGTCGCGGTAGACGCGCGCCACCGCGGCTTCCAGCCGCGCCGATTCCGCCGCGAGCCCGAGGTGGTCGAGCATCAAGACGGCGGACAGCAGCGTGCCCGTCGGGTTGGCGATGCCCTGGCCCGCGATGTCGGGCGCGGAGCCGTGTACCGACTCGAAGTACGCCCAGCCGGCGTCGCCGAAGTTCCCCGACGGCGCGACGCCGAGGCCGCCCGCGACCTCACCCGCGACGTCCGACAGGATGTCGCCGTACTGGTTCATGCACACCACGACGTCCAGGCTCTTCGGGAAGCGGATGATCCGCCGCGCGGCGTCGTCCACGTGGAAGTGCTCGAAGGCGAGGTCGGCATACGTCGCGACGGTCTCCTGCACGATCTTGTGGAACAGGCCGTCGGTCTGCGGCAGCACGTTGGATTTCGTCACGCAGGTGACCTTGCCCGCGCCGCCGCGCGACTTGCGCCGCCGCGCCAGCTCGCAGGCGAAGCGCGCGATGCGCGCGGCGCCGCCGCGCGTGACGACCTTCACGGCGAAGCGGCCGTCCTTGTAATGGTCGAGGCCGCGGCCGAAGCGGTCGTGGAGGCCCGGCAGCGCCCGCTGGGCGTCGCCGAGGTCGCCCTCGCGCCCCGGGTAGATACCCTCGGAGTTCTCGCGGATCACGACGAGGTCGATGCCCTCCGGATCCGCGAGCGGGGAGCGCATGCCACGGTAGTACTTCGAAGGGCGAAGGCCGCCCCACGCGTCCATCTCCCAGCGGAGCCAGCCCACCACGTTGGTGGTGGCGGGGCCCGCGGCGCCGAAGAGGACGGCGTCGGCGGCGCGGCAGGCGCGCTTCGTGTCCTCGGGCACGGGCGAGCCCGGCGCCGAGATCTGCGGCGGCGTGCTGATCGTGATCGGCACGCCGGCCGCGGTGAGCACCTCGCACGTGGCCTCGACCACCTCGACACCGATGCCTTCACCCGGGAGCGCGACGATGGTTTTCATGGGCGCCCAGTATAATGCGCGCCATGAAAACTCTCCTGACCGCTGTCGCGCTCGTCGCCGCCGTTGCCGCGCCGCTTGCCGCGCAAGAGAAACCCCGCTCGGGCGGGGAGCTGGTGTTCGTCGTCGCCGCGGAGCCGCCGTCCTTCGACGCCCACCAGGAAGAGACCTTCGCGATGCTCCATCCCGGGGCCCCGCAGTACAACACGCTGCTGCGTGTCGACCCCACCGACAAGACCGGCACCAAGGTCATCGGCGACCTCGCCGAGTCGTGGACGGTCTCGCCCGACCGCCGTACCTACACCTTCAAGGTGCGCAAGGGCGTGAAGTTCCACGACGGCAGCGTGATGACGTCGAAAGACATCAAGGCCTCCTACGACCACATCGTCTTCCCGCCCGCCGGCGTGGTGTCGAGCCGTCAGGCCACCTACGGCGCGGTGGAGTCGGTGGAAGCGCCGAGCCCTGACACGGTCGTCTTTCGCCTCAAGCACGCCGAGGCCTCGTTCCTGACGAACCTCGCGCAGCCGTGGAACTGGATCTACAAGGCCGACATCCTGGCCAAGGACCCGAACTGGTACAAGAAGAACGTGATGGGCACCGGCCCCTTCAAGTTCGTCGAGTACGTGCGCGGCTCGCACTGGGTCGGCAAGAAGAATCCCGACTACTGGGACAAGGGCAAGCCGTACCTCGACGGCTTCCGCGCCATCTTCATCCCCAGCTCGTCCGCGCAGGTGGCGGCCGTTCGCGGCGAGCGCGCCATGATCCAGTTCCGCAGCTTCACCCCCGCCGACCGCGACAGCCTCGTGAACGCCCTCGGCAGCAAGGTCACCGTGCAGGAGAGCGCGTGGAACTGCTCGATCGGCGTGACGCCCAACGAGCAGAAAAAGCCGTACGACGACAAGCGCGTGCGGCGCGCCCTCACCCTCGCCCTGGACCGGCACGAGGGCTCCAAGGCGCTGTCGCGCATCGCGCTGGTCAAAGAGGTGGCGGGCATCCAGGTGCCGGGCACGCCGTTCGCCACGCCGCCCGCCGAGCTGGAGAAGCTCTCCGGCTACGGGCGCGACATCAACGCCGCGCGCGCGGAGGCGCGGCGCCTCTTGAAGGAGGCGGGCGCGGAGAACCTGT
Organism: Candidatus Methylomirabilota bacterium; assembly: GCA_036002345.1. Classification (GTDB taxonomy): domain Bacteria; phylum Methylomirabilota; class Methylomirabilia; order Rokubacteriales; family CSP1-6; genus AR12. The sequence continues at coordinate 7,671 of DASYTM010000157.1, read as the reverse complement.
CGTTCACGCTGCTCAACCGCGCGGTGCCGCAGCCGTACGAGCCGTTCGGCATCTGGCTCATCGACCAGTGGAAGCAGATCGGCATCACCGTGAAGCACGACACCCGGGAGACGTCCGCGTGGTTCCAGGCGCTCCGGGCCGGGGATTTCGAAGTCGCCGTCACCGCGCCGTGCAACACGATCGTGGAGCCCGATCTCGACATCCACTGGTTCCTGACGACGTCGCCCGTGAACTACGGCAAGCACAAGGACACCGTGATGGACGACCTGTACTCACGGCAGTCTCGCGCCCTCGACCCGGAAGAGCGAAAGCGGCTGCTGCGGCAGTACGAGAAGCGGCTCTACGACGAGGAAGTCCACTTCATCATGGGCTTCCAGTGGCACCGGATCGTGCCCCACCTCGCCAAGGTGCGCGGGTGGACGATCACGCCGAGCCACTTCCTGAACCAGCAGCTCGACACGGTGTGGCTGGCGGAGTGACGGCTACGCGCTGACGGGCGTCGCCGGCGGCTCCGCGGGGTCGCCGGAGACGGTCGTCCGCTGCAAGAGCCGCTGGTGGCGCGCGCTGTCGTAGGGTGTGGCGCGGTGGAGGACGCAGCGATTGTCCCAGATCACGAGGTCGTGCGCGCGCCACTCGTGGCGGTAGCGGAAGCGCGGCTGGGCCACGTGCTCGAGCACCTCGCGGAGGAGGGCGCGGCCCTCCTCCAGCGGCAGTCCTTCTATATAGGAGGCGTGGGCGCCGAGGAAGAGCGCCTTCCGCCCGTTGACGGGGTTGGCGCGCACGAGCCGGTGGCGCACGGGCGGGTACACGGCGCGCTCCTCCGCCGTGAAGAACCCCGGCCGGATCTGGTCACGCGACCAGCCGAAGTCGTGGACGGCGACGGCGTCCTCCACGCGGCGCCGGAGCGCCTCGGGCAGCGACGGATACGCGGCGCGCGTGCTCGCGAACTCCGTCGCGCCGCCCTCGGGCGGCACGATCCGCGCGGAGAGGAGCGAGCAGAGCGACGGCACCGGCTTGAACGACGAGTCCGAGTGCCAGAGCATGTTCGCCTGCTGGTAGACCATCCGCCGGTCGTCGGGCGGGATGACCTCGCCGGTCTTGATGTCGAGATTCGACTGGCGCGCGAAGGGCGTGCCCGCCGCGGGGTTGATGCTCCTGGTGATCTCCAGCGCGCCGAAGCGCTGGCTGAAGGCGATCTGCGCGGCGTCGTCGAGCGGGGCGTCGTGGAACACCAGCACCGAGTGCTCCTCGAAGGCCGCCCGGATCTCCGCCCACGTCGCGGGGTCCAGCGGCCGCGTGATGTCCGCGCCCTCCACGCGGGCGGCGAAGGACTCGGCCAGCCGGGTCACCTTGATGGACATGGGCCCTTATACTACCGGCTGCGAGGTGAGAGCCATGCGGAAGACGATCACGGGCACCGGCGGCATGCTGCTGCTCCAGACCCTCAAGGACGCGGGCGTGGAGTACCTCTTCACGAACCCCGGCTCCGCGGAGACCGGCATCTTCGCGGCGCTCGCCGAGGCCGAGGAGCACCGCCTGGTCGTCGGCAAGCACGAGGGGCTGGTCGCCGCGATGGCCGACGGCTATCACCGGATCAGCGGCAAGGTCGGCGTCGTCATCGCCCACGTGATGGGCGGCTCGTGGCAGCTCGCGGGTCAGCTCTTCAACGCCCAGCATTCCGGCTCCTCGCTGCTCGTCATCGCCGGGGACTGGGCCTCCGAGCTCCAGGATTTTCGCGGGCTCGCCCCGCATCCCGGGCTGACCCAGGCCGAGACCATGCGCGGCATCACCAAGGACGCGCGCGCCGCGTACACCGTCGTCGCGGAGGGGAAGGCCATTCCCGTCGCCACGGCGCGCGCGCTGCGCGAAGCGACGACGCCGCCCACCGGGCCCGTCTATCTCTCGATCAGCGCGGCGCTGCTCAATCGCGAGGGGTTCGAGGCGGAGATCGGCGAGGGCGCGGGCTATCGCATCGAGCCGCCGTCGGCGGCGCGGCGCGAGACGGTCGAGGCGATCGCGCGGAAGCTGGGCGCCGCGCAGTGCCCGGTGCTGATGTTCGGCGACGACGTGTGGCGCGCGGGCGCCCAGGCCGAGGCCGTGAAGCTCGCGGAGCTGCTCCACGCGCCGGTGTTTCCGTCGCGGCAGGTGTTCGTGAACTTCCCGAACCGCCATCCGCTCTACTGCGGCATGTACCCGGTCTCGAAGGACTTCCAGAAAGTGACGGGGCTCACGCCCGATCTCCTGTTCCTCGTCGGCTGCCAGGGCGTGCACGGCGCCGTCACCGAGCCCACCGTGATGCAGATCGGGCCGAACCCGGTGCTGATGGGCCGCCACTACCCGCTCGATCTCGCCGCGCAGTGCGACGTGAAGGCCACGCTGCAGGCGCTCATCGAGGCCCTGCCGCGCGTGAGCGGTGCCGAGGGCTGGGCGAAGCGGCGCGAGAAGATCGGCGCGTACGCCAAGACGCTGATCGAGCGCGAGGAGAAGCTGGCGCGCGAGCACGAGGGCGATCCCGTCATCCATCCCGCCGTGCTCGAGGCGCACCTGGCCGACGTCCTGCCGCGCGAGAGCGTCGTCGTGCAGGAGTCGTCCACGGCGCGCACGGCGCTGATGCACTTCGGCCACGGCGGCATGACGTGGACGCGGAGCGGCGGCGGCTCGCTCGGCTTCGGCGTGGGCGCGGCCATCGGGGCCAAGATCGCCGTCGGCCGCGAGCGGCCGGTGGTGTGCCACCTCGGCGACGGCGCGCTCGGCTACAGCGCGATCGGGTTCTGGACGATGGCGCGCTACCGGACCGCGATGCTCATCGTCGTCTCCAACAACGAGAGCTACCAGATCGTGCGCCACAACTGGGCCAACCAGATGCCCGACAGCAAGATGGTGCGCGACGGCAAGTATCCGGGCCTGACGCTCGGCTCGCCGATGGTGGACTACGTGGGTCTCGCGCGCGCCCAGGGCGTGGAGGGCGAGCAGGTGACGAAGGTGAAGGAGCTGGAGACGGCGCTCCGCCGCGGACTCGAGGTCGTCACGCAGGAGAATCGCCCGTACCTGCTCGACGTCTCGGTCGCGCGCGAGGGCATCGGCGCCGACGCCACCTGGGACCAGGATTGGCAGCTCTAGGCGAGTGACGGCGCCGCGGCACGTCGTCGTCTGCGGTGCCGGCGTCATCGGCGCGGCGGTCGCGTACTTTCTTTCGCAGCGCGGCGTCGCCGTCACGGTGGTCGAGCGCACGGGCGTGGCGTGCGCGGCCTCCGGCAAGTCCGGCGGCTTCATCGCGCTCGACTGGTGCGACGGCTCGGCCCTCGGCCCGCTGGCGCGCGCCTCGTTCGCGCTCCACGCCAAGCTCGCCCGCGAGCTCGGGACCGACTACGGCTACCGGCGCATGGACACCTACGCGATGGCCGCGCGCGAGCGCGCCGCCATCGCCGGCGGCCATCGTGCTCCCGCGCCCGAGTGGCTCGACGGCGCGGGGGTGATGCTCGGCGCGCTGGGCTCGCCGGAGACCACCGCGCAGATCCACCCCGCGCGCTTCACGACCGCGCTGATCGACGCGGCGCGCGCCCGCGGTGCGACGCTGCGCATCGGCGTGGTGGAGGACGTGATCCGACGCGACGGCGCCGCGCGCGGCGTGACGGTGGACGGCGCGACGCTGGAGGCCGACGCCGTCGTGCTCGCCCTGGGGCCGTGGACCACGCGCGCGGTACGCGGGCTCCGGCTGCCGGCGGTCCATGGACTCAAGGGGTACAGCGTCACGCTGGCCGCGCCGGACGTGCCCGCGCACGCGCTCTTCGTGGACTACCGCGCCGCGGACGGCCGCGCGTTCGAGCCGGAGATCATCCCGCGGCCCGACGGCGACGTCTACGTGTGCGGCATGGCCGACCCTCAGCCGCTGCCGGAGTCCGCCGAGGGCGTCGAGGTCGACGAGGCGGCGTGCGATGTGCTGGCGCACGCGGCCGGCCGCGTGTCCACCACGCTCGCGGCGGCGCGCGTCACGCGCCGCCAGGCCTGCTATCGCCCCGTCACCCAGGACGGCTTGCCGCTGATCGGCCGCGTCCCTGGCGTGGCCAGCGCCTACGTGGCGACCGGCCACGGCCCGTGGGGCATGCTGAACGCGCCGGCGACGGGCCTGGCGCTCGCCGAGCTGATCACCGACGGCGCGCCGGCGTCGCTCGATCTCCGCGCATTCGATCCGGCGCGCCGGTAGAATACGCGGCGCGATTTCAGGGAGGGTTCCATGCGCAGCATCGACATCCACGCGCACCTCGTCCCGCAATCGATGTGGCGGGCCGTCGAAGCCGGCAAGGAGTGGTACGGCTGGCGCCATCAGCCCGGCGAGGGGCTCGGTACCATGGAGGCCACCGGCAAACGGATCACGTTCAACTCGCCCAAGGTGCGCTTCACGCCCGAAGAGCGCCTCGCCGACATGGACGCCCAGCACGTGGACATGCAGGTCGTCTCCATCCACACGCCCTTCTTCGGCTGGCACCTCGACCCCGCGCAGGGGACGGCGCTGGCGCGCGAGGTCAACGACGAGATCGCGGGGATGACGCGGCGCTGGCCCAAGCGCTTCGCCGGGCTCGCCACGCTGCCGATGCAGGACGTGAAGGCCGCCATCGACGAGCTGGAGCGCGCGGTGACCGTGCTCGGGCTCAAGGGCGCGGAGCTCGACACGGCCGGCGTCAACGGCGAGACCTGGGACGAGGAGAAGTTCCGGGCGTTCTTCAAGGCCGCCGAGTCGATGGGCGCCACCCTCTTCTTCCATCCGCAGCCGCAGCACAACTTCATGATGCAGCGCACGACACGCTACGGCCTGTTCAACAGCCTCGGGGTCATCATGGACGACGCCTTCTGCGTCGCGATCCTCATCCTCGGCGGGGTCCTCGACGCGTGCCCGAATCTCAAGGCGTGCATCGCCCACGGCGGCGGGCCCGCGTGCTACGCGATGGGACGGCTCGACCGCGGCTGGCAGGGGATGCCGCCCGAGCGGCGCTCGATCCCGCAGCCGCCGAGCGCGTACCAGCGCCGGCTCTACTACGACACCGTGGTGGGCAGCGAGAAGGCGCTGCGCTTCCTCCTCGACGAGGTCGGCGCCGACCGCGTGGTGCTCGGCAGCGACTGGCCGTTCGTGCCGTGGCATCCCTCTCCCGTGACGTGGCTGAACGGGCTCGCGAGCGTCACGGCCGAGGAGCGCGAGCGCATTCTGGGCAAGAACCTCGAAACGCTGCTCGGCCTCTAGAAAGGACGCGCGATGGACCTCGGACTGTCCGGCAAGAACGCGATCGTGACGGGCGGCAGCCTCGGCATCGGCAAGGCCATCGCGCTGGAGCTCGCGCGCGAGGGCGCGAACGTCGTCGTCGCCGCGCGGACGAAGGGGCCGCTGGAGGCGGCCGCGCAGGAGATCGCCGCGGCCACGAAGCGCCGCGTCATCGCGCTGCCCTGCGACGTCACGAGCCGCGAGCAGGTGGAAGCGATGGTGGCGCAGGCTGCCGCGCAGCTCGGCGGCGTCCATATACTGGTCAACAGCGGCTCGCCGCCCGGCGGCTCCGCCACGGCCACCGGGCCCATCGAAAGCGTGGTGGACGAAGACCTCCTGCACGACTTCAACGTCAAGTACGTGGGCGCGCTCCGCTGCGCCCGCGCCGTCATCCCGCACATGAAGACGCAGCGCTGGGGCCGCATCGTCAACATCAGCGGCACCAACGCCCGCAACGCCGGCAACCTGAGCGGCGGCGCCCGCAACACGTCGCTCGTGCACATGACCAAGACGCTGGCCGTGCAGCTCGGCCGCTTCGGCATCACCGTCAACTGCGTGCATCCCGGCATCACCCGCACGGAGCGCACGCCGCGCCTGCTCGCCGCGCGCGGCAAGGAGCTGGGCGTGAGCCCGGAGGAGGCGGAGAAGAACGACTTCGCGCCCGACTCGCCCCGCGGCAACGCCATCTGCCGCATGGTGGACGCGTCCGAGATCGCCTACGTCACGGCGTTCCTTGCCTCCGACAAGGCGTGGGCGGTGTCGGGCGAGCTGATCGTGGCCACGGGCGGTGCCGGGCGGTCGGTCTACTACTAGCCGGCGCGAGGCAAGGCCGATGGCGCTCACCATCTGGGGAAAGTCGCCGTGCGCGTTGTGCGGGGTTGTCCTCGAAGCCGGCGACGATCTCGTAGGCACGCCGCACTTCATCGCCGATCAAGCGGATCCGTGGTGGGAATACTCGGATGCCTCGATGCACCGGCGCTGCTTTCTGGTCTGGGAGCATCGCCAGGCGTTCGTCGCGAAATACAACGCCACCATCGGGCAGCGGGTCTGGGGCAACGGGACACGCCATCGAATGGAGCTCGATGGGACGATCGTCGTCGAGCCGGGTCCGTTTGCGCCGGAGAATGCGCCGCCGGCCGTCCGGGAGTATCTCGCTCGCCTGGGAACCGAGGCGATGCCGGTCTGCTGGTGGCGAATCGAAAGGCCACGCGACCCGCATCAGGCCTTGTGGGTGATCACGTTCACGCCGCGCTCGGGGATGTTCACCGTCGTGAGCATGCCCACGATCGTCTCGCACTGGACTCACCAGCTCGACGGCGGCGGCTACGACGCGGCCGGGATGGAGCAGCAGGTCCGCGACGGCCTCTGGGGCGCGCCCGAGGCCGCCCGGACGGCCGTCCTGACGATGCTTCATCATTGAGAAATGGCGCCGGTCGCCTTCGGCCTCATGATCTTGCTCGCGGCGGCCGCCTCGTTCTGCTTCTCGCTTACGTCCACAGATCCCGGAAGCGGCCCGCGACGACTGCGTCGTAGGCGACCGGCGCCGTCAGCAGGCCGATGGCCCGGGCGAAGCCGTTCATTGCCGTCACTGCGGCTTCGGAAATGACGGGGTCGTAGAAGGGGCGGTCGCGCTCGACGATCGTGGCGATGATCGCGGTGGCGGCGGGCGGAAAGCGCCGCTGGCCCACCTCGGTCGCGCGTCCCGGGTCCTTCTGGAGCAGGCGCTGGGCCCGCACGATCGCGCGGACGGCGGCGGCCACGCGCTCGGGCTCGCGGGCGATCAGCGCGTCGGTCGTGGCCAGCGCCGCGAACGTGTACCGGCCCGCCGCCGGCGGGCCGTCGCCGCGCCGGACGTCGGCGATGACCTTTCCGACGCCGCAGCGTACGGCGGTTTCGCTGCCGAGCGCATTGGCCCAGAACCCGTCGACCAGGCGGCGCTCGAGCGCGTCGGCGGCCACCACGCCGAACGACGCGCCCGGCTCGAGCGCGCCGGGCACCGGCCCGATCGTGATTCCATCGCGCGCCGGATCGATCCCGGCCTCGGCGAGCAGGTGGAGGAACGCGCGATCCGGTCCGGGGGCGGCGCCGATGCGGAGCCCCTTGACGGCGCCGATGTCGCCGCGGCGCGCGGGAAGATCGGCGCGCAGGACCAGGAGCCAGGGCGTTCCCTGCGAGAGCGCGACCACCAGCTTCGCGCCGCGCCACTGGGGAAACGCGAGCAGCATCGTGTGGGCGCCGCCGGCCACGAACTGCACCGCGCCATCTCGCAGCGCGTTCACGGCCTCGAGCGACGGCAGCAGCTCGACGTGCGCCTCGATCCCTTCCTCGCGGACGATGCCGAGCTCTTCGGCGGCGAGCGCGGGGAACTAGGAGTTCGTGATCAGATCGGGCGTCGCGATCCTCACCGGACGTTCTCG
>DASYTM010000156.1:0-6477 GCA_036002345.1 Candidatus Methylomirabilota bacterium | reverse complement strand
GCGGAGATTCAGCTCCCAGCGGACCTCCTCGACGATGCGGTAGAGGTCGCCGCGCCGGGAGGAGGGCGTGTCGAGGCGCACCGCGAAGAGATCGTCCCCGAGCGCCACCGCCACGCGGATGGCTTCGAACTTCTCGTCCTGGAGCGTGTCGATGAGGGCGACGCGCCGGACCTTCTTGTCGATGACCTCGTTGAAGGCCTTCAGCGCTTCCACGGTGTCGCCGATCATGAGGATGAGCGCGTGGGGAATCGTCCCGGTGGGATCCGCGTCGATGAGCTCGGCGGCCTTGGTCACGGCCACCCCGTCGCAGCCGCCCACGAACGCGTTGCGCTCGATCATCGGCGCCAGCGCCGGGTGCATGCGGCGCGCGCCGAACGAGATCACCTGGCGCTCGCCCGCCGCCTTCTTGCAGCGCGCGGCCTTGGTGGCGATGCCTGAGGCCTGGCAGAGCAGGCCGAGGAGCGCCGTCTCGTACTGCGCCCAGTCCACGTACACGCCCTCGAGCGTCATCACCGGCTGGTAGGGCGCGAAGATCGTGCCCTCGTCCATGGCCCGCACGTCCACGGGCACGCCCGCGAGCAGCGCCGCCGCTTCCTCGATGCCGGCGAGCACGCCCCACTCCCAGTCCTCGGGCAGCGCCTTGAGATAGACCTCGGCCTTCACGCGCTTTCGATCGTTGCGCGCCTTGAGGATCTGGATGGTCCGCTCGAAGTAGACGTCGAAGACTTCGCCGTTCTTGATCTCGGCGTCGGACGCGGTGTGGAACGGGCGCTTGCTGTCTTTGGGTGCCATCGGATCAGCGGGAAATGTGCGGTAAATACTCGCAGAACCGACTGTTCAAGTCAATTTGCCGGGCGGGAAAACCGCCCCGCCCGGCTCAGAGGGTGGACGGGATGACGCTAGCGAGCCACCTGACCGAACGCCTCGGGATGCAGATAGCGCCCGCGCTCGGCTTCCGGCTTGTCCTCTTCGACCCTGATCGGATGGATCTTCGCATAGGCGTCGTGGCGGACGCCTGTCACCTGCCACGAGACCTTCGTGCCCGGCTTGCCGCCGGCGATCTTGAACCGGTTCTGCGCGACTTCTTGCGCGATGAACAGGTTCGGCCCCGGCGCGCCGATGGCCGTGAGCTGATAACGGAAGTCCCGATTGAGCGCCTCGAACCAATCCGGCATCTGCACCACGGCCTCGCCTTCGGCATCCAGGAGGGCCGTGCCGTTGTAGATGTTCAGCATCTCCGGCGACTCGACGACGGAGTGCGTGAGGTACTTGCGCCCGGGGTCGAGCGGATGATCGATCTTGAACGCCTTGCTGTTCGCGGAGAGCGATCCGGAGATGCGAACGTCGCCGCGGACCTCCAGAACACCGGTGACGTCGACGTCGCCGAAGAACTGGCCGGCCACCGGGTCGGAGCCACCACCCGCGATCGCGATGATCCCCGGGGCCGAGATGCCGCCCCCGAAGGGCAGCCTCCCGCCTTGCGCAATGATCCCCGGAGCGCCGCCCGTGGTGCCGGAGCCCCCATGGAAGACGCCGCCGGCACCGCCCCCGTTCGTCGCGCCCGCCGCGCTGCCGCCGGAGGCGACGAGGCCGTCGCCGGCGGCGAACATGCCCGAGCCGCCGAAGAAGACGGCCCCGGCGCCGTTCTGGCCGCCGGTGAACTGGGCGGCGCCACCGCTGACGTTGTTGATCGAGAACGCCGTCAGCGAGAGGGCGACCGTGGCGTTGTACGGAAGCGTCAGGCCACCGGACGGCGGAGGCAGCGTCGTCCAGCGCGCGATGCTCCCGTCGAATCCCAGGACCTGTCCCGACACCGGCGTATTCGACGACAGCCGCACGCCGCGAAGCCCGGTGATGACGGTGGAGGCCTGTGAGCCGTTGACGTCGCCGGCGAGCGTGCCGGTGAAATTCGTGGCGGTCGTGGCGGTGGTGGCAGTGGTGGCCATCGTCGCCGTCGCGGCATTGCCGCTGATGTCGATGGCATACCTTCCGGACAGCCGCGCGCCGGGCACGGTGCCGCTGACGAGGTTGCTGGCGTTGAGGCTCCCGAACTGCGCGTCCGCCTGGGTACGCGCCTGGACCTCTGCGGCGAGGCTGCCTTGCAACACGGCGATGCTGTCTTGCAGTGCGGCATCGGCGTTCAGCCGGGTCTGCATCTCGGCGCCGAGGCTGTTGCGGAGGCTCTGGTCCTCCGACAGGCGCGCGTCACGCTCGGCGGTGAGCGCCTGGTTGAGCGCGGTCAGGAGATCGGCGTCGGCCGCCGCACGCGCCCGGGCCTCGGCGTCGATGCTCGCCTGCAGCGCCTGGTCCGCCGCCGCGCGCGCGGCACGCTCCGCGGCGAGGTCCAGGCCCAGCTGCAGCGCATCCTCGGAGTGCTTGGCCCAGAGCGCGGCGCCGTCGGGCACGTGTCGTTGCTGGAGCACGAGCCGGTCACGCCGCTGGTCCCGCTTGTAGAGAGAGACCATCAGGTCCGGCGCAGTGAAGACGGTGGTGCCGGGATCCTCGTAGAACCGGCGAAAGGACGCTGCGTCCCCGTTTCCGTCGAGGAAGAGGATCACTTCGTCGTCGCCGCGAACGGCAAAGAACGGGCCGGACTCGGCAAACAGCGTGGTTCCGCCGCTGGTCCACTCCAGCCGGCCGTCGAACCACCCGTTCAAGTCGTGACATCTCTTGACGTGATCCGACTCGCCGTTGACCCCACGCAGGTCGCACTTGAGCCGTATCGTGATGGCGTTGGGATTGGACTCCGCCCAGGTCGCGGGGACGGTGCCGAGGAGAACGAGGATGGCAAGAGTTGCCGCGAAGAGCGCCCGCATGGGGCACCTCCGATCAGCAGCAGCACAGTCGCCGTCCCGCTATCCCTATTGGACACGCTGTCCGTGTTGGACAGGGGAGCGGCGTGCCTGCAACGATGCTAGGCGGGCGCTCTCGGCGGAGTCAATGACGAACGAGGAATCCACGCAGAAACGAGGGGTTGCGACGCCGCAGATGAACGCGGGCGGTCACGCTGCCGGCGACGGCCGGCTAGAGGTCGAGCGACTTCAGATAGGCACGGAAGGCGTCGGAGAGGTCCGGCCGCGCGAGCGCGAACTCCACGGTGGCCTTGAGGAAGCCGAGCTTGTCGCCCGTGTCGTAGCGCTTGCCCACGAACTCCACCGCGTACATGGGCCGCCGCTTGCGGAGCGTGCGCAGTCCGTCGGTGAGCTGGATCTCGCCGCGCTTGTCGGCGTGCGTCTCCGCCAGGATCCCGAAGAGATCCGGAGTCAGCACGTAGCGGCCGATGATGGCGAGGTCGGAGGGCGCGTCTTCGGCGCGCGGCTTCTCGACGAGGTCCGAGATCTCCCAGACGTTGCCGCCGATGTTCTTGCCCGCGATCACGCCGTACTGGTGGATGCGGTCGCGCGGCACGCGCTCCACGGCGATGACGGGCCCGTCGTGGCGCTCGAAAACGTCGAGGAGCTGGCGCATGCACGGCGACGGCGCCCCGCCGATGATGTCGTCGCCGAGGAAGACGCCGAAGGGCTCGTCGCCCACCAGGGCGCGCGCGCACAGGATGGCGTGGCCGAGGCCGAGCGGCTCCTTCTGGCGCACGTAGGAGACCGACGCCAGCTCGGAGATCGTCTTGATCTGCGCGAGCTCGTCCACCTTGCCGCGGTCGTTCAGGTAGTACTCCAGCTCGAAGGCGGCGTCGAAGTGGTCCTCGATCGCGCGCTTGCCGCGGCCGGTGACGATGATGATCTCCCGCAGCCCCGACGCCACCGCCTCCTCGACGACGTACTGGATGGTGGGCTTGTCGACGAGCGGCAGCATCTCCTTGGGCTGGGCCTTCGTGGCGGGCAGGAACCGCGTGCCGAGGCCGGCCGCGGGGAAGACGCCTTTGCGGACGCGCATGAAATCGCTCCTCGAAGTCATGATACCGCGTCCGTCACGCGCCGCCGGGCGCGGCGGCGCGCGCGCGCCGTCATCACGCCGAAGGCGACGACCCACGTGACGACGGCCGCCACGCCGCCCACGATGGCCGAGCCTACCAGCAGCGCCAGCGTGAAGCTCGCGTCCGTCCCGACGATCGACTCGCCGAGCCAGAGGGCGCCCGCGTAGACGAGCGGCATGATCCACGGCAGGTTGAGCCACGTGCCCGTCACCGTCGCGGCCTTGTTGAGCCGGAACACCGTGGCGATCAGGAGAGCCAGGAGCGTCTGGAAGCCGAGGAACGGCGTCACGCTGATGAACACGCCGACGGCCAGCGCCAGCGCGATCCGCCACGGCGGGTCGTCCAGGTGCAAGAGGCCCAGCAGGCGGCCGCGCAGCGCGCCCACCAGCGCCGTCATCGGCCCCGCCCGCGCGCCACGCCTTCGAGCACGGCGATGATCGCGAGCACGCAGCCGGCCTGGACGAGGATGAGCGCGACCTCGTGCTTGGTCGCGTCCTTGAGCAGCATGGCCGACAACCCCAGCGTCGCAGCGATGAAGAAGATCAGTAACACCGTCTCCGTCCGCGTGAGGCCAAGGGCTTCGAACCGGTGGTGGATGTGATCCTTGGCCGTGTAGGCCAGCCACTCGCCGAACGAGTGGACCTTGCCGGTGACGACGCGCACCGTGCCCACGAAGGCGATGTCGAACAGCGGCACGGCCAGGATCAGCACCGGCGTGAAGAGGCCGATGAAATCATTCTCCGCCCAATCGCCCATCACGGCCAGTCCGGCCAGCGTGAAGCCGATGAAGGACGCGCCCGCGTCGCCGAGGAAGATCGTGGCCGGGCGCCCGAATCGGAAGTTGTAGGGCAGGAAGCCCAGGCACGCGCCGACGAGGGGCGCGGCCAGGAACATCAGGTAGGGCTGGTTGGTCTGGAGCGCGGCCAGGCTGAAGAAGAGCGCGGCGATGGCGCCGAGCCCCGCCGCGAGGCCGTCCATGCCGTCGAGGAACTGGACGGCGTTGGTCACGGTGAGAAACCACAGGAGGGTCAGCACGAGGTTGACCGCCCACGAGCCGGGCCACGCCGTCGGAATCGTGTCGAGCATGACGCCGTAGCTCATGGCCACACCGGCCGCCGTCACCTGCCCCAGGAGCTTCACGCGCGCGGGGAGATCGAGGATGTCGTCGAGCACGCCGACGACCACGATCAGCGTCGCGCCCAGCGCCACGCCCTTGAGCTCGAGCGAGAACGTGAAGTTGAAGAGCACGGTGGCCGCGAACGCCGCGTAGACGGCGGCGCCGCCGAGGAGCGGCGTGGCCACGGCGTGCACCTTGCGCGCGGCCGGCGCGTCGAGCACGCCCCACATGCGCGCGAGCGTGCGCACCAGCGGCACGCCCACCAGCGCGAGCGCGAAGGCGAGGGCGACGAGATACGCCCAGCCGAGGCCCGACGCCTCGATGGCGCGGCGCACGGGCGGCAGCGCGAGAACCACGAGAAAGGCGCCGCGCACGAGCGTGGCGCCCAGTGCCGCCGGCGTACTGTCGGGCAGCGTCTCGGCCCGGCTCACCGGAGCACCGCCGTGACCGCGTCGGCCACGCGCTCGGCGTCGTCGTCGCTGAGCGCGGGGTAGCACGGGATCGAGAGCGACTCGGACCAGAGGCGGTCGGCCTCGGGAAAGCCGCGCTGCCCGAGGGCCTGGTGCGCGGGCCGGAACACGGGCCGCCGTGCCGTCACGCCGCGCGCGGCCAGCGCCTCGGCCACCGCGGCGGGATCGCGGTCGAGCCCGAGGACGAAGCGGTGATAGACGTGCCGCGGGCCCGCGTCGGCAGGCAGCCGCCCGGGGACCTCGGCGAGCCGGGTCCGGTAGCGCGCGGCGAGCGCGCGGCGGCGCGCGATGAAGGCGTCCAGGCGCGCGAGCTGGCCGCGCGCGAGCGCGGCGGCCATGTCGGTGAGCTTGGCGTTGGTGCGCGGCGCCAGCGTCTGGCGCCCGTCGTAGTCGCGCGCGTCGCGCACGCGCGCCACCAGCGCGGCCGGGCCGGCCACCGCTCCACCCTCGCCGGCCGCGATCATCTTCGTGGCGTAGAACGAGCACACGGCGAGCGCGCCGCCGGCTCCCGCGGGACGGCCTCCCTCGCCCGTCGCGCCGAGCGCCTGCGCGCAGTCCTCGATCACCGGCACCTCGAGGGCCTGGAAGGGCTCGAGGTCGGCGGCGAGGCCGAAGGCGTGCGGCACGATCGCCGCGCGCGTGCGCGGGGTGCGCCGCGCCAGCGCGTCCTTGGGCGACATCGAGTGTGTCACGGGGTCGGCGTCCACCAGGACGGGCTCCGCGCCCGCTCGGCGCACGGCATGGTGGAGCGCGTCGCAGACGTAGGTCGGGATCAGCACCTCGTCGCCCGCGCCGACGCCGAGCGCGCCCAGGGCCAGCTCGAGCGCGGCGGTGCCCGAGGCGACGGCGGCGGCCTCCGGCACGCCGAGACGCGCCGCCAGCTCGCGCTCCAGCGCGGCCACCTCCGGCCCCTGGACCAGCTGGCCCGAGCGGACGACGCGCGCGACGCGCTCGACGTC
>DASYTM010000155.1:0-21459 GCA_036002345.1 Candidatus Methylomirabilota bacterium | reverse complement strand
CCCAAACCCCCTCATCGCGCGAGGGCTACACCGTCCACTTCACTTCGCGCGGTGATTTGTCGTCGCGGAGGCCGAGGAACACTGGATGGCGCAGCTTGCCGTCCCCGGTCTTCTCCATGAAGCCGATCTGGGCGACCAGCGCCGGCTCCACCCACGTCGCGTCGCGCATGCGCGGCGCGTCCACGAACGGCGAGTCCGGGCGCCGGAGCCGCGCGAACTTCTGCGCCAGCTCGCCGAGCGTCTTGCCCGTGAAGCCGGTGCCCACCTTCCCCGCGTAGCGCAGGCGGCCGTCGTCGAAGGCGCCGATGAGCACGGCGCCGAAGTGCGAGCGCGAGCCCTCGGGAGCCGTGTAGCCGCCGATCACGAACTCCTCCTCGGCGCGAACCTTCACCTTGCGCCACGCCGTCGAGCGCTTGCCGGTCTCGTAGACGGACGCCGCGTCCTTGGCCACGATGCCCTCGAGCCCGCGCTCGCGCGCCGTCTCGAAGGCCTTGAACCCGTCGGCGGCCAGCCGCTTCGCGAGCCGCAGCGGCCCGCCCGGCCGCACCTCCTTCTCGAGGACGGCGCGCCGCTCGGCGAGCGGCAGCGCGCGGAGGTCGCGGCCGCGCGCGAAGAGCACGTCGAAGACGACATAGACGGGCTTGCGCCGGGTGTCGGCGCCGAACAGCCCGAAGCGCGAGATGCCCTCGGGGTCGAAGACCACGACCTCACCGTCGAGCACGAGCGTCGGCGCGGGCAGCCGCGCGATGGCGCCAGCGATCTCGGGGAAGTCCGCGGTGCGGTCGATGAGGTTGCGCGTGATGAGGCGCACGCGCTTGCCGTCCTTCTCCGCGATGATGCGGATGCCGTCGTACTTCTCCTCGTAGACCCAGCCCGGCGCGTGGAACGGCTCGTCCACCAGCGTGGCCAACATCGGCTTCACGCCGGTCGGCAGGCGCGGGCTCACGCCGATGTGGGGCGTCCGAGGCGTGCCCCGGGTCCCCCGGGGCGCGACGAGCGCTGGCCGGGGGAGTCCGAGGGGGGAGTAGCCCCCTTCGCTTGAACAGTCTGGGGGGCCATGTCGGGGCCCCCCATGCGGTTGTCGGCCCCGGCGGCTTGCTCGAGCTGCCGCGGGCTCGCGCCGGCGGCGCGCGCGATGCCGGCCATGGAGCGGCGGGAGACGACGGACTTCGGCTTGGCGAGCGTGAGGTCCACGGTGGCCGAGGCGTGAGCGTCGCGGTGCTTGATGAGGAGCCACTGGCGGTCGCGCATGCGGACGAGCACCCAGGAGCCCTTCATCTTCTTGCCGTTGAGCCGCATCTTGAGATCGCCCTTGGCGAGCGCCTTGTCCACGTCGGGGCTCTCGGGCTCCCACGTGCCGCGGTCCCAGATCATCACGGTGCCGCCGCCGTACTCGCCCTCGGGGATCACGCCCTCGAAGGCGTTGTAGTCCATCGGGTGCGGCTCCGTCATCATGGCCAGCCGGCGCACCGACGGATCCAGCGAGGGCCCCTTGGCCACCGCCCACGAGAGCATCACGCCGTCGTGCTCGATGCGGAAGTCGTAGTGCAGGTGGCTGGCGCGGTGCTTCTGGACGACGAACTCCAGCGCGCGCCGCGGCTTCGCCTTGCCGGCCCGGCCCGGCGGCTCGGGGGTGACGTCGAAGCGGCGCTTGCGGTTGTACTCGGCGAGCCGGCCGAAGCGGCTGAGATCGTCGGGAGCGGGCGCGGCGCGCTTCTTCGCCATGCTCCGATTGTACCGGCCCGGATCAACCCGGGTGCGCGACGAACCGGCGCATGTCGCCGCGCGCACGGCGCGTGTCGGGGTCGATGCGAAAGCCCGCCCGCTCCACGGTGCGCTCGGTCTCGCGGTTCCAGTGGCAGCCGCCGGTGAGCTGCGTCCAGAGCGGCTGCCAGCGATCCTGCACGCGCGCCTTCCATCCGCCCGTGGCGCGCACGTGCTCGAGCATCCGCAAGGTGCCGCCGGGCGCCAGCACGCGCCGCACTTCGCCGAGGCCGCGCGCGGGATCGGGGACGCTGCAGAACACGAGGCCGCTCACCACGGTGTCGAAGGCGCCGTCGCGGAACGGCAGCGCCTGGGCGTCGCCCTGCACGAGCGGCACGCCGGGCGCGCGGCGGCGTGCGCGCTCGAGCGCGTCGCGCGACGGCTCCAGCCCGATCGGCCGCGCGCCGGCGGCGTAGAGGGGCAGGTTGCGGCCGGTGCCGCAGCC
Organism: Candidatus Methylomirabilota bacterium; assembly: GCA_036002345.1. GTDB lineage: Bacteria > Methylomirabilota > Methylomirabilia > Rokubacteriales > CSP1-6 > AR12. Next base: position 19,250 of record DASYTM010000155.1, on the reverse strand, counting down.
GACGTCGAGCGTGCGGCCCGCGGCGCCGGCGACGAGCCAGCGCCGCCAGCGCGCGAGCCCGCAGAGCTCGACCGCCGCGCAGATCGCGTCGTAGAGCCACGGCACCTGCTCGACCCCGCGCACGGCGGTATCCTACGCCCGTGAGCGTGCCGCTTCTCCACGTCGACTCGTTCGCCTCCGAGCCCTTCCGGGGCAACCCTGCGGCGGTGTGCCTGCTCCCCGCCCCGCGCGAGCCGGCGTGGATGCAGGCCCTGGCCGCCGAGCTGAACCTGCCCGCCACGGCTTTCGTGTCCCCGGCGGCCGACGGCTACGGGCTGCGCTGGTTCACGGCGCTGGGTGAGCTGACGTTGTGCGGCCACGGCACGCTCGCCAGCGCTCACGCCCTGTGGGAGACGGGGCGGCTGGCCGCCGGCGCGGCGGCGCGCTTCACGACGCCGGCCGGCGCGCTCTCGGCCGTGCGGTCCGGCGGGTGGATCGAGATGGATTTCCCGGCGGAGCCCCCCGCGGAGGCGAAGGTGCCCCCGGGTCTGGCCGAGGCGCTCGGCGCCAAGCCGCGCTGGGCCGGGCGCAATCGGCACGACGTGCTCGTCGAGCTCGACGGCGAAGCCGCGGTGCGCGAGCTCGCGCCGAACTTCCGCGCGCTCCGCGAGATCGAGACGCGCGGGATCATCGTCACCGCCCCCGCGACCTCGGCGGGCGCCGATTTCGTCTCGCGCTTCTTCGCGCCGCGCCTGGGCATCCGCGAAGACGCCGTGACGGGCTCGGCGCACTGCTGCCTCGGGCCCTTCTGGACGGGTCGCCTGAGCCGCGCGTCGCTCGTCGGACGCCAGCTCTCGGCGCGGGGCGGCGTGGTGCGCGTGACGGTGGCCGGCGAGCGGGTCGGGCTCGCCGGCCAGGCCGTCACGGTCGCGCGCGGGGAGCTCGCCTAGCCCTTGTAGCGGTCGGGGAACTGTTTGACGATCGCCTCGGCGAGCGGATCGCCGATCATCGGCATGTGGCCCGCCGCCGTGCGCATCGCGGTGTACGCGCGCACGGGATCCTTCGCGGCCTGGGCGTCGATCACGTCCTTGAGCGTCACCACGTGGTGCTTCACGAGGTCGGCGACGGCGGCCTTGGGAAGATTCGGATTCGCCGACGCCAGGAACGCGCCGAAGTCCTGCGTGTAGCCGATCAGGTCGCTGAGGGCCTTGTCCGCCTTCGGCTTGTCGCTGGTGGCCACGCCCACCGTGTAATCGACGACCATGCCGATGTGGCGGCGCCACAGCGGCAGGAACGCCGCCTCGGCGTCCTTGCCGTACACGGAGCCGATGGCCTGCGAGATCGCCACCGAGTTGGCGTCGAGGGCGTTGGCCGCCGCCTTGAATTCCGCCTCCCGCCCGCCGAGCGCGGCGCCGGTGGCGGCGCCGGCGAGGTAGACGTGCTCGCGGAGCGCCGTGCCGAGCGCCGTGCGCAGGGCCGCCGCGCCGCCGTTCGGATCGCCGGGGAAGCGCGCGGGGAACTGCTTGACGATGGCCGCGGCGAGCGGGTCGGCGATCATCGCCATGTGCTGCGACGCCGTCCGCGTCGCGGCGTAGGCGCGCGCGTGATCCTTCGTCGCCTGCGCGTCCACCACGTCCTTGAGCGTCAGCACGTGGTGCTTCACGAGATCGGCCACCACGTTCTTGGGCAGGTTCGGGTTGGCGGAGGCCAGGAACGCGCCGAAGTCCTGCGTGTAGCCGACCAGGTCGTTCACGGCCTTCTGCTGCCTGGCGCTGTCCTTCGTGGCCACACCGACCGTGTAGTCCACGAACATCCCGATGTGCTTGCGCCAGAGGGGCAGGAACGCCGCCTCGGCGTCCTTGCCGTACACGGAGCCGATGGCCTGCGAGATCGCGACCGAGTTGGCGTCGAGCGCGCCCGCCGCCGCCTTGAACTCGCCGTCGCGGCCGTCGAGGGCGGCGCCGGTGGCCGCCGCCGCGAGCGACACGTGCTCGGCCAGGAGGCCGTTCAGCGCGGCGCGGAGCGACGCGGCCTGCGTGGACGAGGTGGCCGGCGAGGCCATGCCCCCGCCCCCGCCCGCGGACATGGACTTCGAGCATCCGGTGGTCAGAACGACGGCCACAGCCATCGCGCCGAACATGACGAACAGGCTCCGCTTCATCGTGGGGTCTCCTCCCTGGTGTGCGATCGCCGCGCGTCTCGTGCGCATCACTTCACGCGGATTTCGCCGCGCATGGCGTTGTGCCGGCGGCAGAAGTACGGGTAGCTCCCGGGCGTGCGGAACTCGGCCGAGACCTTCGCGCCCTTGTCGTCCAGCTTGAGATCGAAGCCGGCGCTCGCCGGCGCCTCCGGCGCTCCGGCGGTGACGGTGTGGCCGATCTCGTCCTGGTTGGTCCACGTCACCTTCGTGCCGCGCTGCACCTCGAGCGCGCCGGGCCGGAACTGGAACAGGCGCACCTCGACCCCCGCATCGGGCGCCGCGGCGCCCCCCGTGGAGAGGCCGAGCACGGCCGCGACGGCGAGTGCCTGCATGGTTCGGACGTTCATGAGCCGCCTCCTCTCACCCGCGAATTACGCGCGGCATCGAAGAACGGATGCGGGCGGACAGCCCGCCGGCGACGGGCGCGCGAGAGAGTTACTTACGAACGGCGGAGCGGAATCGGATGTCTAGCCGAGGTGATACAGGAGCAGATAGACCAGGACGCCCGTCACCGACACGTAGAGCCACATCGGCAGCGTCCGGCGCGCGATCGGCACGTGGCGGTCGAACCGTCCCGACAGCGCGCGGTACACGGTGGTCAGCACGAACGGCACCATCACCGCGGCCAGCACCACGTGGGAGACGAGGATCGGGAAGTAGACCGCGCGGATCCAGCCCTGTCCCGCGAAGGGCCGCGAGCCGGCCAGCGCGTGATAGACGACGTAGGAGACGAGGAACAGCGCCGAGGCCACGCACGCCGCCAGCATGCACGCGCGATGGATCGCGACGCGCCGGCGCCGGATGGCGATCCAGCCCGCCACCAGGAGCGCCGCGCACGTCGCGTTGAGCGCGGCGTTCAGCGCGGGCAGCCCCGCGACCTCGGCGCGATACGTCCGGTCAGGATCGTGGGCGAGAATCAGGACGCCGACCACGCCCACGATGGCCAGCGACAGCACCCCGATGATCGAGAGCGCGACCCGGTCCCCCATTCCGTCGCATCATACGGCGTCCGGGCGCCTCCTTATGTATGCGCGATCATATGCGCGGAAGCAGGCGGCTGCGTTCCTTCGTCGCCTGACAGGGGATGCAGAGCCGTGCGACGGGGACGGCACGCAGCCGCGAGAGTGGGATCGCCCAGCCACACGCCTCGCAAAGCCCGAACGTGCCCCCGCTCAGCCGCGCTTCGGCGGCGTCGATCTCCGCGAGCGCGTGAGGCTCGCGTTCGTCCAGCGCCGTCAGGACGTGGCGGGCGGTCTCCTCGCGACGGTCGTGGCGCAGGCGCCGCATGAACTCCCCGACCCTTCGCGCAAGATGACAGGTCATGCTCACCACCTTGCGGCCGTCACGAGCGACGGCGCCCAGTCGCCCGTCTCGCCGAACGGCTCCCAGAGCGGGTCACCGAGGCGACCGAACAACCGCCCCCACGGGGCCAGGGTCCGCATCGTCCGCCTCCTTTCCCGGTCCGCGCCAACCGGACCGCCCGCCGTGGGAACGTGCATAAGGAACGCCAGAGGAGAGTGTCGAGAGTTCGCGCGGTTACGGATGGCGCCGCGCGCGGTGATGCGGCGGCGCCCCAGGGGCCGGGGCGCCGGCGCACCGGCGCGTCGGCCTCAGGTCCGATAGCGCTCGGGGTGGGCCAGGAAGGCGCGAGCGCAGTCGAGCGAGCAGAACACGTGCGTGGCGTCGCCGATCGCCACGCGCACGGCCGCGGCCTCCGGCTCGAGGTGCATCCGGCATACCGGATCCATCGGGCTGGTCCGATGGATGTCCGCGCGCTCGAGCGCGACGACCTCGACCGGCGCGGGCACGTTCTTGAGACGTTGCGGCCCGAGCGCGTGGAACGTGACGCCGGCGAGATCGCGGCAGGCCCCGGCGACCTCGGCCGAGCAGAGGATCTCGTCGGCGCGGGCCCGCGCCGCCAGGCGCGCGGCCACGTTCAGCGCGGCGCCGAAATAGCGCCCGTTGCGTTCGACCACGGGGCCACCGTGGATGCCGATTCGCACCCCCGGAAACCGGGGCTCGTCGTCCACGGCCGCCCGGAGGCGCGCGGCGGTCGTGACGGCCGCCCGGGCGTCGTCGGCCACGATGAGCAGCTCGTCGCCGACCTGCTCGACGATCCGGGCGCCGGTGGCGAGCGCGCCTTCGGCGAGCTCGCGGTACCGCGCCACGGCCGCCGCGGCGCCCTCGCCGCCGTGCGCCTCCGTGAGCGCCGTGTAGCCCGCGAGATCGGCGATGACGAAGATCATTTCTTCGGCGGCACCCCCTGCATCATCGCGCCGTGCTTCATCATGATCTCGCCCATCGCCTTCATCATCTCGCCGCGCATCTGGAGCATGTGGGCCATCATCTTCGGATCCATCTTCGCGTCGGCGCCCATCTGGTCGCCGCCCATGCCCGGCATCGGACCGGCCATCATCTGGCGGCACATGTCCATCATCGGCATCGCTCCCCCGCCCGCCGGGCCGCCGGGAGACGGCGCGGGCGCCGCCGCGGGCGGATGATGCGGCGCGGCCGGTGACTGCGCCCAGACGGGCGCGGCGCCGAGGAGCAGGACGAGGGCCAGGATCACCGGCCGGAGCAGGAGCACGGCGGCCTTGGCCCGCCGCACGAGCTGGTCGGCGACGCTGCCGAGCACCGCGCAGCGCACGGCGCTGCGGCGCGGGGTCGTCACCGCGATGAGGTCGGCGCCGAACGCGTCGGCCTCGGCCAGGATCTCGGCGACGGGCTCGCCGAAGCGGACGGCGTGCTCGATGGCGAGCGGCGGGAGCGCCGTCTCCGCGGGCAGGAGCCCGTCACGCCACTCGGTCTCGAGGCGCTGCGCCTCCTGATCGGTGTACGCGACGACGCGGCCGTCCTCGTCCACCACGTTGTCCGGGAGGGGGGCGACGTGCAGGAAGCGGAGCGTGGCGCCGCCGCCGACGGCGAGGTCGGCGACGAGCGGCAGGATCGTCTCGTGCGGAGTCTCTCGATCGAGCGGCACCAGGATGCGCTTGGCCATGACAGTCCCTCCTCAGTTGGTCCGGGCGTTCACATTCGCGGCGCGCCACGCGCACAGGGGATCCTCGGCGAAGAGGTCTCCGGTGGCCGCCCACGCCCGCGCCCGCGAGCCGCCGCAGACCTCGCGGAACTCGCACGCTCCGCAGCGGCCGCCGAAGCCGGCCGATGCGCGGAGGGCGTGGAAGATCGGCGCCTCCCGATAGAGCGCGAGCGGGTCGTGCTCGCGGACGTTGCCGGCGGCGAGGGGCAGGAAGCCCGACGGCGTGACGTCGCCGTTGGCGGCGATGAACATGACGCCGTTGCCGTCGCGGATGCCCCAGCCGCGTCCGGCCGCCGTGATCTCCTCGGGCGTGCGGCCGGCCGCGCGCATCTCCTGGATCACCACGCGCCGGTAGTGCGGCGCCTCCGTCGTGCTCGCGACGAAGGGCCACGCCGGCGCCGTCCGCGCCAGCCAGCGCAGCCGCCGCTCGCACTCGATCGGCGTGAGCGGCGTCAGGGCCCGGCCGCGTCCCACGCTCACGAGGAAGAACAGGCTCCACCGCGCGGCGCCCAGTCCGGCCACGACCTTGGCGGTCTCGTCGAGCCAGGGCTCGGTGTCGGCGGTGACCAGGGTGTTGATCTGGAGCGGGATCCCCGCCGCGACCACCCGCTCGGCGGCCGCGAGCGTCCAGCCGAAGCAGCCGAGCACGCCGCGCAGCGCGTCGTGCTGCGCCGCCGTCGGGCCGTCGAGGCTGAGCGCCATCGCGGCGACGCCGGCCGCCTTGAGGTCCGCCACCGTGCGGCTGGTGATGCCGAAGGTCGCGCTCGGCGCCACCGACACCGCGAGCCCGCGCCCCACCGCGACGCGGACGAGATCGAGCAGGTCCGGGCGCTTGAGCGGGTCGCCGCCCGTGAAGATCACGTGCGGCCGCGGCGCCGGCGCCTCGGCGAGCGCGGCCAGCACGCTCTCGCATTCCGCCGTGCTCAGCTCGTCCGCCGCCCGTCGCGACATGGCCTCCGCCCGGCAGTGGCGACAGGCGAGGTCGCACGCGCGCGTGAGCTCCCAGTACACGCGCGCGGGCGCGGCGGCGTACACGGGGGCCTTCATCGCCGTTTGGGGTTGGTCCTCGCCGGCGGCGGGCCGAGCTCCTGCATCACCGCGAGCGCCTGCGCGGCGAATGCCTCGTTGAGCTCGATGACGTCCAGGTCCGCGACCGAGAGGCCTCCCACCATGGTGTCCCCCGCGGCGCCGTGGCGGCGCCGCCCGGTCCGCCACATGGCGCAAGGAGCGCGCCAGGAGATCGCTGCCGGAAGTGATCGAAAACCCGGCGATTCGACGCGGGGCGCGTTGGGCTGGGGCGAGCGCACCACGGGCGCCGGCCGCGCGGTGAGGCGCGCGCGCCTCAGTGGCCGGCCGCTTCCTTGATATATCGGGCTGGCGCCGGGGCGCTATCATCCGGGCCATGGCCGGGAACGACATCGCCACGTTCCTGAGCGCGTCGCCCGTCTTCGCCGGCGTCCCCGCGCGCGAGATCGCCGCGCTGGCCGCCGTCGCGCGCAAGGAGACGTATCGCGCCCGCGATTGGATCTTCATGGAGGGCGAGCCGGCGGACTGGTTCTGCGTCGTGCGCACCGGACGCGTGAAGATCCTGCGCGCTTCGCGCGGCGGCAAGGAAGTCGTGCTCGAGCTGCTGGGCCCGAGTGAGCCGTTCGGCGGCGTGGCGGTGATCGAGCGGCGGCCGTATCCCGCCTCCGCGCAGGCCACGGAACCGAGCGTGGTGCTGAAGATCCCGCGCGAGCCCATCGTGGCGCTGACCGAGCGCCACCCCGGCGTGATCCGGGAGATGGCGCTCATGATCGGACGCCGGCTGCGCGCCGCCCACGAGTCCGTGCGCTCGCTGGCCGCCGATCCCGTCGAGGCGCGGCTGGCCGCGGCGCTCCTGCGCCTGGCCGAGCGCGACGGCGAACGCGGCCCGCACGGCGTCACGCTGCCCTACCACCTCACGCGGCAGAGCCTCGCGGACATGACGGGGACCACGGTGGAGACGACCATCCGCGTCGTCAGCCGCTGGCAGAAGGACCGCCTGGTGCGCGACGAGGGCGGGCGGCTCGTGCTGGCCAACGCCGGCGCGCTCCGCGAGATCGCGCAGGGCGAGCCCGAGTGACGCTGGTCCTCGCCGTCCGCTTCGTGCACCTGGCCGCCGCGCTCACCTGGGTCGGCGGCATGCTCTTCGTCGCGCTGGTGCTGGTGCCCGTCGCGCGGCGGCTCGAGGATCCCCTCCTGCGCCGCCGTCTCATGCACGAGGCGGGCATCCGCTTTCGCAACGTCGGCTGGGTGGCCATGGGCGTCCTCGTCGCCACCGGCGTCCTCAACGCGTGGCTTCGCCCCGAGCTGCTCACCCTCACGCGGTTCTGGGTGAAGGTGGCGCTCGTCGTCCTCGCCATCGGGCTGAGCGCGCTCCACGACTTCGTCCTGGGGCCCCGCGCCGGACGTCCCGATGCGCCGGCCTCGATGCGCCCGGCGGCGTCCTGGCTCGCCCGGGCGAACCTCCTGCTCGTCCTCGCCGTCGTCTATCTCGGCCTGTCGTTCCGCTGATCCGCCGCGCGGGACCGTATGACGGCGGTCATAACGGCCCCCTCCCGCCGCGTCCTACGCTTCATGCAGGAGGATCGGCCATGAGGCTGACTGAGGACACCACGGTCGAGGAAGCGAAGAAGCAGCCGGGCGCGCTGGCGGTGCTGGAGCGCCTCGGCCTCAACCACTGCTGCGGCGCCCATCTCTCGCTGCGCGAGTCGGCCGCGTCGGCCGGCGTGCGGGTGGAGGACGTGCTGGAAGCGCTGGCGGCGGCCGGCGCGCCGTCCAAGCCCGAGGCCTTGGCCGCCATCCCGCCGGCGCGGCGCGTGCACCTCGACGTGCGCGACACGATCCGCCGGGGCGAGGAGCCGTTCGCGGTGATCATGGCCGCCGTCGCGGGACTGGCGCCCGATCAGGCCCTCGTGCTGCGCGCTCCCTTCGAGCCGGTCCCGCTCTACACCGCCCTCGGCAAGCGCGGCTTCGCCCACTGGACCGAGGCGCGCGCGGCCGACGACTGGTGGGTGTGGTTCTACCGGGGCGCGCCGGCGCCGGCGCCCGCGCCGCCCGTGACGGTGAGCGCGACGCTCGACGTGCGCGGGCTGGAGCCGCCGCAGCCGATGGTGGCGGTACTCGAACGGCTCGAGGCGCTGGCACCCGGCCAGACGCTGACCGTCATCCACGATCGCCGGCCGATGTTCCTCTACCCGCAGCTCGACGAGCGCGGCTTCACGCACTCCACGGACGAGCGCGAGTCCGGCGGCGTGCGCATCGTCATCCGTCGCGCCACGCTGTGACGGCAAAGGCGGCGCGCGCGCCGTCGCCGATGCTGCCGCTCGGCTTCCTGGCCGCGGCCGCGCTGGCGTTCGTGGCCGCGGGGCTGGCGCTGCCGTGGCTCGCCGACGCGCTGGCCGGCCACTACTACCACCCGCGCGTGCTGGCGCTCACCCACACCGTGACGCTCGGCTGGATCACGCTCACCATCCTGGGCGCCTCGTACCAGCTGATCCCGATCGTGCTGGAACGCCCGGTGTGGAGCGAGCGGCTCGGCCGCTGGGAGCTGGGACTCGGCGTCCTCGGCGTGATCGGCGTCGTCGGCCACGTCGCGCTCGCGTCGTGGCCGGGGCTGGTGTGGAGCGCCGGCCTGGTGGCGGCGGCCGTGGCCGCGCACGTCGTCAATACCGCGCTCACGCTGCGCGGGCTGGAGCGCTGGTCGTTCACGGCGGGAACGCTCGCCATGGGCCTCGCGGGGCTCGTGCTCACGACACTCTTCGGCGCCGCGCTCGGCGCCGAGCACGTCCGCGCGTTCCTGCCCGGCGACTTCTACGCGCGCCTGCACGCGCACGTCCACCTGGCGCTGCTCGGCTGGGTGCTGCCGGTCGTGCTCGGCGTGTCGGCCCACGTGTACCCGCTGTTCCTGCTCGCGCCGCGCCCCGGGCGCCGCGTGGTGGCCGTGCAGGCCGTGGGCCTCGCCGTCGGCGTGCCGGCCGTCGTCATCGGGCTCCTCGCGGCGCCGCCGCTCGCCGCCGCGGGCGCGCTCGCCGTCGGGGCGGCCGTCGTCGCGCACGTCGTGTGGGTGGCCGGCCTCCTGCGCGCGAGCCGCCGTCCGTCGTTCGACTGGGCGCTCCGCTTTCTCGTCGCGGGCGCCGCGTACCTCGCGGCCACGGCCGCGTTCGGCGTGGCCCTCGCGTTCGACGCGGTGAGCGGTCCGCGCTGGGCCCTGGCCTACGGCGTGCTGGCGCTCGGCGGCTGGGCGTCGCTCACCATCGCGGGGATGATGCTGAAGATCGTTCCGTTTCTCGTCTGGTACCGGGTCTACGCGCCGCTCGCGGGGCGCATGCCGGTGCCCGGCCTCGCCGATCTCCGCTGGCCCGCCGCCGAAGCCGTCGCCTTCCTGGGCCTCACCGGAGGCGTTGCCGCCCTGGCGATCGCCGCCGGCGCCGGACACGTGGGCGCCATCCGCATCGCCGCGGCCGTCGTGCTGGTCGGCGCGCTCGCCTTCGGCGCCACGATCGCCACCACCCTCCATCACCTGGTGCCGTGCCCCCCTGCGCGCGGCGGCGCGCGCGTCGTGAGCCCGTCCACCGCCTCCACCCCGACACGCGCCGGCGTCAACGCCGCGTGAACGGCGTGGGTGCGCGCGGCGCTCGGGCGGGTGCCCGGCGTCGAGCGCGTGGAGGTCGTCCTGACGTTCGACCCGCCCTGGACCGCCGACCGCATCCGCCGCTAGCGGCGGCCCTGATCGACGACGAGGCTGATGCCGGCGCACGCGAACGCGAGCCACGCGAGCGCGCCCGAGGCCGCGACCAGCGGCGACACGGCGAGCCATCCGAGCGGAGCGATCACCTGCGCCGTGCGGAGCACCACCGCCCCCGTGAGCGCCCACGACGCGACGGCGCGGAGTGCCGGCCACGGCAGCGGGCGGCCGTCGAGCACGGGAATGAGCCGGAAGCTCATCGCCACGACGACCGAGCCGACAACCCCGATCGCGAGCAGGTGACGGGCGGCGTCCGTGAGCGCGCGCGGCGCCTCGGCGCCGAGCGCCAGCGCCCAGAGGGAGAGCGCCAGCCCCGCCAGCACCGACGCCACGGCGATGCGGAGGATGCGCGACTCCGGCACGGTGCGCGACAGCATCGGCAGCGCGCCGCGCGAGCGCCGCAGCGCCCCGGCCGCGACCACCGCGGCCGCCAGCGTGGCGAACGCCACCACGTCCGCGGCGCGCGCCCACGACGCGGCACGTGCGCCGGCGAACGCCGCCGCCACGCCGAGCCCGACCGACACCGCGAGCGCGGCGGGTGTGGCGCGCGCCAGCGCCACCGGCACCCGCCAGTCGCGCACGAACATCGGCCCCGCGCGCAGGAGCACGCCGAGCACCCAGCCGAGCACGCCGCCCACGAGCGCCATCGCGTAGACGGCCTGCATGCCGGCGGAGTCGGGCGCGCCCCCGCCCCGCGCGCGGAGGCCCGCCTCCAGCGCCGCAGCGGCCGCGAGCCAGGCGCCGGACAGCGTGAGGTGGACGCGGAGGAGGCGCAGCGGCGGCGGATCGAGCGCGCGCCAGACCCACGCCGCGAACGTCGCAAAAGCCAGCGCGTGCAGGGCGGCGCCCGCGACGGCGGCGGTGGGCGTCTCGAACCCGACGACCCGCAGCAGGATGGCGACCACGAGGGCGTCGAAGAGCCACGGCGTCAAGGCGGTCCCGCGGACGGGACGCCCGGTGAAGCGCGGCAGCAGATGGTGCGCGACGCCCACGATGAGCGTGCCGAAAAACCCGAAGATCTGGACGGCGGCGTGGAGCCAGAGGGCCTGGGCGGAGGCGCTGCGCGCCGCCATCCAGATCCCGAGCGGCGCGCCGAGCAGGAGGACGGACGCGAAGGCCAGGCGCGCGAATGGACGATAGACGGGCGGGTCGAGGGGCGGCCCGCCCGTCATCGGGCTCAGTGCCCGCTGGCGCGCTTGGCGATCTCCGGGGTCAGCGATCGGAAGACGCCCGGCCGCCCCTGGCCGCTCACCACCAGCGCGCCGAGCGCGCCCTTGTCCATCGCGCGCGAGATCGAGTGGTCCACGAGCAGGAAGCGCCCGGGCAGCTCCACGCGGAACTCCACGATGGCGGCGCCGCCCGCGGGGACGAGCGTGGTCTGCACGTTGCGCCTGGGCTCGCCCGGGAACGCGGCCTCCGACCACACGCGGTCGAAGACCTCGCCGATCACGTGGAAGGACGACACGAGGTTCGGGCCGCCGTTGCCGACGTAGAGGCGCACGGTCTCGCCCGTCTTCGCGGTGAGCGCGTTCTTCTCGAGCAGCGCGCCCATGCGCCCGTTGAACACGACGTACTCCGGCCGCTCGTCGCGGCTCTTGCCCATGTCGAAGTGCGCCACGCCCGGCGTCATGGTGCGCGTGTCCGTGTAGAACTCGCCCTGCATGACGTAGTACTCGCGGTCCACCCGCGCCAGCCCCTTCTCGGGCTCGACGAGGATCATGCCGTACATACCGTTGGCAATGTGCATCGGCACGTGTGGCGTCGCGCAGTGGTAGACGTAGAGACCGGGGTTCAGCGCCTTCCACTCGAAGGCGCCCGTCTCGCCGGGCATCACCTGCGTGACGGCCGCGCCGCCGCCGGGGCCGGTCACCGCGTGCAGGTCGATGGAGTGCATGAGGTGGCTGTCTTTGCGGTTGGTGAGGCGGATCTCGACGGTGTCGCCTTGCCGCACCCGGAGCATCGGGCCCGGCACGCTGCCGCCGAACGTCCAGAACGTGTACTCCACGCCGTCGGCGAGCGTGCCCTTCTGCTCGGTCGTCTCGAGCTCGACGATCACGCGCGCGGTCTTGGTGCGGTCGATGGCCGGCGGCACGCCGGGCGGCGCCACCAGCGCCGCCGTCACCGTCTGGGCCGGCGGCGCGTCGTCCACGTCCAGCCACCGCTGCTTGACCTGCGCTCCCACCGTGCCGACCGCCAGCGCCGAGAGCGCCACCGCCGCGATCACCGCCGTCGTTTTCCTCGTCATCGTCGTTCCCCCTTGGTCCCCAGTCTGCGATCGCGCCCGCGGCGCCGTTATGATCCGCCTCACATGGCTCAGAATCCCGATGCGTTTGACGACTCGGACCGGGATATCGCAAGCGCCGGGCCAGACGTGGTGACGCGCAAGTCCGCAACCAGACGGGGATCACGAGCAGCGCGACGAAGGGCCCGGGTGGGGCCGTCCCTCACCAGTGAGGCGCCGGCGCCCCACCCGTCGTACTGCTCGCGCATCACGTGACAGTTCCCGCACGCCGACGGGTCGTTAGTCAGGTAGGAATAGCCGCGGGCGTAGACGAAGGTATAGGCGCCGAGCCCGGCGGCCAAGCCGACCACGACGGCCACCGCCAGCGCCGCCCCCCGAACGCGTGCCGATCCTCACGCCGGCGATCTCATCGTGGCGCTCCCGTCCGGCCCGCGCGCTCGTCGCCGCGTTTGGCTTCGAGGGCCTCGCCCCGGATGAACGCGCGGCACGTCTCGCAGATGAGGTCGGCCGAGACGTCGCCGCAGACGACGCAGCGATCCTCGGCCGCCGGCTCCGCCGGCGCCGGCCGGACGGGCTCCCCGGCCGGGATGGTCATCACCGGACACTCGGCGCGCCGCACCACGGCCTCGGCCACGCTGCCGAGCAGCGCGCGCGAAATGCCCGTCCTTCCGTGCGTCCCCATCACGATGAGATCGGCGCCCACCCGCCGCGCGTAGGCGCAGATCGCCCGCGCCGGAATGCCGGCGGTCGTCGCCGTCGTCACGTCGAGGTCGTCGCCCAGGGCCGCCACGGCGCTGCCGAGCCGGGCCGCGCCGGTCGGCGTCGTGACGGGCGGGTCCACGTGCAGCACGTGCAGATGCGCGCCGAAGCGCCGCGCGAGGTCGGCGGCCCGGACGCCCGCATGCCGCGAGCAGTCCGAGAAGTCCGTCGGGAAGACGATCGTGCGGACCTCGACGCCGCTCACGACCCTACTCGGCTCGCCAGCGTCGCGAACGCCCGCAGCATGTCGGTCTCGGTCACGATCGCGAGGATCTTGCCGCCGTCCAGCACGGGCAGGGCCCCAATCTTGTGGTCGAGCATGATCCGCGTGGCCTCGGCGACGTCGCGCTCGGGCTCCACGGTGATCACCGACTTCGTCATCACCTGGTCCACGGTCAGGCGCGCGAGCAGGTAGTTGATCTCCCACACCGACAGGCTCGTGGCCGGCGACGGCACGTTGAGCCGGATGTCGCGGTCGGTGACGATCCCGAGCAGGCCGCGCGAGTCGCTCACGAGCAGGTGCCGGATGCGGCGCTTGGCCATGAGCTGCTGCGCGTCGATCACCGGCAGTTCCGGCGGCACCACGATCGGCGCCATGGTCATGATGTCTTTGACTTTCATGGGTCTCCTCCTCCGCGCTGGGCACATGCTCCCCGCCGCTCAGCGCTGGGCGCCGAGGAACGCGGCGAGCGCCCGGATGTCGTCGTCGCTGAGCTCGAGCGCGGCCATGTGGGCGCTGGGGCGTACGGCGGCCGGATCGCGCAGCCAGCGCGAGAGGTCGTCGGGCGAGGAGCGGGCGCCGACGTGCGAGAGGTCGCCCGCGAACACCGTCCCCGTCTTGCCGATCGTGTGGCAGCCGTAGCAGCCCTGTTTCGCGAAGACGTGGGCGCCCGCCTCGACCAGCCTGACGTCCTGGCCGGCGGCGGGCGCGGCGGCGAGAACGAGCAACGAGGCGAGGACGATCGCACGAATCATGACGGCACTCCTTGCGCCAGCCGGCCGCGCGCGTCGAGCGCGCGCGCCGCCGGGGCCCGCGAGCAACGGGTTGATCTCCAGCTCGGCCAGCTCCGGCGCCGCCACCGCCAGCGCGGCGCCGGCGCGAAGGATGGCGAGCACGCTCCCGCCGACCTTCGACGGGTCGGCGGAGGCGCCGACCACCGCGACGGCGGTCGCGCCGAAGAACGGCGCGAGCGATCCGGCCGGCATGCGGGCCTCTCCGCTCAGGCGCGATCCACGAGGATACGATCCACGTGGCTCACGAACGAGTCCGCGGTGAACGGCTTGGGCAGGTACGCCATGGCGCCCGCCGCCGTCGCTGCCACCCGGCCCGTTTCGGACGCGCGCGCGGTGATCACCATCGCCGGTACCGGCTGCCGCATCGACGCGGCGGCGCGGACGACGTCGAGCCCGTCGCCGTCCGGCAGGAGCACATCGCACACGAGCGCGGAGGGGGTGGCGTCGGCCAGCGCCCGCAGCGCGGCGGCACGGGAGCCCGCGACGATGACGGCGTGACCGCGCCGGCGCAGCAGCCGCGCGCACGTCGCCGCGAGATCGGCCTCGTCCTCGAGGACGAGGATCACCGGGCGCCGGCGGTCGTCCACGGAGTCTCCAGCGGCCCGGCGTGCAGACGGCACGCGAGCCCGACCACGGCGGCCGCCGACGACCACGGATCCTCCACGTCGGTGCGGATGGTGAGGTCGGGGGCGAGCGAGCACTCGTAGCCGAGGACGATATCGGGCGCGTCGCCGCGATGCCGCGGCGGATTGTGCGCGCAACCCATGAGCCGCCAGCGGGCCGCGCGCTCGCGCGCCGCGCACACGTCGGCGGGGCAGACGAGCTGGACCTCGGCGAACCGCGGGACGAGCGTGCGGGCCATCTCACGCCACGCCCGCGCGGGTGCGGTCGCGTCCACGATGACGGACATGCCCGCCTCGTTCAGCACGCGCGCCGCGAAGGCGAGCATCCGGTTGGCGATGACCGCCGCCAGCGGCATGAAGGCGCAGCCGGCGACGAACTCGAGCACCTCGGCGAACTCGACGACGCGCACCGGCACGCCGTAGACCTCGAGGGTCTCGGCGGCCCGCGAGGCGATGGTGGTCTTGCCGCTGCCAGGCGGCCCCGTGATCCAGATCGTCCACGCGCCGACGGACGGCCGGGCCGACGGCGCGGGCAGGCCGCGCGCCACCTCGCAGACGAGCGCGACGGCGGCGTCGACGCCCGTGGTCTCCGTATCGATCACGAGCTCGGGGTCCAGCGCGGGCTCGTACTCGACGTCGACGCCGGGGACGCGCGCGCCGGGCGTGCCCGCCCGTGCGTAGATCCCCGACGGGGCGTGACCGGGCGGCCGCACCTCGTCGCGCGCACGGCACGTCGCGAGCCTGCACGCGAGCTGGATCTCGGCGAAGTTGCCGATGACGGCGCGCGCGAGCTCGCGCCACTCCCGCCGGTGGGCGGTGGCGTCCACGATCACCGGCCTGCCGGCCTCGACGAGGGCGGCGGCGACCCACACCAGAGCCCGATAGACCGCGTCGCGCTCGGCGTCGCCGTACGTCGGGACCGGCGTCACGACCCGGCGGATCGCGTCCAGCTCGAGGACGGTGACGGGGCAGCCCTCGGTGGCCAGCGCCGCCGCCACGCCGCGGGCGAGCGTGCTCTTGCCGCTGGCGGGCGGTCCCGTGATCCAGATGGCCCAGCTCACCGTGCGACTCCGCAGAACCACGAGACGTCGACCGGATCGAAGCGCGGCGCCACGGCCATGGAGCGTGCGAAGTGCAGAAGCTGCCCGCGCACGGCCTCGGAGAGGTCCGGGTACCAATGCGGGTGCGCCAGCACGAGGGCACGGAAGGCGAAGAACGGCGGCAGGGTCTCGAAGATCTCGTAGTCGCCGCCCGCGCCGACGTAGGCGAGCAGGAAGCGCTGGAACAGCCGCCGGAACGGCTCGGCCACGCCCACGTCTCCCAGCTCGTCCTCGCGCCGCATCCCGAAGAAGAGATAGTTGATGGCGAGGGCGGCCACGTCGTCGGCCGGCTCGCCCCACTCGCCTCGGCTGCGGTCGAGCACGGAGAAGTCCGCGCCGCTCCGGAACAGGATGTTCCACGGATGGAAGTCGCCGTGCACGCGCGACAGCCGGTGGGTGCGCCCGCGCAGCCGCCAGCGCCAGGAGACGAAGTCGTGCTCCAACGATTCGCACGCCTCGGGCGGCAGCGGCGGATAGGGATGCGGGTAGGAGTCGAGAATCCCCATCACGCATTCGCCGTGACCGACGAGCTCGCGGATGCGCCGTTCGTACAGGGCGGGGTCGTCACGCCTGGCGGCGTGGGCCTCGGCGAGGAAGCGCCCGAGCGCCTCCGCGCGCACGATGTCCACCTCGTTCGAGCGCGCCCCCGGCCGGCGCAGCCGCTCGAGGTCGAGCCAGTAGAGGTGGCCGTCGGCCTTCTCCACGAGCTGGAAGAATTCCGTCGCGTCGCCCGCGGACTCCAGCGCGCCCGACGCGCGCACGAACCCGACGTCCACGCTCTTCACGTGTCGCGGAAAGGTGTTGTAGGCGGCGTGGCCGGCCAGCGCCTGCCAGGCGCGGTCCGCCGGATAGTCGTGGCCGTAGCCATGCCCGGGCCGCATCCGCGAGACCACGTATGACCGCCGGACGCCGCCGACCACGCACTCCACCTCGAAGGGCGCGCCGTACCCGAGCGCCTTCGGATCGGCGACGCTGGCGCCGGTGCGCAGCCCCCGCAAGGCCACGATCTCCGTGCCCGGCCCGAGAGCGGTCTCGAGGTATTCCGTGAGCCCCTCGACGCCGATCGCCTCCATCGCGGCGCCTCAGTGCCCGGCCAGATACTCGAACACCGGCGGCCAGATGAGCGTCGTCGCCACGCCGACGCCGAGCAAGAAGACGATGAGCCAGCGCGAGAGGTCGAGCTCGCGCCGGCGGAGCGCGCCGTGCAGGACGGCCCAGCTCCCGAGCCAGCCGAGGGCCGCCAGAGTCTCTTTACCGGAGTACGGGCCGATGCCCTCGGCGCCGGGCATCCACAGCTTGCCCACGCTGTGCACCCAGGTGTTGAACGCCGGGGATGCCGCGGTGAACACGTTGACCAGCGCGAGCGTCAGCATGCCGGCCATGGCGCCCATCAACGCCGCCACCGCGATGCCGGACGGGACCATTGCCTTCGGCGCCCACGCCACCTCGACCTCTCCGCGATCTCCGACACGATCGAGCGTCGTCGTTGTCATGCCTGTCCTCCCGCCCGCCGCTCAGGCGGCCTTCAGTTTGGTGACGGCGGCGCCGAGCCCGAACGCCACCACGAGATAGAAGAAAGCGAGCCCGAACAGGATCGCGACCGTGTAGCGAAGCCACGGACGCGCCAGGACCTGCGCGCCGTAGCGCCAGAGCAAGAAGGCCGCGCAGACCATGAGAGGCAGCGTGAACAGCGCCCCGAACTCCTTGAACTCGAAGAAGATCCGGTGAATCTCCGGCATGTTCTTCACGAAGTACGACCGCGGGCTGTCCGGCGTCTTGGCGCGGTAGTAGATGTAGAGCCAGTTGCCGAACACGATGGCGAGGAACGACATCGAGGCGCCGGCGACGGACAGGAGCTGCAGGTCCGCGAAGGCGCGGATGTTGCCGGTCAGCAGCCGCCAGCCGAGATACAGCCCGATCGTTCCCATGAACAGGTAGAGGAATGCGGCCAGCCCGTGAAAGGCCGCGGCCACCGCGCCCGCGCCGCTGCCGAGCAGCTTCAGGAACGGCGCGGTCAGCAGCGTGAACCCGAGCGCGCTCGCGACGAGGATCACCGCCACCGCGATCAGGGATCGCGTCGACGCCTCGCGCATGTCGTGGACCTCGTGCATGATGCGCATCCCCTCTCCTCCTTGCCGGCTCACCGGTTCTGAATGGTCGCGTGCCGCGTCACACCGCTGCGCATCAGAAAGACCGGCACCTCGGCGCGCCGCAGCACCTGCTCGGCCACGGAGCCGAAGAGCAGCCGGCCGAGCCCGCTGCGCCCGTGGGTGCTCATGGCGATGAGATCGGTCTCGCGCTCCCGCGCCGCCGTCAGGATCTCGCTCTCGGGGCGTCCCACGCGGACCTCCCACGTCGTGTCCACGCCGCGCGCGCGGAGGCCCGCCGCGATGGGCGCCAGGTACTCCTCCGCGTCCCGCCGGCGCGCCTCGATGTCGTCCGGGACGAAGTGCCGCGTGCCTTCCACGGCCATCGGCGGCACCGGCTCGAGCACGCGCACGAGCGCGATGGCCATGTCGAGCGGTCCCGCGATCTCCATGAGCAGGGGCAGCACGCTCTCGGCGAGCGGCGAGCCGTCGAGCGGAACGAGGACGCGCCTATACACGGGTGAGCTCGCGCGCGGCCGCCGGTGCCGGCGCCGCGGGCCGGAGCAGGAGGATCGGCGTGGAGGTCGAGCGCAGCACGCTCTCCGCCACGCTGCCGAGCACGAGGCGGCCCAGCCCGCTGCGCCCGTGCGTGCTCATCACGATCAGGTCCGCCTTGCGATACCGCGCGGCGTCGGCGATCGCCTCCGCCGGCGGGCCGTACCACACGGAGGTCTCGACCTCCAGCGCGCCGGCGTCCCGCAGCCGCGCCGCCACCCCTGCCAGGTAGTCTTCAGCCTCGCGGATGGCGGCCACCTGCGCCGCGGCGGGATCGGCGAACGGCGTGCCGTGGGCCTCGACGGCGCGCAGCAACACCAGCGCGGCGCCCTCGCGGGCCAGGCCGAGCGCGGTGGCGAGCGCGCCTTCGGCGAGCCGCGAGCCATCGAGTGGAACGAGCACGATGTTCGGTTTCATGGCGTCCTCCCGGCCCGCAGAGGGAGCAACCGGGGTGCCACACGAAACACGTGCTAGATCGGTGGCTTACAGGACAGGCGCCGGCCTCGACGCTGGGGCGGTGCCGCCACGGCTGGGGCGCGCCCTCCCCGCATCACGCCCGCGATCGCTAGCGGACGCGGTGCTTGGTGACGAGCCGGTGGAAGGTCTTGCGGTCGACGCCGGCGGCCTTGGCGGCGGCCGAGATGTTGCCCTGGTGGCGGTCGAGGAGCTGGCGCAGATAGGACGCCTCGAGCACGCCCATCCACTGCTCCCTGGCTTCGTTCAGCGGCAGCGCGGTCGGGTCGACGGCGACGCCGGGGGGGAGCGCCGGAGCGGCGGCGGCCCCGGCCCGCCCGCCCGGGCGCACGTGCTCGGGCAGATCGGCCGGCGTGATGGCGGTGCCGTCGGCGAGCGCGCACGCGCGCTCGATCACGTTCTGGAGCTCGCG
>DASYTM010000154.1:0-11540 GCA_036002345.1 Candidatus Methylomirabilota bacterium | reverse complement strand
GGCGCTCGACCATGAGGTCGGTCTCGCCCTCCTGCACCACCTCGCCGCGCTGGTTCACGACCGTGCGCTCGACGGTGATCAACCCGCGATCGGGCTTGGAGGTCTCCTTCTTGACGGTCACCTTCGCGCGCAGCCGGATGGTGTCGCCGATCTTGATGGGCCCCTTGAATTTCCAGCGTAGCCCGACGAAGGCCAGCGTCGCGAAGGCCTGGGTGGCGCGCGTGAACAGGCCGGCCTGGATGGCGAGCCCCAGCAGACCGTGGGCGATCCGTTCACCGAAGATCGACTGCTTCATGAACTCCGCGTCGGTGTGCAGCACGTTGTAATCGCCCGAGAGGCCGGCGAAGAGCACGATGTCTGCCTCGGTCACCGTGCGCCCGGGCGACTCGTACTCCTCGCCCACCTGGATCTCGTCGAAGTAGCGGCGCGGGTCGGTCATGCGGGGTCAGAATAACACGCAGCATTGACGCGCTCTTGGGCGTCATGGTATTGCTCTCCGGCCGCCATTCCGCTCCCGGGGGGAGATCCCATGCTGCGCGAGCTCGCGCGGAAGATCGATCGGGCGCAGGACGTCCTGGGCCGGGGCCTCTCGTGGCTGATGCTCGCCATGGTCCTCGTCGTCTTCTTCGACGTCGTGATGCGCTACGCCATCAACCGCACCTTCGTGGCCACGCAGGAGCTCGAGTGGTACATCTTCGCCGTCGCGTACCTGATGGCGGGTGGCTACGTCATGCTCTTGGACGAGCACGTGCGCGTGGACATCCTCTACTCGCGCTGGTCCCCGCGAAAGAAGGCCTGGATGGACTTCATCCTGCTCTTCGTCTTCTTCTTCCCCTCCGCCTTTCTGATCATGTACACGGCCTGGCCGTTCGTCAGGAACGCGTGGGCGGTGTGGGAAGGCTCGCCCGACCCCGGCGGCATCCGCGGCCGCTGGGCGCTGAAGGCCGTGATCATCCTCGCCTTCGCGGTCATGGCCATCCAGGGCTTCTCCGAAGCCGTCAAGCGCTTCTACTGGGCGATGGGCTGGGAAGAGCCCGAATCGCGCCTGAAAGAGATCCACTAGATGCCCGGCGACCAGATCCTCGCGGGCCTCATGTTCGCGGGGATGATCGGCTTCCTCTTCTTCGGCTTTCCCGTCGCCTTCAGCCTGACCTTCACCGGGCTCTTCTTCGGCGCCGTCGCCGCGGCGCTGGGCTACCTGCGGCCGGACTTCATGGACATCCTGCCCTTCCGGATCTGGGGCACGATGACGAACTTCACCCTCCTCGCCGTGCCGCTCTTCGTCTTCATGGGGGTGGCCCTGGAGAAATCGGGGCTCGCGGAAGAGCTGCTGGAGACGATGGGCCTGCTCTTCGGCAAGCTGCGCGGCGGGCTCGCCATCTCTGTGGTCGTGGTGGGTGCCATCCTCGCCGCCTCCACCGGCATCGTCGGCGCCAGCGTGATCACCATGGGGCTGATCTCGCTGCCCACGATGCTGCGCCGCGGCTACAACAAGGAGCTCATCTGCGGCACGATCTGCGCGTCCGGCACGCTGGGCCAGATCATCCCGCCCAGCGTCATCCTGATCCTGCTCGGCGACATCATGGGCGTACCCGTCGGCGACCTCTACATCGGCGCCATCGTGCCCGGCCTCGTCCTGGTCGCCCTCTACATCACGTATCTGGTGATCCTGTCCCACCTGCGGCCGGACCTGGCGCCCGCGGTGCCCGCCGACGAGCTCGCCGCCTTCCGCGCCGATGCGCTCAAGCGCGTGGCCCTCGCCCTCATCCCGGCCTTCGTGCTCATCGTGGGCGTGCTCGGCTCGATCTTCTTCGGCGTCGCCTCGGCCACCGAGGCCGCCTCGGTGGGGGCGGCGGGCGGCCTGCTCCTCACCATCCTGAAGCGGCGCTTCTCGCTGGACATGCTGCGCGGCGTGATGCAGACCTCGCTGCGCATCACGAGCCTCGGCTTCCTCATCCTGGTCGGCGCCAACTGCTTCGGCCTGGTCTTCCGCGGCCTCAACGGCGACCACCTCGTGCAGGACTTCCTGAAGTCCCTGCCCTTCGGCGCCTACGGCGTGCTGGCCCTCGTGATGACCGTGATCTTCATCCTCGGCTTCTTCATCGACTTCTTCGAGATCTGCTTCATCCACGTGCCCATCCTCACGCCGGTCCTCGTGACCCACTTCGGCTTCGACCCCGTGTGGGTGGGTGTGGTGCTCGCCGTCAACCTCCAGACGTCGTTCCTGACCCCGCCGTTCGGCTTCGCGCTCTTCTTCCTGCGCGGCGTGGTGTCGCCCTCGACGATCTCGACGCCGACGATCTACCGCGGGGTGATTCCGTTCGTGATGTTGCAACTGATCGGGCTGACGGTCGCCATCGCCTTCCCGCAGCTGTCGCTGGGAACGATCAAGTTCTTCCGGAGCTTCTGGTAGGAAGGGAGCCCCGGCGGCGCCGGGGCTCCCTCACGAGGGTTACGCGAGCAGCGAGTAGTACGAGCCTTCGGAGATCATGCTCCAGTCGTCCACGAGGTCCTGGAACTTCGTGTACGAGGCGTGGACCTTCTTGGCGATCGGGCTCTTCTCCGACTCGGCCTTGACGACGTCCACCGCGATCTTCTTGAGCTCCTTGATCATCGCGTCGGGAATCTTCACGATCTCGACCTTGCCCTTGTGCTCGGTCTGGAGCTTCTTCAGACCCTGGGCGTTGCGCGTGAAGTACTCCATGAACTCCACCGTGTTGAGCGCCTGCGTCGTGTAGTCGAGCATCCGGCGGAAGTCCACGGGCAGGGCGTCGTACGCCTTCTTGTTGAACACGAACTCGCCGGTCGTCCCGGGCTCGTGCCAGCCGGGATAGTGGTAGAACTTCGCGGCCTGGTGGAAACCCATCTTCAGGTCGTCGTGCGGGCCCACCCACTCCGTGGCGTCGAGGACGCCGCGCTCGAGCGCGGTGTAGATCTCACCGGGCGGCAGGAGCACGACCGAGGTGCCGTAGTGCGCGTACACCTTGCCGCCGAGACCGGGGATGCGCATCTTCAGGCCCTTGAGGTCCGCGGTGCTGCTGATCTTGCGCTTGAACCACCCCATCATCTGCGGCCCCGTCGACGCCGATGGGCGCGGCACGAGATTGAACGGCGTGTACGTCTCCTCCCAGAGCTTGATCCCGTCGCCGAAGTAGTACCAGGCGTACATCCCCTGGGGGTTGAGCCCGAAGGGCACGGTGGTGAACCACTGCGTCGCGGGCTCCTTGCCCGGCCAGTAGTAGGCGGCGGAGTTGTACATCTCCACGGTGCCCTGCGAGCACGCGTCGAAGACACCGAACGGCGGCATCAGCTCGCCGCCCGCGAACACCTGGATCTTGAACCGGCCCTGGGACATCTCGTCGATCATCTTGGCGAACTTCTGGGCGTTGCCGAGGAGGATGTCATTGGCCGGCGACCAGGTCGTGGGCATGCGCCACTGCACGCGCGGCTGGGCGATGACGTTGGGGGCGTCGACGACGGCCGCGGCGCCTGCCGCCACCAGCACGCCGCCCGCCTTGACGATGAACCTGCGTCGTTGCATGGATGTCCTCCCGTTGAAGTGTCGAGACGAGTCGGCTGCCGCGGTCGGGAGGATAGCACCGGCCTTCGCGGCCGGCAAACCGGCCCGGCTACGGCCTGGCCGCAGGCGGCCGCGCCGGCCGGCCCGGCTTCAGCGCCTCCGCGGCGGCCGCGTAGCACGTGTTCCAGTCCTCCTTCTTCCGGGCCTCCTCCGCGAGCTTCTTCTGCTGGGCGAACTTCGCGAAGGACCGCCTCACCTTGTCTTCCGCCTCCAGCTGGTTCAGATGCTTGAGGGCGTCCTCGCACTCCCCCCGTGACGCCGCCGCCGCCGGCGCCGGCGCCAGCGCGAGCAGCGCCGCCGTTAGCACCACCGTCCCCATGAGCCTCATGGCCCACCTCCCGTATCGATTTTGAGACAGTGGCGGCGCGCAACGGAAGCCTTTCCTTGCGGAGACCGACCGGTCGGTCTATCGTATTTGCCGTGCGTTTCAGCGATTTCCGCCTCGAGCCCGTCTGGGAAAAGGTCCGCGCGGGCGAGCGCCTGGGCCGCGAGGATGGGCTGGCTGTGTTGGAGTCCGAGGACCTCCTGGGCGTCGGGCGCATGGCCGATCACGTCAAGTCCGAGCGCGAGGGCGACCGCGTCTACTTCGTCATCAACCGCCACATCACGCCGACCAACGTGTGCGTGCTCTCGTGCTCGTTCTGCGGCTTCGCCCGCAAGCCCGGCGAGGCCGGCGCCTACGAGCACACCATCGAGGACATGGTCGGCATGGTGAAGGGCGAGATGCACGAGGTCCACATCGTGGGCGGCCATCACCCCGAGTGGCCGTTCGAGTACTACGAGCGGATGCTCCAGGCCATCCACGCCGCGCATCCCGACGTGCCCATCAAGGCCTTCACGGCGGCGGAGATCGACTACTTCTGGCGCCGCTGGAAGATCGAGCCCAAGGAAGCGCTGGGACGGCTGAAGGCCGTCGGCCTTTCGTCCATGCCCGGCGGCGGTGCGGAGATCTTCTCGCCGCGCCTGGCGAAGCTGCTCAAGTACACGGGCAAGGCCGATCCCGAGCGCTGGTGCGAGATCCACGGGATCGCGCACGGGCTGGGCATCAAGACGAATGCCACGATGCTCTACGGCCACGTCGAGACCCTGGCCGAGCGCGTGGACCACCTGCTGCGGTTGCGCGAGCAGCAGGACGCCTCCGGCGGCTTCGTCACCTTCGTGCCCCTGGCCTACCAGGTGGCGGCCACGAAGCTCGTCCCGCGCCAGACGCCGCCCGCGGACTCGCTGAAGACGATCGCCGCGTCGCGGCTGCTCCTCGACAACTTCCCCCACGTCGAGGCCTACTGGGTCACGCTGGGCGAGGAGACGACGTCGATCGCGCTCCACTTCGGGGCCGACGACGTGAACGGCACGCTCGAGGACGAGCGCATCCAGCACCTCTCGGGCGCCCAGACGCCGGCGGGCGTGGCGCGCGAGCAGCTCTTCCGGATGATCCGCGACGCCGGCAAGCTCCCCATCGAGCGGGACGCCCTCTACAACGTAATAAAGGTATGGGCGTGAGTTCGCCCGACCGTCGGGCGGCGGAGCCCTGCGAAGCCGCCCCGACGGCAAATATAAAAAATCGCTTCACCGCCAAACGGCTGACCCGCGCCGAGGGGCGCCATCTCCTGACCGAGGCGCCCCTGCTCGAGCTCGGCGCGCGCGCCGCCGAGGCCCGCTTCGCGCGCCACCCCGAGAAGGTCGTCACGTTCGTCATCGACAGCAACCCCAACTACACGAACGTGTGCGTGACGGACTGCCAGTTCTGCGCGTTCTATCGCAAGCCCGGCGACAAGGAGGCGTGGACGCTCACCGTGGACGAGGTGCTGGCCAAGGTGGAGTTCGCGGCGTCCAAGGGCGCCACCACCGTCCTGCTGCAGGGCGGCCACAACCCCGCCCTCCCGCTCGAGTACTACCTGACGCTCGTGCGCGAGACGCTGAAACGCTTCCCCCAGGTGACGCCGCACTTCTTCACGGCCTCCGAGATCCACACCATGGCCCAGGTGGCGGGCGTGCCGTTCACGGAGATCCTCGACCGCCTGCGGGAGGCCGGCCAGCGCACGATCCCCGGCGGCGGCGCCGAGGTGCTCTCCACCCGCGTGCGCACGCGCATCGCGCCCAAGAAGGGCGGGCCCCAGGCGTGGCTGGAGGTGCACCGCGAGGCGCACCGCCGCGGGTTCAAGTCCACGGCCACGATGATGTACGGCCACGTCGAGACGGTGGACGATCTCCTCGACCACTTCGACGCCATCCGGGAACTTCAAGATATGTTCGGAGGGTTCACCGCGTTCGTGCCCTGGTCGTTCAAGCCCGGCAACACGCTGCTCGAGAAGTGGATCAAGACCTACAAGGGCCCGAACATGTACCTCCGCATGCTCGCGGCCGCGCGGCTCTATCTCGACAACGTCCCCCACGTGCAGGCCTCGTGGTTCTCCGAGGGCAAGGCCACGGGGCAGATCGCGCTCCACTTCGGCGCGGACGACTGGGGCGGCACGTTGTTCGAGGAAAACGTCCACAAGGCCGCGGAGTACGTCAACACGATCTCGGTGGACGAGATCGTGACGCTGATCCGCGAGGCCGGCTTCACGCCCGCCCAGAGGACGACCGAGTACGAAATCATCCGGACGTACTAGGGAGCGCGCGGCGCTGCTCGCGTGGAGCGGCGCCTGCACTCTGGCCCTGTTCGGCCTCGTGCTCGCCGTGGATCACCTCCGCGCCGACGACGCCAGCCTCCGCGGCTTCGCCGCCTATGCCGTCTTCACGGGGCTCGGCTCCATGGTCCTGGCCTTCGTCAACCGTCACGCGGCGCGTCTCGGCGCGTGGGCGTGGACGATCATGCTGGGCTGGGCCCTCCACCTCTGGGCCATCGTGTGGCTCGTCAACATCGACGCGGTGGCGGTGCGCCGCCCCTCGCTGTCGGTGCTCGCTATCGTCGCGCTCGGGGCGGTCTTCCTGGCCGTGGAGACGGCCGCGATCGCGGCGCTGCGCCGCCGACTGCAGCGGCAGCGGGACTAGATGTGCCGGGTTATCGAGGGGCGCCACGGCTTGGCCGGGGCGTCCCGAGCGTCGGGGGGTGGGGGCTCAGACAGGATCGATCGGCGGAACGGCGGGCACGAGGCCCTTCTGATGGGCCATGGCGAAGAGGCGCTCGATGGCCGCGCGCCCGTCCTTGCCGAGCGCCAGCGTGAAGTCGTTGACGTACATCAGCACGAAGCGCCGGCACGTCTCCTTGTCGATCCCGCGCCCGTAGCGCATCGCGTACTCCAGCGCCTCGTCCACGTTGGCGTGCGCCCACGCGATGGAATCGCGCAGGGCCTGCGACAGCGCGCGGTGGAGGTCCTCGCCGAGATCGCGGCGCATCACGTTGCAGCCGAGCGGCAGCGGCAGTCCCGTGTCCTTCTGCCACGCCTCGCCGAGATCGAGGACCTTCGTGAGGCCCAGCTTCTGATAGGTGATCTGGCCCTCGTGGATCAGCAGGCCGAGGTCGGCCTGGCCCTCCAGAACTGCCGTCGGGATCTTGTCGAAGGCGACCTCGATGAGCGGCGGATCGCCGACGTAGAGCCGCAGCAGCAGCGCGGACGTCGTGTGCTTGCCCGCGATGGCGGTGACGTGGTCTTCGAGCGCGGCGCGCGCGATCGGCTCGCGTGCGACAAGGATCGGCCCGTAGCCCTTCCCCATCGACGCGCCGGGATCCATCATCCGGTAAAGGTCGGCGATCAGCAGGTAGGTCGCGAACGAGACGGCGGTAACCTCCAGCTCCGCTCCGCGCGACCGGCGGTTGAGCGTCTCGATGTCCTCCAGCACGTGCTCGATCCTCACGCCGGGGATGCGCACCTTGCCCGCCGTCAGCGCGTAGAACATGAACGCGTCGTCGGGGTCGGGGCTGTGGCCGATCCGCACCAGGCGATCCATCAGGCGCTCCCGTGAGCAAAGTCGCGACCCGAGAAAGAATTCTCGACGCCGCGCTGGAAGTATTCGCCCGCAAAGGCTATCACAGGGCCATCGTCGACGACATCGTGCGCGCCTCCGGCACGTCGAAGGGCGCCGTCTATCACCACTTCCCGAACAAGGAGGCGGTGTTCCTGGCCCTCGTGGACGACTTCGCGGCGCGGCTGGCGCGCTCGGTGGCGGCGGCCATCGCCGAGCAGCACGGCGCGCTCGCCAAGGTCGAGGGCGCCCTCACCGCCACGCTGGCGACCTTCGCCGCCAACGAGCGGCTCGCGCGGCTGATCCTGCTCGAGGCCGTGAGCCTCGGGCCGACCTACCAGGCCAAGCGCGCGGAGGTGGCGGGCCGCTTCGCCGCCCTCATCCAGGGCTATCTCGACGAGGCCGCCGCCGACGGTTCGATCCCGCCGCTCGACACGCGCGTGACCACGCTGGCCTGGCTCGGCGCCGTGAACGAGATCGTCGTGCAGTGGCTCCACGGCGAGCTGGACGACTTCGCCGCGACCATCCCCGCCCTCACCCGCGTGCTGCTGCGCTCGATCGGCGCGCGGGGGACGTGAGCTTACTTCGCGAAGACGGTGCGGACGTCGCCGGCGCGGATAGCGCGGATGATCGCGTCGCGGTCGCGCGGCGCGTCCACCTCGATCCACGCCCGGCCGAAGTGCGGCGGCCGGTGCGCGTCGTCGGTGGCGATCTTCACGAGCGGGATCGCGTCGGTGTCGTACAAGGGCCGGTAGAGACCCGTGTCCGTCACCTCGATGGCCTCGAGGTGCCAGCCGTAGCGCCGGATCTCGCGCATGCGGTCGACGGTCTCGGTGACCGACAGCTTGTAGCGGGCGGGATGGTTCAGGATGTGGAGCGTCTCGGTGTCGCCGTGGACGCGGCCCACGTGCTGGTCGAAGCGCCCGTAGCCGAGCTCGATGCCGCGGAAGATCAGCAGCGAGCTCTGGAGTGAGGCGATCGTCTCCTCGTAGTCGGGGTGCACGAGGTTGTCGTGGTCGAAGTGGTCGGTGATGGCGAGGAAGTCGTACCCGCGCTGCTCGTACTCGGCCACCAGGCCCGAGGGCGTGCGGATGCCGTCCGAGAACGTCGTGTGGGAGTGGAGATTGCCTCGGAGAAGCGGCAACGGCTCAGGGCGCGGGGCGCTGGGCCGGTACGACGCGGGCCGGCGGCCCGTCCCACGTCACCGAGAAGCCCAGCGCGAACCAGCCGTTGACCTCGCGCCAGTTCGTCCCCTCGGCGCCGATCGGCGGGTTCGGCGCGATCCAGCCCGAGAGGCCGTAGCGGCCGCTGCCCGTCGTGGTCGCGTACGAGGCGGCGAAGGGCTCGATGAACGCGGGGTCGTGCTCGACGCGCGTGCCCCGCGGATAGACGTCGGCGTCGGGCGGCCGTGAGGTCTCGTAGTGGAGCGGCGGCGGGACGATGCGGGCCTCGCGTTCCGCGGGCTTGCGCGTCGTCTCGATCTTCACGCCCTGGGCGGACGCGGGAACGGCCGCCAGGGTCAGCAGCACCGCCAGGATCACGATCAGCATCGGCATGAATCCATCTTATACCAGGATCGCAGGCTCGCCTCGCTTTCAGCTGCGGCTCGCACTGCCATCACACCCGGCAGAGCCGCATCAGTTCCGCGACCGATTTCAGCCGGTCGAGCTCCAGCGCCACGCGCTCGATGGCGGCCACGCGGGCCGGCGGCAGCGCGCGGCGCGCGTTGTCGCGGAACTTCTCGACGAGCGCCTCGGGCGGCAGCGGGCGGTCGGGCCCGCCGCGGCCGTGGGGCACGCGCGCCTCCAGCTCCCGGCCGTCGGCAAGCCGCACCCGGACCCAGCCCGGGAAGGTCGCGGGAAACGGCGACTCGGGATCGATCACGTGGCGCACCCGCGAAGCCAGCTGCAAGACTCTCGCGTCGCTGAGACGCTCGGTCGCGTACGTGTCGAGCCCGACCTTGCCGTCCACGAAGGCCGCGGCCACCGAGTACGCCAGGCTGAACTGGGCGTCGTACGAGCTGCGCGGGCGCCGCTTCACCTCCACCGGCTCGCAGACGATCGGCACCTCGCCCGCGGGGACGCGGCACTCGATGCTCTCGATGGCCTCGGCGGTGACGCCGGGCGCCTGCCGCAGCTCCAGCGCGCAGTCGAGATAGGCGTGGTTGAGGTGGCAGCACGGGTACGGCTTGTAGCCGACCTTCAAGATCTCCCACTCGCGCCCCAGCGTCGCGAACGGCGCGGGATCGGGGTCCATGCCGAGGAAAGCGCGGTAGAGACCAAAGCGCCCCTCGAGCACCGTCGCGGGGCCGGGTGCTCCACCGCGCGCCAGCGCCGCCGCCACCACGCCGGAATGGCCCGCCCAGCCGGGGTGCACGCGCTTCACCCACGAGCCGTCCTCGAGGTGCTCCATGATCCCCGAGGCGAAGCTGCCCGCCAGCCCGAGCGCGGCCGTGAGCCGTGCCGCGTCCAGGCGGTCGCACACGCCCGCCGCCAGCGCGGCGCCGAACGCGCCGCACACCGCGGTCGCGTACCAGCCCCGCGCGTGGAACTTGCCGGACGCCGCCATGCCGATGCGCGTGATCGCCTCGTAGCCCGCCACGGCGGCCGTCACCGCCGCGCGGCCGTCCAGCTCGCGCGCCTCGGCGAGGGCCAGCACGGTGGGCACGATCACCGCCGAGGCGTGGGTGATCGAGGCGGCGTGGGTGTCGTCGAAGTCGAGGCCGTGGGCGAGCGTGCCGTTGACGAGCACGGCGAGCGGCGCCGCCGCGGTCCGCGCGGTGCCCACCACGGAGCACGCGCCGCCTTCGTCGCCCGCGAGATCCAGCACGGACCGGGCCCAGTCGCCGCGCGACGAGGCGAGCGCGATGCCGAGCACGTCCAGGGTGCGCAGGGCCACGCTGTCCACGACCTCCCGCGGCAGCGCGTCGAACGAGAGCGAGGCGGCGAAGGCGGCGAGGCGCTCGGCGAGTGTCATGGGCCCGATGGTACCCTGAATCGTGCTCGTCGCCCTCCGGCTCGCTGCCCTCGCCGCCGTGCTCGCCCTGGCGGGCTGCGCGTCCGGCGGATCGGGCGCGACGCCGCCCGGCCCCACCACCCGCGTCTCCGATTTCCGTCCCGTCCAGGTGCGCCAGGCCGTGGTGCTCGTGCACGTGACCGTCGCGTCCAACGCCGAGCTCTCGGAGCGTGACCGTCGCGATCTGCCGGGGCTCTACGAGGCCGCGCTGCTCGAGGCCCTCGACGCGCGCGCGATCCTGGTGCGCGACGTGCGCGCGGTCGAAGCGCGCGGGGCCGCGCCGGCGGCCGCCGCCGCGCGCGCCCGCGAGGTCGGGGCGGACCACGCCCTCGTGGTGATCCTGACGGTGGAGCCGGACATCGTGCGCGTGTGCGAGGAGACGCGCCGGCCCATGCAGGGCCGCGCCACCGTCTGGCGCCAGGACGCGCGCGTGGTGCGCGCCGCCGACGGCGGCGAGCGTCTGCACGCGGAGGTCACGACGCCGGACGTCGAGGCGGACTGTGAGGGCCGAGAGCCGCGCGCGCGGCGCCGCGGGCTCAAGCCGACGGCGGGCGTGGCGGTGGAGCGGCTGGTCGGCAAGGTGCTGGCGCCCTGAGCGGCGTCAGCGGGGCAGCGCGTCCTTGGTATTGTGTGGCTCGTCGGGCTCCCGGACGTTGCCGTCGCGCTCGCGGCTGCGGATGGCCACGACCTGGCGGCCCTCGCCGTCCGTCACATCGAACTCCTCGATGAGCCCGGCCTCGATGAGCTGCTGCACCAGCGCCTCGCGGTCCTGCCCCGCGGGCGGCAGCGCGTGCGACTTCCAGCGCATCACGAAGTAGCCGCGGCTCACGTGCGGCAGCCGCGCCTCCGCGCGCTGCAGCTCCGACAACCCGCGGTCCAGCACGTCGTCGGGCGGGCGGGCGGGCGCGCGCAGCGGCGGGCGCGGCGCGCGCGATATCGGCGGGCGCTCGCGCTCGCGCTCGGCCGCGCGCGGCGGGCGCTCGACACGGAAGGCGGCCACGCCCTCGCTGAGGCGAATCTGGCCGAAGCAGCGCACGCG
>DASYTM010000153.1:0-3798 GCA_036002345.1 Candidatus Methylomirabilota bacterium | reverse complement strand
GACGTTGTGCGGGATCACCCAATCCACGTCCGTCGCCGTCCAGCCCGCGGCGGCGATGGCGCGTTGCACCACGTGCGCGGCGGTCGGGAAGTACGAGGCGACGATCTCGTCCCGCAGCGCGTCGCAGTCCCAGTAGTAGCCTTTGGTGACGTGCGCCGCTCCCGCGATCCGGTTGCGCGCCCCGTGCCTCTCCACGAGCAGCGCGACGGCGGCGTCGGACACGCAGTTGAAGATGGCCTCGCGCCCCGCCGCCGCGGGGAAGAACTCCGATGCGACGCAGAGCACCCGCTCCACCTCCTCGGCCACGCAGAGGGCGCGGGCCAGCCGCACGGCGCCGAACAGCGTGGTGCACGCGAGCTGGTCGAGCCCCAGCACGCTCGCGCGCTCGAGCCCCAGGTCGTACTGCAGCCGGCCGGCGGGATACTTGAATCGCGCCGTGGTCTGGAGCAGCCCGCCATCCCAGGGGGCGTCCGCCGGCTGCTGCGCGAGAGGGCCCGGCGTGCCGCCATACAGCAGGACGTCGACGCTCTCCGGGGCGATCCGCTGCTCTTCGAGCAGGCGGCGCGCCGCGCCGAGCGCAAGCTGATAGGGGCTCTCCGCCACCGCAACGTGCGCCCGACCGAAGCCGAACCCTTCGAGGACCGCCGGGTCGCTCGCGAGCAGCCCCGCGGCGCCCAACTCGGCGACCGAGTGGGCGTCCTCGGCGAACATGTAGGCGATCCCGGCGATGCAGGGGCTGTCCGTCACGCGTCCTCCTCGAGCCAGACGACCGCCAGGACGAACCCGGGCCACGGCCGGGCCAACATGGCCCTCGCCGCCCGCCGCACGCCGCGCAGCGACACCTCCACCACGCGGCCGCGCGCGTCGGCGCGTAGCTCCAACGCGCCGAAGGGCGTCGCATGGGGAAGGTCCAGAGCCTTCCACGCCGCTTCTTTCAGCGTCCAGAGGGCGGTGAGCCCGAGGCGCCGGGCGAGCCGCCGCTCGACGCGCGTCACGAAGTATCGCGCGTGAGCCGGCCGCACCGCGCCGGCTCGCTCGAGATCGATGCCGACACGGGCCGGAGCGGGCACGGCGATCGCGGCCCCGCGTCCCGCGACGTGAGAGATGCACAGCGTCAACCGCGCGGCGGGGAGGCCGGCGGCTTGGACGGCGCGCTTGGCGGCGAGGCGGCCGGCGCGCCAGTCGCGGCGCCGCGCCGCGCCGGGGAGCGCGGCGCAGGCGCGCCGCTCCGCGGCGGTCAGGCAGGCCGCGGCCAGCGGGCCATCAAGCGCGAGGGCGTAAGGGGTGCGCACGCATCAAGACTATGGGCCCGGCCCAAGGGCGAGTCAAGCTATTGCTATGCCGCGCGTTGAGCGGCGCGGCGCCGCTGCACCGCGGCGGCCACGAGAAACACGACGGTGACCGTCACCGTGCCGAGCAGCATCACCGGCGTCGACACCGGCAGCCACGCCCCGAAGGCGGCGTACAACCACAGGCGCGGAAACCGCCCGACGAATGTGGCGAAGAGGTACTTCCCGATGGGGTAGTGCGTGAGGGGGCCGAGGATCCGCGCCACCCAGTACGGCAGCGGTGTGAACGCCAGGATGAGGATGGCCCAGAAGGGGCTCCAATCGAACAACTCGGCGCTCTTCCTCACCCAGAAGCTCTCGCGCGCGCGGTCGAGTTTCGGGTGGAAGACGGCGTACTTATAGATGTAGTAGTTGATGTACTCCATGTAGAGCGTTCCCGCTGTGGCCACGACGGCCACCGCCAGCGGCAGGTACGCCCGCCCCGCCAACATGATGACGGGCTCGTAGCTCGCGGGGAAGAGCGGCGAAATCGGCCCATTCATCACGATCGTGATCATCCCGAACGAGACGAGTCCCGCGATCTGGGGCCACCGGACGGTGGGGTAGATCGCGAGTAGCGCGAGCACGCCCGTGCCGCGGATCACGGCGTCCCATTGCGGGGTGCCGCGCGATCGGACGAGCGCGCGCGAGAGCCGGGCGAGCACGTCGGCTAGGCCGAGACGACGTAGAGCCGGTAGGCGAAGAAGGCGAGCACGGCGCCCTCGAGCACCCACGCCATCGGTTGGCGGTAGTACCCGATGAGCATCTCCCAGCCCCAGTAGCCCGTGTCCTTGAAGAAGGCGAGGGTGAACTTGCGCTTCGAGAACGGCCACAGCAGCGGCAATCCCACGGTGCTCCCGATGTCGGCCGCGTAATGGGCGAGGATCGCGACGAGCGCGAAGACCGCGTAATGCGGGGAGAAGAGGGCGACGAGCCCGCTCACCACCAGCGCGAAGAGCACGCTGTGCGTCACGGTGCAGTGAAACGAGGGGCGAGCCAGCCCCGCCCGG
Organism: Candidatus Methylomirabilota bacterium; assembly: GCA_036002345.1. Classification (GTDB taxonomy): domain Bacteria; phylum Methylomirabilota; class Methylomirabilia; order Rokubacteriales; family CSP1-6; genus AR12. The sequence continues at coordinate 1,460 of DASYTM010000153.1, read as the reverse complement.
ACGACCAGCGAGTCGGCGTTCGGGAGGAAGTGCATGCCGAGCACGAACACCGCCGTCTTGGGGTTCCAGTCGTACGTGGCGATGGCGAGGGCGAGCGGGACGTGGCCGACTTGCATTCAGTCCTCCGTGAGCAGGGGCTCGAAACGCCGGGTTTCGAGCGAGCGGTACGCCGCGAGGACGACCGCGAGATCGCGGCGCGCCAGGGCGAGGGACATCTCTGGCTGGCGCCGTTCCCGGACACAATCGACGAAATGGCGCAGCATCGCGCGGTAGCCCATCAGGTCGCGCACGCCGGGGAAGCGCAGGCGCGTGCGACGGCCGGTGACGAGCGCGAACAGGCCGCTGCTCTCGAACGTGATGTTGCCGTCGGTGCCGTAGATCTTCGAGAGCCCGAGCCCGGCCAACCGGTTCGTCACGCTCCAGGCGTGGAGCAGCTTCCCGACGGCCCCGCTCTCGAAGCGCACGAGCACCTCCACTCCGTCTTCGAACGGCGCCACCAGCGGACGATCGACCTCCGGGCGCACGGCGCAGACCTCGCGAACGGGGCCGCCCAGGCGGCACAGATAATTCACCCAGTGCACCCCGCCCTCGAGCAGCGCGCCACCGCCCATCAGCTCGGGGTCGACGCGCCAGCCGGTGGGCCGCTGGCGGCCGGCGCGGTTCAGCTCGAGGAACAGCGGCTGGCCGATGTCGCCCGCCTCGAGGTGCCGGCGCAGAACGCGCACCACGGGCTTGAAGTGGTAGTTCTCGGCCACCATAGCGATGGTCCCCGCGGCCCGCACGGCCGCGTCGATCGCGCCGAGCTCCACGAGCGTGCGGGTCACGGGCTTCTCGATCAACACCGCTTTGCCGTGCCGCGCGGCGAGCGTCGCGTGCTCCACATGAAACGCATGCGGGGTGCACACCACCACGGCGTCCACCCGCGGGTCCGCGCAGGCCCGCTCGTAGCTGCCGAAGGCGCCCACGCCGCCATAGCGCCGGTTGTACGTCTCGGCTTTTTCCTGCGACCGGCTGGCGAAGAGGAGCTCGACGCCGCCGAGCGCCCGCGCGACGCGGCTGTGCGTGCCGGCGACGCGACCGCATCCCAGCAGGCAGAGACGTACGGGAGGCGAGGACGTCACAGCCGGTCCCACTCGGCGACGATGTGCCCGCCGACGCGCAAGGCGTTGGCGGCGATCGTGAGGCTGGGATTCACGCCGCCCGAGCTCGGCAGGAAGCTCGCATCGACCACGAACAGGTTCGGGACGCCGAAGAAGCGGCACCAGGGATCGAGCGCGGCCTTCGCCGGGTCGTGGCCGAAGCGGCAGGTCCCGACGGCGTGCGAGAAAGTATTGATCGGCTTGCGCACGCGGATGAGCGCGCCCGCCCGGCGCAGGACGCGCGCGGCCTCGCCGTAGAGCGCCCAGCGCGCCTGGCGGTCGCGGCGCGTGTAGCGGTGAAACACGCGCGGCACCGGCGCG
>DASYTM010000152.1:0-3798 GCA_036002345.1 Candidatus Methylomirabilota bacterium | reverse complement strand
GACGTTGTGCGGGATCACCCAATCCACGTCCGTCGCCGTCCAGCCCGCGGCGGCGATGGCGCGTTGCACCACGTGCGCGGCGGTCGGGAAGTACGAGGCGACGATCTCGTCCCGCAGCGCGTCGCAGTCCCAGTAGTAGCCCTTGGTGACGTGCGCCGCTCCCGCGATCCGGTTGCGCGCCCCGTGCCTCTCCACGAGCAGCGCGACGGCGGCGTCGGACACGCAGTTGAAGATGGCCTCGCGCCCCGCCGCCGCCGGGAAGAACTCCGACGCGACGCACAGCACCCGCTCCACCCCCTCAGCCACGCAGAGGGCGCGCGCGAGCCGCACGGCGCCGAACAGCGTGGTGCACGCGAGCTGGTCGAGCCCCAGCACGGTCGCGCGCTCGAGCCCCAGGTCGTACTGCAGCCGGCCGGCGGGATACTTGAATCGCGCCGTGGTCTGGAGCAGCCCGCCATCCCAGGGGGCGTCCGCCGGCTGCTGTGCGAGAGGGCCCGGCGTGCCGCCATACAGCAGGACGTCGACGCTCTCCGGGGCGATCCGCTGCTCTTCGAGCAGGCGGCGCGCCGCGCCGAGCGCGAGCTGATAGGGGCTCTCCGCCACCGCCACGTGCGCCCGACCGAAGCCGAACCCTTCGAGAACCGCCGGGTCGCTCGCGAGCAGCCCCGCGGCGCCCAGCTCGGCCACCGATCGGGCTTCCTCCGCGAACGCGTAGGTGATCCCGGCGATGCTGGGACGTTCCGTCACGCGTCCTCCCCGAGCCAGACGACTGCCAACACGAAACCGCGCCACGGACGAGAGATTGTTGCCCTCGCGTTCCGCCGCACTCCGTACAGCGACACTGCGACCACCCGGCCGCGCCCGTCCGCGTGCAGCTCCAGGGCGCCGAAGGGCGTCGCACTAGGGAGGTCCAGGGCCTTCCACGCGGCTTCCTTCAGGGTCCAGAGAGCCGTGAGCCCGAGGCGCCGGACGAGCCGTCGCTCGGCGCGCGTCACGAAGTATCGCGCGTGAGCCCGGCGCGCGGCGCCGGCCCGCTCGAGATCGATGCCGACCCGGGCCGGCGCGGGCGCCGCGATCGCGGCCCCGCGTCCCGCGACGTGCGAGATGGACAGCGTCAGGCGCGCGGCGGGGAGGCCGGCGGCTTGGATCGCGCGCTTGGCGGCCAGGCGGCCGGCGCGCCAGTCGGCACGCCGCGCGGCGCCCGGGAGCGCGGCGCAGGCGTGCCGCTCAGCACGGGTCAGACATGCTGCGGCGGGGGGGCCGTCGAGCGCGAGGGCGTAGGGGGTGCGCACGCATCAAGACTATCGCCCCCGCCCAAGGGCGAGTCAAGCTATTGCTACGCCGCGCGTTGGGCGGCGCGACGCCGCTGCACCGCGGCGGCCACGAGAAACACGACGGTGACGGTCAGCGTGCCGAGCAGCAACACCGGCGTCGACACCGGCAGCCACGCCCCGAAGGCGGCATACAGCCACAGCCGCGGAAACCGCCCGACGAATGTGGCGAAGAGATACTTCCCGATGGGGTAGTGCGTGAGGGGGCCGAGGATCCGCGCCACCCAATACGGCAGCGGCGTGAACGCCAAGATGATGACGGCCCAAAACGGGCTCCAGTCGAAGAGGTCGGCGCTCTTCCTGACCCAGAAGCTTTCGCGCGCACGATCGAGCTTGGGATGGAAGACGGCGTACTTGTAGATGTAGTAGTTGATGTACTCCATATAGAGCGTTCCCGCGGTGGCCACGACGGCGACGACCAGCGGCAGGTACGCCCGCCCCGCCAACATGAGCACGGGCTCGTAGCTCGCGGGGAAGAGCGGCGAGATCGGCCCGTTCATCACGATCGTGATCATCCCGAACGCCACGAGCCCCGCGATCTGAGGCCACCGGAGGGTGGGGTAGATCGCGAGCAGCGCAAGCACGCCCGTGCTGCGGATGACGGCGTCCCATTGCGGTGTGCCGCGCGGTCGGACGAGCGCGCGCGCGAGCTGGGCGAGCACCTCGGCTAGGCCGAGACGACGTAGAGCCGGTAGGCGAAGAAGGCGAGTACGGCGCCCTCGAGCACCCACGCCATCGGCTGGCGATAGTACCCGATGAGCATCTCCCAGCCCCAGTAGCCCGTGTCCTTGAAGAAGGCGAGGGTGAATTTGCGCTTGGAGAACGGCCAGAGCAGTGGCAACCCCACGGTGCTCCCGATGTCGGCCGCGTAGTGGGCGAGGATCGCGACCAGCGCGAAGACGGCGTAATGCGGAGAGAACAGGGCCACAAGCCCGCTCACCACCAGAGCGAAGAGCACGCTGTGTGTCACCGTGCAGTGAAACTGGGGCTTCGCGAACCCCGCCCGGACGACCAGCGAGTCGGCGTTCGGGAGGAAGTGCATACCGAGCACGAACACCGCGGTCTTGGGGTTCCAATCGTACGTGGCGATGGCGAGGGCGAGCGGGACGTGACCGACTTGCATTCAGTCCTCCGTGAGCAGGGGTTCGAAACGCCGGGTCTCGAGCGAGCGGTACGCCGCGAGCACCACCGCGAGATCGCGGCGCGCCACGGCGAGGGACATCTCCGGCTCGCGCCGCTCCCGGACACAGGCGATGAAATGGCGCAGCATGGCGCGATAGCCCATCAAATCTCGCACCCCGGGGAAGCGCAGCCGCGTCCGGCGGCCGGTGACGAGCGCGAACAGGCCGCTGCTCTCGAACGTGATGTTGCCGTCGGTGCCGTAGATCTTCGAGAGCCCGAGGCCGGCCAAGCGGTTGGTCACGCTCCACGCGTGGAGCAGCTTGCCGACCGCCCCGCTCTCGAACCGCACGAGCATCTCCAACCCGTCCTCGAACGGCGCCACCAGCGGGCGATCCACCTCCGGGCGCGCGGCGCAGACCTCGCGCACGGCGCCGCCCAGGCGGCACAGATAATTCACCCAGTGGACGCCTCCCTCGAGCAGCGCGCCGCCGCCCATCAGGCCTGCGTCGGCGCGCCACCCCGTGGGGCGCTGGCGCCCGGCGCGGTTCAGCTCGAGAAACAGCGGCTGGCCGATGTCACCCGCCTCGAGGTGCTTGCGCAGAACCCGCACCGCGGGCTTGAAATGGTAATTCTCCGCCACCATGGCGATCGTCCCCGCGGCCCGCACCGCCGCGTCGATCGCGCCGAGCTCCACGAGGGTGCGGGTCACGGGTTTCTCGATCAGCACCGCCTTGCCGTGGCGCGCGGCGAGCGTGGCGTGCTCCGCGTGAAACGCATGCGGGGTGCACACCACCACGGCATCCACCCGCGGGTCCGCGCAGGCTCGCTCGTAGCTGCCGAAGGCGCCCACGCCACCATAGCGCCGGTTGTACGCCTCGGCCTTTTCCTGCGACCGGCTGGCGAAGAGGAGCTCGACGCCGCCGAGCGACCGCGCGACGCGGCTGTGCGTGCCGGCGACGCGACCGCATCCCAGCAGACAGAGACGTACCGGAGCAGGGAGGGTCACAGCCGGTTCCACTCCGCGACGATGTGCCCGCCGACGCGCAGGGCGTTCGCGGCGATCGTGAGACTGGGATTCACGCCCCCCGAGCTCGGCAGAAAGCTCGCGTCCACGACGAACAGGTTGGGCACGCCAAAAAAGCCGCACCACGGATCGAGGGCGGCCTTGGCCGGGTCGTGGCCGAAGCGGCAGGTCCCGACGGCATGCGAGAAAGTATTGATCGGCTTGCGCACGCGGATGAGCGCGCCCGCCCGGCGCAGGACGCGCGCGGCCTCGCCGTAGAGCGCCCAGCGCGCCTGGCGGTCGCGGCGCGTGTAGCGGTGAAACACGCGCGGCACCGGCGCG
>DASYTM010000151.1:0-9299 GCA_036002345.1 Candidatus Methylomirabilota bacterium | reverse complement strand
CGCGTGGAGGCGGCCCTCCGCTATCTCACCTCGGGCTACGACAAGAAGGTGGAGGACGTCCTCAACGACGCGCTGTTCGTCGAGAACTACGACGAGATGGTGATCGTGAAGGACATCGACTTCGCAAGTTTGTGCGAGCACCACCTTCTGATATTCGTCGGCAAATGCCATGTCGCGTACATGCCCAGGCGGAAGATCGTGGGGCTCTCGAAGATCCCGCGGGTCGTGGACATGTTCGCCAAGCGCCTTCAAGTCCAGGAGCGGCTCACGACCCAGATCGCCAACGCGCTCAACGAGGCGCTGGAGCCGCGCGGCGTCGCGGTCGTGATGGAAGCCATCCACACGTGCATGCTGGTGCGCGGTGTCGAGAAACAGAACTCCAAGGCGGTGACCTCGGCCATGCTCGGCGCGTTCCGCGACCGGCCGGAGACCCGGGCGGAGTTCATGGAGCTCATCAAGGCGGGACGAGGTCTCCAACTATGAGCCAGGCGCTCCAGGGCAAGGTCGCGATCGTCACGGGCGCCGGCCGCGGCATCGGCCGCGCCATCGCGCTGGCCTTCGCCGCCGAGGGGGCCGCCGTCGCGCTGGCCGCGCGCTCGCGCGCGGACCTGGCGGAGGTGGCCGGCGAGATCCGCACGGTGGGCGGGGGCCAGGCCCTCGCGATCCCCACCGACGTCACGAACGACAGCGCCGTCGAGGCGCTCGTGGAGCAGACGGCGTCGCAGTTCGGCCGCGTGGACGTGCTGGTCACCTCCGCGGGCGCCGCGGCCTTCGCGCCGCTCGTGGACAGCAAGCCCGCCGACTGGGACACGATGCTGGCCGTCAACCTGCGCGCCACGATGGTGTGCTGCCGCGCCGTCCTGCCGACGATGCTTCGCCAGCACGCGGGGACGATCATCAACGTCAACTCGATCGCCGCCAAGCGCGCGCTGCCGGGCTCGGCCGTCTACACCGCGACCAAGGCGGGCCTCTTCGGCTTCAGCCGCGTGCTGAGCGAGGAGCTGCGGAACACGGGCGTGCGCGTGGGCGTGCTCATGCCCGGGGCGGTGGACACGCCGCTCTGGGACTCGCTGGGGAGCTCGCCACCGCGGGACAAGATGCTGCGCCCGGAGGACGTGGCGCGCGCCGCCGTGCTGATGGCGGCCCTGCCGCCGCATGCCTCGCTGGAGGAGCTCACGCTGATGCCGGCGGGCGGGATCCTGTGATACGATGAGGTCGAGCGCTTGGCCCAAAAAGTTCCTTGTTTTACGGGAGGATCGAATGATCACGATGACCGAAACGGCCGCCAAGAAGGTTTCCGAGCTGCGGCTCGAAGAAGGCAAGCCGGAGTGGGGCTTGCGGATCCGCATCGTCGGCGGCGGCTGCTCCGGGATGTCCTATGAGCTCGGCTGGGAAGACCAGCAGCAGGCCGACGACGACGTCGTCGAGGCGCAGGGCATCAAGGTCTACGTCGACAAGCACAGCGCCGCGTATCTGCAGGGCAGCGAGATCGACTTCGTGCAGAACGACATGATGGGCGCCGGGTTCGCGATCAAGAACCCGAACGTCAAGTCGTCCTGCGGCTGCGGCCAGTCCCACCGCTTCTAGCAGCCCGGTGCGCGTCCGCGTCCGTCTCTTCGCCCGGTACCGTGAAGCCACCGGGCAAGAGCGGCTGGACGTGGACCTCCCCGAGGGCGGGACCGTCGAGACGGCCTGGAAGGCGATCATCGCCCGCCATCCCGATCTCGCGCGCTACCGCCCCTACACGCTGTTTGCCGTCGGGCACGACTATGTCGAGCCCGACCACCTCCTGAAGGCCGACGACGAGCTCTGTCTGTTCCCGCCGGTGAGCGGGGGGAGCGATGCCGACGTCTTCTCCGTCGTCGACACCCCGCTCTCCGCGGACGCGATCGCCGAGATCGTCGACGATCCCGGCGTGGGCGGCGTCGTCATCTTCTCGGGCGTCGTCCGCAACCAGACCGACGGCCGGCCCGTGAAGTTCCTCGAGTACGAAGCGCACGCGCCGATGGCCGAGGCCAAGATGCGGGAGATCGGCGCCGCCATCCGCGCGCGCTGGGCCGGCGTGCGGCGCGTGGCCATGCTCCACCGGGTGGGCCGGCTGGAGATCGGCGAGTCGTCGGTGCTGATCGCGGTGTCGGCCGCGCACCGCGGCGACGCCTTCGAGGCCTGCCGCTACGCGATCGACACGCTCAAGCGCACCGTTCCCGTGTGGAAGAAGGAGCACTTCGAGGACGGGGAGGTCTGGGTGGGCCTGCAGGGCGGCTAGCCGTGGACCTCGTCCACGACGTGCGCTCCACCATTCGCCGCCACGCGATGCTCGCGGGCGGCGAAACCGTCCTCGTCTCCGTCTCCGGCGGGGCCGATTCCGTCGCCCTGCTCCACGTCTTGAAGACGCTCGCCCCGCCGCTCGCCCTGACCCTTCACGTCCTTCACGTTGACCATGGTCTCCGTCCGGACTCAGCGCGCGACGGCGAGTTCGTGCGCGCCCTGGGCGCGCGGCTCGGCGTGCCGGTCGAGGTCGTGCGGGTGCAGGTGGGGACGGGCTCGGTCGAGGCCGCCGCCCGCGCCGCGCGCCACGCCGCGCTGGAGGCGGCCGCGGACCGCGCCGGCGCGACGCGGATCGCGCTCGGCCACACCGCGGACGACCAGGCCGAGACGCTCCTGATGCGCCTGCTGGAGGGAACCGGCGTGCGCGGGCTCGCCGGCATCCCGGCCGTGCGCGGCCGCCTGATCCGGCCCCTGCTGGAGAGCCGCCACCGCGCCACCGTCGCCATGCTCGCGGCCGCCGGGCTCGAGTGGCTCGAGGACCCGTCCAATCGCGACCCGCGCTTCTTCCGCAACCGCGTGCGCCACACGCTCTTGCCGCGGCTCGCCGAGGACACGGGCGGCGACCTGGTCGCGCGGCTTGGACGGCTGGCGCGCGGGGCTCGCGAGACCATCGACGCCATCGACCGCGTCGCGGCCCTCGAGCGCGAGCGCCTCGCGCGCCCGGAGGACGGCGCGCTCGTGCTGTCGCGCGCGGCGCTCGCCGCGCTGCCGCGGCCCGTCGCCGCGGAGGTCCTGCGCGGCGCCGCCGCGCTCCTCGGCAGCCGCGCGCCGCTGCGGGCGTGGGGCCATCGCGGCCTGCGCCGCGTGCTCGCCGAGCCGCCGCCGCGGCGCCCGTTCCGCCTGGGCGGCGTGCTGGTCGAAGTCAGCGGCGACCGCGTGCGCGTCGGCGGCGCCCTGCCGGCCACGTTGCCGCAGCGCGAGCTGGCCGTGCCCGGGCGCGTCGAGCTGCCGGAGATCGGCCGCGCGCTCGAGGCCGTCGTGCTGCCCGCGGCGGGCTACGCGACGCCGCGCGCGCGCGACCGCGTGGCCTTCGACGCCGCCGACCTGCCCGAGCGCCTCGTGGTGCGCGCGCGCCGGCGCGGCGACCGCTTCCGCCCGTTCGGCGGCGGCGACCGCCGGCTCAAGGCCTTCCTCATCGACGCGAAGGTGCCGCGCTGGGACCGCGATCGCCTGCCGCTCGTGGACGCCGGGCGCGACATCCTCTGGGTCGCGGGCGTGCGGCGTGGCGCGGCGGCGCCGGTGACGGCGCGCACCGGCACCGTGGTGGAGCTGCGGCTGGTTCCTCTGGCGTGAGCTCGTCCGTGGGCGGTAGAATGCGCCCCTCCATGAAGGTGCTGGCGGCCGCCGTCGTCGGGCTCACGCTGTTGGCGTCGCTGCCCGCGCACGCGCAGACGCCGGCGCCCGCGCGCCCCCCGCAATCCGCCCCCGGCAAGCCGCCGGCGCCGCCCGCGGCCAAGCCCGACCCGCGCGCGATGCTGCGCGCGCTGGAGGATGGCTTCACGGCCGTGGCCGACCGCGTGACGCCCGCCGTCGTCAACGTGAGCACGGTGGCGCAGAAGGGCGCGACGAACGGCGAGGACGAGAAATACCGCGAGTTCTTCGGCGACGACCTCTACGACCGCTACTTCCGCCGCCGCCCGCGCGAGGACGGCCGGGCCAGCGGCTCGGGCGTGATCGTGGATCCAAAGGGATACATCTTGACGAACAATCACGTCATCGAGAACGCTCGCGAGATCACCGTGCGACTCTCGGACTCGCGGAAGTTCCCGGCCACGCTGGTGGGGCGCGACCCGAAAACGGACCTGGCGGTGCTGAAGGTGGACGCGCCCGGCCCCCTCCCGGCCGCCGAGCTGGCGGACTCCGACCGGCTGCGCGTCGGGCAGTGGGCGATCGCCATCGGCAACCCGTTCGGGCTCGACCGCACCGTGACGGTGGGCATCATCTCCGCCACCGCGCGCAACCGCGTGGGCGTCGCGACGTACGAGAACTTCATCCAGACCGACGCGTCCATCAATCCCGGCAACTCCGGCGGCCCGCTGCTGAACCTCGACGGCAAGGTCATCGGCATCAACACCGCCATCGTGGCCGCGGGGCAGGGGATCGGCTTCTCGATCCCGATCAACGAGGCCAAGACGGTGATGCGGCAGCTCATCTCCCAGGGCCGCGTCGTGCGCGGCTGGCTCGGCGTGGTCATCCAGGACGTGACGGACGAGCTGGCGTCGAGCTTCGGCGTGCGCGAGCGGGAGGGCGTCCTGGTCGCGGACGTCATGAAGGGCGGCCCGGCCGAGACGGCGGGGCTGCGTACGGGCGACGTCGTCGTGCAGCTGGACGGCACGCGCATCCGCGAGGTGCCCGATCTCCAGCGCCGCGTCGCCAACGTCGCGCCCGGTCAGAAGATCCGCCTCGTCGTCGTGCGCGACCGCACGTCGCTGCCGGTGACGGTCACGGTCGGGGAGATGCCCGCGGAGGAGCCGACGCTCGCCGCGCAGCCGCCGGGCGGCGAGGGCTACGGCCTGCAGGTCGAGGGGCTCTCGCCGGCCGCCGCGGAGCGGCTCAACCTGCCCGTGTCGCAGGGCGTGATCGTCATCGACGTCGCCTCCGGCGGGCCGGCCGATCGCGCCGGGCTGCGGCGCGGCGACGTGATCCTCGAGGTGGCGCGCCAGCCCGTGGCGGACGCTCCGTCGCTCGCCCGGGCCCTCGCCGCCGTCCCCGCGGGCGAGACGGCGCTGCTCTACGTGCACCGCCCCGGCGCGGGCGGCCGCAACCAGTACCTCGTCCTGGAGCGCGGGCCGCGGCCGTGAGCCACACGCTTCCGGAGCCGCCGCTCACCACGCGCCGGCGCGGCAGCGTCCTGGTCGTGGACGACGAGGAGGGGGTGCGCGCCTCCATCCGCGCGATCCTGGAGGAGACGTGCGAGGTGCTCGAGGCCGAGCACGGCGCCGCGGCCCTCGAGATCCTCGCCCAGCGCGAGGTCGACCTGGTCATGCTCGATCAGCGCATGCCCGGCGAATCGGGCGTGGACGTCCTGCCGCGCGTGAAGGCGCTCGACCCGTCGGTCGTCGTCGTGCTGGCCACGGCCGTGCGCGACGTCCGGACGGCGGTGGAGGCGCTCAAGCGCGGCGCCTACGACTACCTCGTCAAGCCGTTCGACGTGGACGACATCATCGGGCTCGTGGACCGCGTGCTCGAGAAGCGCGAGCTCGAGCGCGAGGTGCTGTCACTGCGCTCGGCCCTCGCCGGACCCGAGGTCGAGTCCTCGGTCGGCTTCGAGGGCCTGGTCGGGCGCCACCCCGAGATGGTGCGCCTCTACCAGCTCATCACCCAGATCGCCGCCACGCCGACCACCGTGCTCATCACCGGCGAGAGCGGGACGGGCAAGGAGCTGGTGGCGCGCGCCATCCACCGCCGGAGCGACCGCGCCAGCGCGCCGTTCGTCGCGCTCAACGTGGCGGCCATCCCCGAGACGCTCGTCGAGTCCGAGCTGTTCGGCCACGAGCGCGGCGCCTTCACCGGCGCCCACGCGCGGCGGCTCGGCCGCTTCGAGCTGGCCCACGGCGGCACGGTGTTCCTCGACGAGATCGGCTCGCTGCGCCTCGATCTACAATCCAAGCTCCTGCGCGTGCTCCAGGAGCGGGAGATCGAGCGCGTGGGCGGCCAGCGGCCGGTGCCGGTGGACGTGCGGGTGCTGGCGGCCACCAACGCCAACCTCCGCGCGGCCGTGCGCGAGCGCGCCTTCCGCGAGGACCTCTTCTACCGGCTCAACGTCGTGCCGCTCCACCTGCCGCCGCTGCGCGAGCGGCAGCAGGACATCCCGCACCTCGTCGAGCACTTCGTGCGCAAGGCGGCGCGCGAGTGCCGCCGCGACGTGCGCGGGGTGTCGGCGGGGGCCCTCGAGGTGCTGGCCCGCTACGACTGGCCGGGCAACGTGCGCGAGCTGGAGAACGTCATCCGCCGCGCCGTCGTGCTCGCCACGGGGCCGGTGCTGCACCTGCAAGACGTCCCGCTCGACGTGGCGCTGCCCGAGACGGGCGCGCGGCTCACCGAGGACGACGGGTTGCAGCTGCGGGAGGCGTGCGACCGGTTCGAGCGCCAGTACGTGCTGCGGGTGCTGGAGCGTGTGCAGTGGAACGTGAGCCGCGCGGCGCGCCTGCTCGGCGTCCACCGGAACACCGTGCTCGCGAAGCTCTCCGCGTGGGGCGTGCAGCGCCCCGGCGGCGCCGAGCCGGGACCGGGTGAGACGCGCGGCGGCGGCCGCCACGCGGGCGCCTGACACCGCTACTCAATCGCCTCCGCTTCCGCTACCATGGCGCCCCACTGTGACTGGGTGCGTCCGCCTGCTCCTGCTCGTCGCCACGCTGGCCCTGCTGGCGCCGCCTCCGGCGGCCGCCCAGCCCACGGAGGCCGACGTCTACGTGGCGGAGGGCATCGTCGCGCTCGACGACAAGCGCTACGCCGATGCCCTGCGCTCGTTCCAGACGGCCCTCGCCCGCGAGCCGGGCCACGTCGAGGCGCTCTACTACTCGGGCGTCGCGTACATGGGCCTGGATCGGCCGAAGGATGCCATCCCGCTCCTGGAGCAGGCGCGCGCGAAGTCCCGCGACGTGGCGATCGCCTTCCAGCTCGGCCTCGCGTATTTCGCGGCCAAGGACTTCCGGCGGGCGGAGCCGTTGCTCGAGGAGGCGTACGCGAGCGAGCCGCAGCTGTCGTCCCTCGGGTACTACGTGGGCTTCCTCCGCTATCAGCGCGAGGACTACCAGGGGGCCCTCCAGGCCTTTCGCGCCGGCCGCACCGACGACCCCAACATCGCCCAGCTCACGCGCATCTACACGGGCCTGGCCCTGGCCCAGCTCGGCCTGCCGAGCCAGGCGCAGGCGGAGGTCGAGCAGGCCCTGCGCCTGCAGCCGGCCTCGCCGCTCACCGGCCCCGCCGAGCGGGTGCGCGATGCCATCGTCACCACCTCGCGCACGAACCGGCGCTTCCGCCTGGACCTCCGCGCCGGGTTCTTCTACGACGACAACGCCTCGGTGGAGCCCGACGCGAAGGACAACGACCCCGACGTGGTGGCGCTGCGCGAGGGCCGTCGCCACACCACCGGCGAGCTGTTCTCGCTGCGCGCGGAGTACGACTGGTTCCGCTCGGGACCGTGGACGTCGACGCTCGGCTACTCGTTCTTCACGACCTACGACAACGACCTGCCGTCGTTCAACATCCGCGACCACACCGGCACGCTCTCGCTGTCGCATCGGACCACGCTGGCCGGCCTGCCGCTGCTCGCGGGCGTGGCCTATGCCTTCGACTACGTCACGCTCGGCGACAAGGAGCTGGTCCAGCGCAACTCCGGCTCCGCGTACGCCGTGTTGCTGGAGAGCTCGCGCCATCTCACGAACGTGCTCGGTCGCGTGGACGTGAAGCAGTATTCGGAGACCCGGCCGCTCACGCGTGACGAGTTCCAGGACGGCGTCAACTGGCTGGTCGGCGTCACGCACGTCGTGCGCTTCGCCGCCGACCGCCACTACGTCAAGGCGGGGTACCAGTTCGACGTCGAGGACACGGACGGGCGGAACTACCAGTACCACGGTCACCGATTCCTGGCCGGCGCCGGCTACACGCTGCCGTGGAAGCAGATCCGCCTGAGCTACGACTTCGACCTGCACTATCGCGACTACACGCGGACGAACACCGTCTACCCGCTCAATCGCGAGGAGTCGCGGGAACGCTCGGACCGCGAGTACACCAACGTCGCGCGCGTGGACGTGCCACTGCCGCAGGACTTCTCGATCACCCTGGAGTACGTCGGGAAGATCGCGCGCTCGAACATCGCGGTGTTCGAGTACACGCGGAACGTCTACACGATCTACGTCAACTGGCTGTACTGAGGCTCAGTGGTTGGGGCCGCGGCCCCGGCCGTGGCCGCCGCTGTTGCCGGGACCGCTGCTCGCGCCGGAGATGACGCCCCCGCTGATGACGCCGGTCGCCCCGCCCCCGCCGCTGCTGCCGCTGCTGCCGCCGCCGCCACCATTGCTGTTCCCGCCGCCGCCGTTGCCGCCGCTCTTGCCGGGTCCACCGGGCGCGGCGTTGCCGGGGACACCCCCGATGGGGTTCAGCGGGTTGTTGCGCTTGTCGGGGTTGCCGAAGCTCGGGCGGAAGTTGTCCGGGACGTCGCGGTCTTTGTCGGGGCCACGCCCGCGCTCGCCGGGGTCGAGGTCACGGATGCGCTCCCGCTTGTTGGACCGATCGTGGCGCCAGAGCTTCTTGTGGTCCTCGGTCTGCGCGTCGTTGACCGCCGCGGTGCCGATTCCGACGTTCAGCGGCGCGGAGTAGATCGAGGCGAGCTGCTGCACCTGGCCCGGCGCCTCCGCCTGCGGCGCGCCGATGCCGGAGCCGGTCACGGTCACCGCGTCGTTCTGGTCGAGAGTCACAGGGTTGCCCGTCGGTCGGCCCGTCGCCGGATCGATCGCCGTCACCTCGACCACCCCGCGCACCACCAAGAACCGGGTCGAGAAGCCGGCCGCGGGCGGTCCGCCCGCCTGCGCGCTGGCCTGGAACACCTCGGCGATGACCACGGTGCCGCGGATGCCCGCCACGGCGTTGGGCGTGCGGATCTCGATGACCTCGCCGGGCTTCAGCCGCTCCTTGGCCACGGCCAGCGCGAAGCGGCCGCTGGCGATGTCCACGGTCGACGAGCTCGGCGTCTCGGTGATCGTCACGACGGAGCGCTCGCGCATGGTGAGCACGGCCTTGCCGCCGAGGAGGAAGCGCGCCCGGGAGTTCTCGCCCGTGGTCGCGCGATCGCGGACGAAGACGTCGTCGCGGAACTGCAGGGGAGCGGGTGCCGGCGCGCCCAGCCGCTGGACCTTGGCGTCACCCTCGAGTCCGACGACGACCCCGGCTTTGGTGAGCTGCGCGTCGGCCGGACGGGCGTCCAGAGTCAGGGCGATCATGAGCGTCGCGCCGATCGTCCCGACCATCGA
>DASYTM010000150.1:0-16722 GCA_036002345.1 Candidatus Methylomirabilota bacterium | reverse complement strand
AAGACGCGCGCGGGATCGGCGATCACGTTGCCCGCGCCGTACACGTGCCGGAAGAGCGGGGCATCGTCCATGATCCACTGCACGGGTACCTCGATCAGCGGCCCCTCCGGCGTGTCGACCTCGTAGGGGATGTCGTTGCCCATGAGCGAAGAGTCGTAGAGAAAGCCGTTGCGCTTGAGCAGCGCCGGCGTCCACACGTTGACGTCCCACGACGGCGAGCGGTAGCCGGCGGGCTTCACGCCGAGCTGGTCCTTGAGGATGGCGAGCTGCTCGGCCATCACGCGCTTTTCCTGCGTCTCGTCCAGCATGCCGACGGCCTCGTGGACGTTGCCGTGGGCGCCGATCTCGTGGCCGGCGTCGCGGATGCGCTTGCACGGGGCGAGATGGTTGACGACCGTCCAGCCCGGAATGAAGAAGCTCGCCTTGAGCTTGAGCCGGTCGAGCATGCGGAGGATGCGGTCCACGCCCACGCGCGGGCCGAAGCGGCGCTCCTCGAGGTCGCCCAGGCTGCGCCTGGCCTTCTCGGGCTCGCGGAAGAGGAAGCCGGACTCGGCGTCCACGTCGAAGGAGAGGGCGACGGCGGACTGGTTGCGCTTGGGCCACTGATACCGGACGGCCATCGGATCACCTCGGCTCGAGATTCGGCGGCAGCCTATACTCGTCCGCCCGTCACGGCAACTCCCGCTTCGCGGAGGCTGTCGGCCGGCTCATGTCTCCGTTAGATACAGGCGACACGAGTAGCGTCCCACCCCCGATAAACGAAAAACGTTCCCGCGGAAACGCCGGAGCCGCCGCCTACCGCCGGCGGAGCTTCGGGTCCCAGGCGTCGCGCAGCGTGTCGCCGAAGAGGTTGAAGCCGAGGACGGCGAGGCTGATGGCGAGACCGGGGAAGATCGCGAGCCACGGCGCCTGCTCCATGAACGCGCGGCCCGTGCTCGAGAGCATCAGGCCCCACGACGGCGTGGGCGGCTGCGTCCCCACGCCGAGGAACGAGAGCGTGGCCTCGATGAGGATGGCGTTGCCGAGCCAGATCGAGGCGATGACGAGGATGGGCGCCGTCACGTTGGGCAGGATGTGGCTCAGAATGATGCGCGGGTGCCGGCACCCCACGGCCTGCGCAGCCTCCACGTAGCGGTTCTGCTTGGCCGACATCACCGCGCCGCGCACGATGCGCGAGTTGCCGGGAATGATCACGATGGCGATGGCGAGCATGGCGTTCGTCGTGTTCGGCCGCAGCACGGAGACGATGGCCAGCGCGAGCACCAGCCCCGGGATGGCCTGCACGGCGTCCATGAGGCGCTGGAAGATCAGATCGACCCGCCCCTCGCAGTAGCCGCACACGAGCCCGATCACCATGCCGGCCGCCGTCCCGATGCCGACGGCGAGCAGCCCCACCCAGAGCGAGATGCGCGCGCCGTGGATCACGCGGCTCAGCACGTCGCGGCCGATGTCGTCGGTGCCGAAGGGATGCTCCCAGCTCGGCGCCCTCAGGCGGATCTCGGGCTGGGTGGCGAGCGGATCGTAGGGCGAGAGGACGTCGGCGAAGATCGCCATGAGCACGATCGTCACGATGAGCCCGGCCGAGGCGGCGCCGAGCGGCTTGCGCTGCAGCGTGGTGAGCAGCGCCCGGGCCCGGCCGATGACGACCGGCGCCTCCTCGGCACGCACGACCCGCTCGGTCACCGTCGCCATCAGCTGTACCGGATGCGCGGGTCGAGCCACGCGTAGGTGAGGTCCACGATCAGGTTGAGGGTGACCAGCGTCGCGGCCACGAGCATGACGTTGGTCTGCACCACCGGATAGTCGCGGAAGAGGATCGCCTCCACCGTCAGCCGCCCCATCCCCGGCAGCGCGAAGATCGTCTCCACCACCACCGTGCCCGCGAGCAGCACGCCGAGCTGGCCGCCGATGATGGTCACGACGGGAATGAGCGCGTTCTTCAGCGCGTGCTTGTAGACGACGATCCGTCCCTCGAGCCCCTTGGCCCACGCCGTGCGCACGTAATCCTCGCGCAGGACCTCGAGCACCGTCGAGCGCGTCATGCGCATCGTGGCCGCCGAGAGCCGGAAGCCGAGCACGGCGGCCGGGATCAGGAACTGCTGGAGGTTCTTCCACGGCGACTCCCAGAGGCTCACGTAGCCGATGGGTGGGATCCAGTGGAACCAGATGGCGGCGAACGTGATGACGAGGGTGCCGAGCCAGAACTCGGGAAACGACAGACCGGAGACGGCGACCACGCGGCCGAGGTAGTCCGACGCGCTGTCCTGCCGCGTGGCCGAGAGCACTCCGACCGGCACCGCGATGGAGATGCCGATGATCATGGCGAGCGCGGCCAGCTCGAGGGTGACGGGCACGGCCTTCTTGAGCGAGACCGCGATCGGCTCGTTGGTGAAGATCGAATGGCCGGGGTTGAGGCTCACCATCTGCCAGAGCCAGATGGCGTACTGCTCCCAGTACGGACGGTCGAGGCCGAGGTCCTTGCGGAGCTTGGCCAGCTCCTTCTCGCCGACATTGCCGGACTCACCCATGAGGGCGATCAGCGCGTCGCCCGGCATGACGCGCATGAGGGAGAAGACGATCAGCGACGAGAGAAGGAGGACCGGGATCGCGAGCAGCAGCCGCCGGAGCACGTACTTGTACATCGCGGCCTCGCTCCTCTTACCCGGTCCTCATCCCTCCTGTCGCCCCTACTTGTCCAGCCACACGCGCGCGATGGTCGGCGAGCCGTAGGCGTCGGTGCGCCGGATGGCCAGGGCCGCCGCGTTCCGCACGTGGGGCTGGAAGTTCAAGAAGCCGTTGTCGTACGGCATCCACATCCGGAGCACCTGGTCGTGCTCGCGCTCGAAGATCTTCCTGGTGAGCGTGCGCTGCTCGGCGCGCTCCGGCGTCCGGCGCAGCTTCGTGGTCAGCTCGTCCACGACGGGATCGTTGACGCGGAAGAAGTTCTTCGTGGACTTGGAGTGCATGTACTGGTACGTCCGTTCGTCGACGCCCACCGCGTGGCCCGACTGGAACCCCCAGGACAGGCCGTCCCACTTGCCCTCGACGTAACGCCCGTAATAGGTCGTGTAGTCGAGCTTCGTGATCTTGACGTCGATGTTGAGGTTCTTCTTGAGATCGCTCTGGACGAGCTGCACCTGCGAGGTCATCTGGGGAAAGTACTCGTAGTAGAACAGCGTCGTCTCGAAGCCCTTGGCATGGCCGGCCTCGGCCATGAGCTTCTTCGCCTCCGCGGGGTTGTACTGCCACCACGGCCCGAGCTCCTTCGCCGTGGGCATGGTGTCCTGGAAGTAGATGTAGGGAACGCCCCAGCCGAGGAATCCGTGGCCCTCGAACACCGTGTCCACCTGCTTCTGCCGATCGATGGCCATGGACAGCGCGCGCCGGACGCGGACGTCGTTGAAGGGCGGGCGATCCTGCGCCAGCGCGAGCCCGAACGGTGTCAGCGTCTGGTGGTAGGACTGCACCACCGCCGCGGGGTTGGTCTTGCGGACCGTGTCCACCTCCGAGAGGCTCGCGACGTGCAGGATGTCGCTCTGCCCGGTGCGGAACGCGGCCAGGCGGGTGGCCGCGTCGGGCGTGGATAGGATGACGTACTCGTCCACGTACGGCCGGCCCTTGTCGTAGTAGTCCGGGTTGCGCTGCAGGACCACGCGCACCTTGCGCGTGTGCTCCTTGAGGATGAAGGGGCCCGTCCCGATCAGGCGCTTCTTGAGGTCGCCGTCTTGCTCCAGGACCTCGCGGGAAAAGACCACGGTGACGGACTCCGCGAGGTTCTGCGGGAACAGGACGTTGGGCGCGTTGAGGTGGATGCGCAGCGTGTATTTGTCCGGCGTCTCCATCCCCTCGATCTCGCGAAACGTGAAGGACTGCACGCCTTCCTTCGCGTACTGCTCGTAGCAGTACTTGACGTCGGCGGCGGTGAGCTCGCGGCCGTTGAGCGGCGGCACGTTGTGCCACTTGACGCCGTGCCGCAGCTTGAACGTCCACAACCGGTGATCGGGGCTCGACTGCCACGACTCCGCGAGGTCCCCCTTGAGCGTGAGGTCGTTGGTGCCGCTCGCCTCGTCGGGGAAGGCGTAACGAACCAGGCGACTGCTCGTGAGGCCGGCGAACTGGAAGAGGCCGACCGACTGCGTCAGCCGCGGATCGATCACGGGCGGATCCCACGCCGAGGCCCGCGTCAGCGTGCCGCCCCGCCTGGGCGGCTTGCTGCTGGCGGGGATCCACTCGGGGTACGGCGAGGTCGCGGCGGCGGCGGGCCGGCGTCGGCCGACGACGGCCGCGGCGCCCACGCCGGCCGCGGAGATCTTGACGAAATCACGACGGTTGAGGCGGGACTGGGGACCGAGCATCGCATCCTCCTTCACTGACTCCGGATCGAAGGGAAGGACGGGCCGGACACTGCGTCGAGTGGTCGGGAACATTGCCGGAGCCGGAGAGCCAAGTCAAGTCACCGTGCGCGAGACGATGTATTATCCGGCCATGAACTACACACGGATCTCCGCCGACTGCCACATCGACATGCCCTGGATCCCGGCCGACCTGTTCACGGCCAACGCCTCGGCGGCGCTCCGCGAGCGCATGCCGTACGTGGTGGACGGCCCCGATGGGCCGCACTGGACGTGCAAGAACGGGACGTCCTTCGGGCTGATCGGCGGGGTCGGGCCGTCGGGGCAGAAGCTCGTCCCCGGCCAGAACTATCGCGTCGACAAGATGGCGGCGGTCGGGCTCTACGCGGACGGCAAGAAGGGCATTCGCCGTCCCACCGATCCGCACCTGCGCCTCAAGGACATGGAGATGGACGGCGTGCAGGCCGAGGTCATCTTCGGCATCCTCGGCGCCGCCACCCGCCTGAACGACCACGATGCGGCCAAGGAGATGTTCCGGATCTACAACGACTGGCTCGTGGGTTTCTGCCATCACTATCCCGACCGCCAGATCGGCCTCGCCTGCCTGCCCTACGGCGACATCGATGCCGCGGTGAAGGAGATCCACCGCGTCGCGAAGATGGGCCTGCGCGGGCTCGAGCTGTCGTGCTCGTGGGACATGGAGCCCATGTGGCATCCGGTGTGGGAGCCGCTGTGGAAGGCCGTCAACGAGGTGAACCTGCCGCTGCACTTCCACACGTTCCCGAGCGTGCCCGCCAGCGTGCGGGAGAAGGCCCCCACGCCGCTCGCCAAGCGCGCCGCGCTCTTCACGGGCGTGTCGGCGTTCCAGATGAACCTCATCAACATCCTGGCCGCGCTGGTCGGCGCCGCCGTGCTCGAGCGCTATCCCAACCTGCGCGTCGTGTTCGGCGAGAGCGGCATCGGCTGGATCCCCTACGCGCTCGACCGCATGGACTTCGAGTGGGAGGATCGCTTCCGCGATCTCGGGCTCACGATGAAGCCGAGCGACTACTGGCGCCGCCAGTGCAAGGCCACGTTCCAGTTCGACCGCATCGGCACCAAGATGATCGACGAGATGGGCGTGGAGACCCTGATGTGGGCCTCCGATTACCCGCACACCGACGGCGTGTGGCCCGAGTCGTCCAAGTACATCGAGGAGCAGTTCGGCCACCTCCCCGCCGACGTCGTGCGGAAGATAACCTGCGAGAACGCCGGAAAGTTCTACGGCCTGATGAAGTAGCCTCGGCGGAACCATCGCCGGGCCTCCCGGGTTGAGGGGGCGTTTCGCGTACGTGCGCTGCGCCCACCACCACCCCGGGAGGCCGTCATGAAGATTCTCGCGCCCGTTCTCCTCGGTATCTACGTCCTGCTTCCGCTGTCCGCCGTCGCCGACGACACGCTCGCCCGCTTCAAAGGCGGCATCGGCGTCATTCCCGTCTCGAGCGGCGTCGGCACCGCCGCGACCGCCGAGGTCGTCAACCGCAACATCGTCCGCGGCGTGCAGCCCGCCGGCCAGATCTGGGTCATCCGCGACCTCGACGCCACGGTGAAGACCGACGGCAGCATCAGCGTGCAGGGCCGTGGCCTGCTGCTCGGCGGCGGCAACAGCATCGGCTTCAACGCGAACGCCAACGTGTTCGCCACGCTCCTGTGCGGCGCGGCCGCGCCGTTCACCGCCCACAGCACGGCGGCCGCCGGCGTGCCGCTCGCGCCAAACGGCGACTTCGAGATCGACGACCTGCTCTCGCCGGCGCCCACCGCGTGCGCCAGCGCCGTGCTCCTGATCCGGAACGCCGCCAACCTCGGCTGGTTCGCCGCGGGCATCCCCGACCTCGACTAGCCGCTCGCCGTCCGCCGTGGCACGCCGGGGTGAGATACACTCCGGCGTGCCACGGGAGGGATCATGGCTGACGCGCTGTCGAAGATCCTCGAGTCCGATCGCGCCGAGCGGCTGGCCACGGGCTTCGTCTTCACCGAGGGCCCGCTCTGGCACCCCGACGGCTTCTACTACTTCGTCGACATCCGCCAGAGCCACCTGCACCGCATCACGCCGGGGAAGCCCGCCGAGCTGGTGCGCGCGAACACGGGCGAGGGCAACGGCACCACCTTCGACCTGCAGGGCCGGCTCGTGATCTGCGAGGGCGGCAACCGTCGCGTGACGCGCTGGTCCGCCGACGGCAAGAGCGAAGTCCTCATGGACCGCCACGAGGGCAAGCGCCTGAACCGGCCCAACGACGTCGTGTGCAAGTCGGACGGGAGCCTCTGGTTCACCGATCCCGGGCTGCGCGTACCGCTCGCACAGCGCGAGCTTTCGGAGGCCGGCGTCTATCGCATCGCGCCCGACGGCAGCACGTCGATGGTGGCGGACTGCGAATATCCGAACGGGCTCGCGTTCTCTCCGGACGAGCGCACGCTCTATGTGGCCAACACGCGCTGGACGGCGTACATCCACGCCTTCGAGCTGGACGCCTCCGGCAAGGTGCTGCGGCGCCGGATCTTCGCCGACATGTCCTCGGACGAGACCGAGGGCGTGCCCGACGGCATGAAGGTGGACGTGGAGGGACGCGTGTACTGCACCGGCCCCGGCGGCACGTGGGTGTTCGCGCCGGACGGCGCGCGGCTCGGGATCATCCGCACGCCGGAGGTTCCCGCCAACGTCGCCTTCGGCGGTCCCGATCTGCGCACGCTGTTCCTCACCGCGCGCACGTCGATCTACACGCTGCGCACGACCACGCCGGGCCAGCCGCACCCGTGGTATCGCGTCAGGGCGAGGTGAGCATGAACTTCGGAACGTTCCTCCTCATGCAGTCGCCCTCGGCGCGGTCCTCCCAGGAGATCTACACGCGCGGGGTCGACATGGCGCAGGCGGCCGAGACGCTCGGCTTCAAGAGCGTCTGGCTCGCCGAGCACCACTTCTCGACCTACGGCTATCTCTCGCGCCCCGCCCAGCTCGCCACCTACATCGCGGCGAAGACCACGCGGCTGCGCGTGGGCACCGCCGTCATCGTGGTGCCGCTGCATCATCCGCTGGTGGTGGCCGAGGAGATCGCGACGCTGGACCTGCTCGCAGGCGGGCGCGTCGACATCGGGCTCGGCCGCGGCTACCAGCACTACGAGTTCGAGCGCCTGGGCCTCGAGCTGGAGACGGGCCGCGCGCGCTGGGAAGAGTCGGTGGACATCATCCTCAAGGCCTTCGAGGGCAAGCCGTTCTCGTACGACGGCAAGATCTTCAAGATCCCCGAGACCACGATCTTTCCCCAGCCGCTCCAGAAGCCCCGCCCGCCCATCTGGATCACCGCGCAGAGCCCGGACTCCGTGGAAGGCGCGGTGCGCCGCGGCTTCAACGTGCTCACGGGCGGCTTCGGCGTGCCGCTCCAGCGCATGGCGGAGTTCCGCAAGCTCTTCGACCGCGTCGTGAGCGAGGTCAAGCCGCGAGAGCCGCTCCAGGTCGGCGTGCAGCGGGCGGTGTACGTGGCGGACAACGACGCCGACGCGCGCGCCGCCGCCGAGCAGGCGCGCTGGAACATGCGCGTCACGCTGAGCCTGCGCAACAACTACCAGCGCGTGGAGGACGGCCGCGCCATTCCCGTGCCGGGGCCCAACGAGCCCAGCGTGGACGACCTGCTCGACCGCTATCTCGTCATCGGCACGCCCGACACCTGCGTGCGCCAGATCAAGCGCATCCAGGAGGCCGTCGGCATCACGCACTTCAACTGCTCGTTCTGGTTCGGCGACCTCGAGCACGCGCGCGTGCTGCGCTCGATGGAGACCTTCGCGCGCGAGGTCATGCCCGCTTTCGCCTAGCAGCCGTCTGGAGGAGCCGCCATGAAGAGACTCGTGATCCTCCTGCTCGTCGCCGTCCTCGCCGCCGGCTCGGCCGGATCGGCCGCCGCGCAGGCCAAGCCCGAGGGCGAAATCCGCTGGGCGCTCTACGTCACGCTCGCGCCGGCGTGGTTCGATCCCGCCGAGGTCATCGGCGTGCTGACTCCCTTCTGGGTCCTCTACGCGATGCACGACGCGCTCGTGAAACCCATGCCGGGCAACCACTTGACGCCGAGCCTCGCCGAATCGTGGACGGTCAGCCCCGACCAGCGCACGTACGAGTTCAAGCTGCGCCAGGGGATCAAGTTCCACAACGGCGACCCGTTCACGGCCGAGGACGTGAAGTTCTCGTTCCATCGCGCCAAGGGCGCCAAGATCCTCCAGGAGAAGGTGCAGGAGGTCGTGATCGTCGACCCGCACCGCGTGCGCTTCGTCCTGCACGAGTCCTGGCCGGATTTCATGACGTTCTACGGGACCTTCGCGACCTCGGCGGCCTGGATCGCGCCCAAGAAGTACCTGGAGTCGGTCGGCGTCGACGGCTTCAAGAAGAACCCCGTCGGCCTCGGCCCCTACAAGTTCGTCAGCCACACGCCGGGCGTGGAGCTGGTGATGGAGGCCTACGAGGGCTACTGGCGCAAGATGCCCTCGGTGAAGCGCCTCGTGTACAAGAGCGTGCCTGAGGCCACCACGCGCCTGGCCATGCTCAAGCGCGGCGAGGTGGACATCGCCTACCTGCTCGACGCCACGCTGGCGGAAGAGATCAAGCGCGACCCGAGCCTGAAGCTCGCCTTCTCGGGCGGCATCGGCACCTACTATCTCGATTTCCTCGACCAGTGGGATCCGAAGTCGCCGTGGCACGACCGGCGCGTGCGGCTGGCCGCCAGCCTCGCCCTCGATCGCCGCGGGATCAGTCAGGCCGAGACCCTCGGCGCTTCGAAGCCGACGGGCAACATCGTCCCCCGCACGTTCGAGTTCGCTATCGCCCTCGAGCCACACCCCTACGACCCGGCGCAGGCCAGGAAGCTCCTCGCCGAGGCCGGGTACCCGAACGGCTTCGACGCCGGAGATCTCCACCCGTGGCCGCCGTACTTCTCCACGGGGGAGGCGATCGTCTCCAATCTCAGCGCGGTCGGGATCAGGACGCGCCTGCGCACGATGGAGCGCGCCGCCTTCTACTCGGCGCTGGCCACCAAGAAGCTCAGGGGCATCTGCATGTGCATCAACGCCGTCTACGGCAACGCCTCGTCGCGCCTGTCGCAGACGGTCCCCGCCGAAGGCGCCTACGCCTACGGCGCCTATCCCGACATCGAGGCGCTCTACCGCCAGCAGGGCCAGGAGCTCGACAAGAAGAAACGTGCCGCCATGCTCGCCCAGATCCAGCAGCAGCTCTACGACCGCGTACGCTTCGCCGCCATCTACGACTACATCTGGCCGAGCGGCATCGGCCCCCGCGTCGAGGACCCGGCGCTGATGCTGATCGACCCGTATCCGTGGTCGGCGCCGCTGGAAGAGGTGAAGCTGAAGAAGCGGTAGCGGCTCAGCGCGCGTAGACGACGAACGTCGACAGCCGGCCGTTCTCGACGTCGACCACGCGGAAGCCGGGCGGACCGGGGTCGAAGGCGTGGCCGCCCGCCGACATCCTGGAGAGCTGGATGCACGTGGACGGCGTGGTCAGGAAGGTCAGCCCGCCGTGCTGGATCATCTGCTCGCTGTGGACGTGACCGCCGATCAGCCACTTCACCTGCGCGTGGCGATTCAGCGTGTCCATCAGCTCGTTCCCGTTGCGCAGCTGCATGGTGTCCATCCACTGCTGGCCGAGTGGCCAGGGGTGGTGATGGACGAAGGCGACCGTCGGCGCCTGCCGATGCGCGGAGAGGTCGCGCTCGAGCCACGCGAGTTGCGCGGCGTCCAGCACGCCGTCGGCGTGGCCCGGCTCGTGCGAGTCCAGCGCGACGAAGTGCAGGCCCCCGTGATCGAACGAGTAGTAGGCCTGCGCGTCCGTCTTGGCCTCCGGGCGCAGTCCGCGGTTGAAGGCCTCGCGGTGGTCGTGGTTTCCCATCATGTAGTGCGCGGGACACGGCAGTCCGCCGAGGATCGCCTTGAGCCGCGCATAGGACGGCGCGTACTCGGCGGCGGTCAGCGTGCGCTCGCGGTCCAGGAGGTCGGGGCTGACCAGATCCCCGCCGAGGACGGCGAAGGCCGGCGCCGGGTCGAGCTTGCGGACCATCTCCACCGCCTGGCGTAGCGAGGCGTCGGTGTCGAACTCGCCACCGGTGCGGAGCGGCCATTTGCCGCCGGCGATGACGTGGGTGTCGGTGATGTGCAGGAACCGGAAGCGGTCGGCCATGGCGTACCATAGCACCGTCGTGGCCATGGACGAGTTCGTCATCGACGGCGGGGTGCCTCTCAAGGGCACCGTCACGCCGAGCGGCAACAAGAACGCCGCCTTTCCGCTCATCGCCGCCGCGCTCCTGACCGACGAGCCCGTGCGGCTCGACAACCTGCCCGACATCGCCGACGTGCGCACGATGCTCGAGCTGGTCGAGAAGCTCGGCGTGGAGGTGGACCGGCACGACGCGCACCGCGTGACGCTGCGAGCCCGCCGCATCACCACCACCACGCCCGATCCCGCGCTGCTGCGGCGCGTGCGCGGCGGCCTCGTGCTCATGGGGCCACTGCTGGCGCGCGAGGGCGAGGCGCGCGTGGAGCGCTCGGGCGGCGACCAGATCGGACGCCGGCGCATCGACACCCACGTGCTCGGGCTGCACGCGCTCGGCGCCGCCATCGAGCAGGACGACGGCCTCGTCCTGCGCGGGCGGCCGCTGCGCGGGGCGGACATCCTGCTCGACGAGGCGAGCGTCACCGCCACCGAGAACGTCGTGCTGGCCGCCGCGCTGGCCGAGGGCACCACCATCCTCCGCAACGCGGCGTGCGAGCCCCACGTCCAGGAGACCTGTCAGCTCCTGACCGCGATGGGCGCGCGCATCGAGGGCATCGGCAGCAACCTCCTGCGCATCCACGGCGTGGCGCGCCTGCGCGGCGCCTCCTTCACGCTCGGCCCCGACTTCATGGAGGTCGGCAGCTTCCTCGCCCTGGCCGCGGCCACGGGCGGCGCGATCACCGTGAAGAACGCCGGCCTCGAGCACCTGCGCATGGCGCTGGGCGTGTTCGGACGCCTCGGTGTGCGCACGAGCGCCGAGGGCGACGACCTCGTCCTGCCCGCGGGCCAGTCGCTGGCCGTGCGCCCGGATCTCGGCGACGCGATCTCCACTATCGACGACGGCCCGTGGCCCGCCTTCCCCGCCGATCTCATGAGCGTGGCGCTCGTGACGGCCACGCAGGCTCGGGGCGCGGTGCTCTTCCACGAGAAGATGTACGAGAGCCGGCTCTTCTGGGTGGACAAGCTGATCGGCATGGGCGCGCGCGTGGTGCTGTGCGATCCGCACCGCGCGCTCGTGCACGGCCCGAGCCGCCTGCGCGGCGAGCCAACCGGCATCCCGAGCCCCGACATCCGCGCGGGCATGGCGCTCGTGGTCGCCGCCCTCGCCGCCGAGGGCCGCACCATCATCCGGAGCGTGGACCAGATCGACCGCGGCTACGAGAACATCGAGGACAAGCTCCAGGCGCTGGGCGCCCGCATCCGGCGCGTCAGCGGATGAGACCTCCTGCGTCGAACCCGAGGCGCGCCACGGCTTCGCCGGGGCGCGGCCGAGCGCTGGGGGGTGTGGGGGGCCATGTCGGGGCCCCCCACGTCAGCGGATGAACGCCAACGGCTATCGCGAGCGCGCCGAGCGCGGCGAGGTCCAGCTCGGCACGTGGGTCACGATGATTCGCACGCCCGCGGTGCTGACGCTGCTCAAAGCGGCGGGGCTCGACTTCGTGCGCGTGGACATGGAGCACTCGCCGTTCTCGATGGAGACGGTGGCCGACATGGCGACCCTCGCGCGCGCGCTGGACTTCCCCATGGTCGTGCGCCCGCCCGAGGGCAACCGCGAGTGGATCACCCGGCTGCTGGATGCCGGCGTGTGGAACCTGCACATCCCGCAGGTGGACACGCCGGAGCAGGCCGCCGAGGTGGCGGCGTGCACGCGCTACGCGCCGCTCGGGGAGCGCGGGATGTACGGGTTCGGCCCGCACACGCAGTACGAGACGCTGAGCCCCGCCGAGCACATGGCCGCCGCCAACGCGCGCGTCCACGTGACGGCGATGCTCGAGACCAGGGGTGCCTTCGACCGGCTCGACGAGATCGCGGCGACGCCCGGCATCGACGCGCTGACGATCGGCCCCACCGACCTCGCCCAGAACCTCGGCGTCCTCGGCACCCCCGCCCAGCGCGACACCCTCAACGGCTACCGGCGCCGGCTGGTCGAAGCCGCGCGCAAGCACGGCAAGGCCGTGGCGATGATCACCGACAGCCTCGAGGGCGCGCGCGAGATGATCGGCCTTGGCGCCACCATCATCAATTACTCGTCGGACGCCGCCATGCTCCGCTCCGGCTATGCCTCGATCGCGGCCGAGATTCGCCGCGCCCCGCGCGGCTGATAGAATCCCAGCCCTATGAGCCCGACCCCGATCGTCTGGCAATCCGAGACCGTCCCCGTCGCCGGCATCGATCTGCACTGGGTGCGCGGCGGCGCCGGCGCGCCCGTGCTGGTCCTCCACCACGACATCGGCCGCCCCGAGCCCGCGGCCTTCGAGGACGCGCTGGCGCGCCACGCCAGCGTGCTGGCGCCCTCGCATCCCGGCTACGACAAGTCCTCGCGCCCCGACTGGATGCGCAGCGTGCGCGACGTCGCCGTCGTCTACCAGTGGCTCCTCGCCGAGCGCGATCTCGCGCGCGACCTGACCGTCGTCGGCCTGGGCTTCGGCGGCTGGATCGCCGCCGAGATGGCGACGATGGCCCCGCGCGCGTTCAAGCGGCTCGTCCTGGTGGGCGCGATGGGACTCAAGCCCGAGCGCGGGGAGATCGCGGACCAGGCGCTCCTCTCCTACATCGACTATGTGCGCCGCGGCTTCGCCGACCAGGCGGCCTACGACCGTCTCTTCGGCGCCGAGACGGCCACGCCGCGGCTCGAGCAGTGGGACCTGAACCGCGAGATGACGTTCCGCATCGCGTGGAAGCCGTACATGTATAGCCTCACGCTGCCGCACCTGCTCGGCGGCGTCGCCGTCCCCGCCCTCGTGGTGTGGGGCCGCGACGATCGCATCGTGCCGCTGGAGTGCGGCGAGCGGTACGCCAAGGCCCTGCCCCGTGCGCGGCTGCAGGTGGTCGAGGGCGCCGGCCACTTCGTGGACATGGAGAAGCCTGACGAGCTCGCTCAACTCGTGACCCGCTTCGTCACCGAGGCCTGACGGGAGATCCGATGCACCTCATGTACTTCACCGAGCAGCCGATGTCGGCGTACGACGCGCAGGCGGGACTCGACTTCGGCGCCACCGCGCTGATGTTCTCGAACAAGCACTTCGATCCCGTGGCGGGCACCCGCCTCTACAACGAGTACCTCGACCACTACCGCCTCGCGGAAGAGGTCGGCTTCGACGGGATCATGCTGAACGAGCACCACAACGCGCCGTTCTGCATGCAGGCCAAGTGCAACGTCTTCGCCTCGATCCTGGCCGCCACCACCAAGCGCGTGAAGCTCGTCCTCCTCGGCAACCCGCTGCCGCTCGCCGACAATCCCGTGCGCCTCGCCGAAGAGCTGGCCATGATCGACATGGTCTCCGGCGGGCGCCTCGTCTCCGGCTTCGTGCGCGGCGGCGGCCAGGAGCAGCTCGCCGCCGGCGTGAACCCCGCCTACAACCGCGAGCGCTTCGAGGAAGCCCACGCGCTGATCGTGAAGGCGTGGACGCAGACGGGGCCGTTCCGCTGGGAGGGCAATCACTACCAGCATCGCGTCGTGAATCCGTGGGCGGTGCCGCTCCAGACGCCGCACCCGCGCGTGTGGATCCCGGGCGTGCTCAGCAAGGAAACGATCGTGTGGGCCGCCAAGCAGCGGTATCCGTACATCGCGCTCTCCACGGAGATCGAGGCCACCAAGAAGATCTGGGAGCTCTACGACAAGGTCGCGCAGGAGACGGGCTACGCGGGCGGGCCCGAGTACCGCGGCTACCTGCAGCGCTGCCACGTCGCCGAGACCGAAGAGAAGGCCATGGCCAACGCCAAGCAGTTCATGTGGATGCAGGGCGAGTTCACGGGCCTGGCGCATCCGGTGTGGTCGAGCCCGTCGGGCTACTTCTCCCCGTCGTACCGCACCGCGTTCGTCGAGTACGCGGTGGGCCGGCGCTCGAACCCGCGCGGCGCTAAGTTCGAGGACCAGATCCGCAATCAGCAGATCGTGGCGGGCACGCCGAAGACGGTCATCCCCAAGCTGCGGCGGCTGCTCGAGGAGACGCGGCCGTCGATCATGGGCTTCTGGGCATCCGACGGCTTCGTGTCGAGCGAGGACAGTAAGACGTGCATCCGGCTGCTCGGCCAGGAAGTGCTCCCCGCCCTCCGCGACATCGGCAAAGAGCTCGGCCTCTGGAGCCCGTTCGAAGCCAACGCCCCGACCGGCATCAACTTCCCCGAGCCCGCCCGCCTCAAGGGCACCGCGCGTTAGCTACCTCGCCGGCGGGGGCGCGCCCGTTACGCGGAGATTGGTGCGGCCCGCCGCAGCGCGGATCGCGCTCGCCTCCTGGTCGCTGATCATCCGATAGAACTCCCACTCGCGCGCCTCGCCGGGCGCGATGCGTCGCCAGTAACGGCCGAGGTCGCTTTCCCGACCGAGCTGGCCCAGGCGCTGGATCTCCTCGGGCGTCCAGCTCTGCGCCTGGCCCCGCGACTCCAGCAGCGCTTTCAGCGAGACGGCGTTGACCTCCTGCGCCTCGGCCGCGGCGGACACCAGGCGAACGTTGGGCACCTGCTGTTTGATGCCGCGCTCCGCGACCTCGAAGTACGCCCGCTCCAGGATCTCGTTGTGCGCCGCGTTTCGGGCGAAATAGTCGAGGGCGGGGTTCTTCTCGACGGTCTGCGCCTGCCTGGTCAGCCGATCCAGGATGGCGTCCATGTCGCCGCTGGGCACGCCCTTCTGGATCGCGTCGGTCGCGCGCCGCGCGAACTCGGCCTTCACCCCGAGCTTCTCGAGCACGCCGGCCTGCTCGGAGCCATCCGCGTAGGGCAGGCGATACGTCCGCGCGTACGTGGGCGTCACGGTGGCCGGCGTCGAGGCGGCAATCCGCTCCGGCGCGTTGCCGAAGCGGTGGCGCGCGAACGCGTCCATGATCTCCTGGGCGCTCGGCTGTTTCCCCATCATCGTGTCGATGACGGGGCGCATCCCGGGGCCGCCCATGTAGTTCGCGCGTGCCTGGCTCATGATCTGCTCGTCGGCGAGCTGGCTGGGCGGGACGATGTAATCGTGGTCGAGGACGCCCGCTTTGAGCCGCCCGCCTTCCTGGTAGAAGAACACGTTGTTCGCGTGCCCGTCGATCCAGACGTGGTCGGACTTGGCCAGGGCACCGTAGAGATCGCGCATGGCCTGGATCTGCTCGGGGGACAGGCCCTTCGTCGCGTCGTAGAAGCTCACCTGCTTCGCCTTCCAGACGCCCTCGTTCAGGTTCTCGACGACGATGTAGGGCGGATGGCCCGCGCTTCCGTCGTTGTAGGCGGTGATGCGCGGCGCGGCGATGTCGGGATTGTTCTCGATGGCCTTGAAGCCCGCGACCTGGCGCTTGACCGAATCCCCGCCGCCGCTGGCGTTGTGGATGATCTTCACCGCACGGCCCTCGCCCTCGACCGCGTAGACGTATCCGTATTTGCCGTCGCCGCCGAGTCGCCTCCCGAGCGTGAGAGGTTGCTGCGACGTGCCGTCGGCGGAGGGCGGCAACTGGATCGTCCGGCCAGTGAGGTCGCGAGCGTCCGCGAGGATCTCGTTGCCTTGCAGCGGCCGCTGGATCGATCCGGGTTCCCCGGGAGCGGGCGGCGCGCGCGCGGGTTTCCCCGCCGCGGCGGGTTCGACGGGTCGGGGCGCCGCTTCGCCGGGCACCACGCCGGCCCGCTCGGGCGGCACGATCTCCGGGGGACGCGGAGCGCCCACGGCAGCCACGTCGCGCGGTCGGGCGGGGAGCGTTTCCGCGTTCGGGTCGAACGGTGGTTTCGCCGCGGGCTCGACGGCCGGCGGGGGCTCACCCCCTGGCCGCGCGACGCGCGCGGGTGGCCGCTCGCCGGCCGGCGGCGCGGGCTCGGGCATCTCCGGCGCGGGGAGCTTCGTGGTCTTCGGGGGGGCCGGCTCCGGCATCTCCGGGGCGGGGAGCTTCGTCGTTTTCGGCGGCGCGGGCTCCGGCATCTCGGGCGTGGGCAGCTTCGTCGTCTTGGGCGGCGCCGGCTCGGGCATCTCGGGCGCGGGGAGCTTCGTCGTCTTCGGTGGCGCGGGCTCCGGCATCTCCGGCGCGGGGAGCTTCGTCGTCTTGGGCGGCGCCGGCTCCGGCATCTCGGGCGCGGGCAGCTTCGTCGTCTTCGGCGGCGCCGGCTCCG
>DASYTM010000149.1:0-12288 GCA_036002345.1 Candidatus Methylomirabilota bacterium | reverse complement strand
GAGGGCTTCCGCGGGCCGCTCGGCGTGCGCCAGTTCCGCGGCGGTCAGTCGAACCCGACCTACTACCTCGAGGCCGGCGGCCGCGAGTACGTGCTGCGCCGCAAGCCGCCCGGCAAGCTCCTGCCCTCCGCCCACGCGGTGGATCGCGAGTACCGCGTGCTCGCCGCCCTCGCCGCGCACACCACCGTGCCGGTCCCGAAGCCGTACCTGCTCTGCGAGGACGAGTCGGTCATCGGCACGATCTTCTACGTGATGGACTGCGTGCACGGGCGCATCTTCCGCGACGCGAATCTGCCCGGCGCCACGCCCGCCGAGCGCCGCGCCATCTACGACTCGACGAACGACGTGCTCGCCCGGCTGCACACGGTGGACTGGCAGGCGGTGGGACTCGCCGACTTCGGCCGGCCCGGTGACTACTACGCGCGGCAGATCCATCGCTGGAGCCAGCAGTATCGCGCCTCGGAGACCGAGAAGATCGAGGCCATGGAGCGGCTGATGGATTGGCTGCCGAAGAACATCCCGCCGAGCGCCGAGACCACGCTCGTGCACGGCGACTACCGGCCCGGCAACATGATCATGCACGAGACGGAGCCGCGGGTGGTGGCCGTGCTGGACTGGGAGCTCTCCACGCTCGGCCATCCGATCGCCGACCTCGCCTACAACTGCATGCCGTACCACCTCGGCAACGAGTGGGAGGGGCTGCGCGACGCGCCGCTCGCCGAGCTCGGCATTCCCACCGAGGCCGACTATCTCGCCGCCTACTGCCGCCGCACGAAGCGGCCCGCCATCGAGCACTGGGACTTCTACATCGCGTTCGTGGAGTTCCGCCTGGCCGCCATCGCCCAGGGCATCATGGGTCGCGTCATCGCGGGCACCGCCAACGATCCCAATGCGCGCGAGCGCGGCGAGCGCGCCCGCCCGCTGGCCGAGGCGGGCTGGCGGCTCGTGGAGTCGCGCGTGCGCTGACCGGCATTGCCGTTGCTCTCTCCTCGCGGGGCGATCATTCGCCCAGGGAGGAGCAGCCAATGAAAAAGTTACTCGTGACGCTCATCCTGCCGGCGTTCGTGCTGGCGCCGCTCGCGGCGTCCGCGCAGACGCCGACGACACCCAAGTCCCCGGCGCCCGACAGCAAGGCGCCGGCGGCGGCCAAGGACACGCCCCCGGCGTGGAAGAACGACGCGAACCTGCTCGAGTCGCGCAACGTCGTCGGCATGCGCATCAAGAACGAGCAGGGCAAGGACATGGGCGAGGTGGACAACCTCCTCATCGACCCGCAGAGCGGCAAGATCAGTCACGTCATCGTCGGCCTCGGCGGCTTCATGGGCGTGGGCGAGCGCAAGGTCGTGGTGGCGTGGTCCGAGCTGAAGGTCGCGCCGGCGGCCGACGGCAAGAAGCCGACGGCCACGATGGAGCAGGCCAAGCTGGAGACGGCGCCGCGCTGGGAGCGCACCGCGGCGGCGGACCGCAACCGGACCTCCTCCACTCCGTCGGCGAGCCCGAAGAGCTACGACAAGACCAAGTGAGCGGCGACGGTGTAGCCCGCCGGCGACGGTGTAGCCCGCCGGCGACGGCCTAACCCGTCTCGCCGGTGAGGCCGGCGCCGGTGATGCCGGCCAGGGCGCAGGCTTCGTCCTTGTCCGACACGTCGCCGGAGATCCCGATGGCGCCGAGGAGCGTCCCCGCGCCGTCGCGGATCAGCACCCCGCCGGGCGCGGGGAAGACGCGGCCCTCGGAGGCGGCGTAGAGCGCGCCGAAGAACGCCTGCTGTCCGGGCTGCTCGGCCACGCGCTTGGCGAAGGCGCGCGTGCCCATCCCCATGCCCAAGGCACCCCACGCGTCGAGGACCGCGATGGCGAGCGGCGCGCA
This sequence comes from Candidatus Methylomirabilota bacterium, assembly GCA_036002345.1. Lineage (GTDB taxonomy): Bacteria > Methylomirabilota > Methylomirabilia > Rokubacteriales > CSP1-6 > AR12. Next base: position 10,422 of record DASYTM010000149.1, on the reverse strand, counting down.
CTTCGTCTCGCGCGCCTTGGCGATGGCGGCCAGGACGACCGTGCTCGCCTGCGCGAGCGTGATGCCGGCCACGCTCAGGCGACCTCGAAGAGGCCGGCCGCGCCCATGCCGCCGCCGATGCACATCGTGCACACGACGTAGCGCGCGCCGCGGCGCTTGCCCTCGATGAGGGCGTGCCCGACCATGCGCGCGCCGCTCATCCCGTACGGATGTCCGATGGCGATGGCGCCGCCGTCCACGTTCAGCTTCTCCATGGGAATGCCGAGCTTGTCGCGGCAGTAGAGCACCTGCACCGCGAAGGCCTCGTTCAGCTCCCAGAGGTCGATCTGATCCATCTTCACGCCGGTGCGCTCGAGCAGGCGCGGGACGGCGAACACGGGGCCGATGCCCATCTCGTCGGGCTCGCAGGCCGCGATGGCGAGACCGCGGAAGATGCCGAGCGGGGACAGGCCGCGGCGCTCCGCGAGCTTCGCGTCCATCACCACGCACGCGGAGGCGCCGTCGGAGAGCTGGCTGGCGTTGCCGGCCGTGATGTGGCCCTTCTCGCCCGTCACGGGCTTGAGTGCGGTCAGGCCTTCGAGCGTCGTGTCGGGCCGGTTGCCCTCGTCCTGCTTGAGCAGCGCGTCCTCGATGCGCGTCTCGCCGCTCGCCTTGTCCACCACGACCTTCTTGGTCGGCATCGGGACGATCTCGGCGTCGAAGCGCCCGGCCTTCTGTCCGGCCGCCGTCCGCTGCTGGCTCGCCAGCGCGTACTCGTCCTGTTTCTCGCGCGTGATGTAGTAGCGCTGGCTGACGACCTCGGCCGTCTCGATCATCGTCATGTAGATCTCGGGCTTGTACTCCTCCAGCCACTCCTCGCGCATCCGGTGCAGGTTCATGTGCTCGTTCTGCACGAGGCTGATCGACTCGAGGCCGCCCGCGACCATGATCGGGACCTTGTCCACGATCACGCGCTGCGCGGCGATGGCGATGGCCTGCAGGCCCGACGAGCAGAAGCGGTTGACGGTCGTGCCCGCCGTCGTCACGGGCAGCCCGGCACGCAGGGCGGCCTGGCGCGCGATGTTCTGGCCCGTGGCGCCCTCCGGCAGCGCGCAGCCCAGCACGACGTCCTCGACCTCACCCGGCTCGATGCCGGCGCGCTTCACCGCGTGGCTGATGACGTGGCCGCCGATGGCGGCGCCGTGCGTGTTGTTGAAGGCTCCGCGGTACGCGCGGCCGATCGGCGTGCGGGCCGTGGACACGATGACGGCGTCTGCCATGGGTCTCTCCTTGTGCTGGCGGGGCGGTGGGGACATTATACCGGGCGCGATGGGCGCCCACTTCGACCTGCCGCTCGACCTGCCGCACGCCGCGACCATCTCCGCACGCATCGTCCAGCGGCTGCAGCAGGATCCCGACACCTCGGCGCTCGCGGCGGCGCACCGGCTGTGCCGGCTGCTGGTGCCCTACCACGAGACGGGCGAGAATCCCGCCACCGAGGAGGCGGCGCTGGTGGTGGATCGCGCTGCGCGGCTCGGGCGCGCCATCGTGGAGGCTGTCGAGCGCGCGGGCGTTGGCCACGACCGCCTCGGCCAGGCCATCCGCAACCTCTTCGAGTGCCTCTCCATGGGCGAGGAGGGCGCGGCCATCTCGCTGCGCGCCGGCGAGGATCCGCACTCGGCGCTGCGACCGGTCTAGCCCGCCGTGACGTTCTTCGCGGCGCTCGTCGTGGACGGCGCCCTCGCCGGCGCGCTGTACGCGCTCGTCGCGCTCTGCTTCGTGATCGTCTACCGCGCCTCGCGCATGATCAACTTCGCCGTCGGCGAGTGGGTCATGCTCGCCTCGCGCTTCGTGGCGCTCGGCGTGTATTCGCTCGGCCTCGGCCTCCCCGCCGCCCTCGTCGCCGGCGGCGCGGGCATGGCGGCGCTCGGCCTCGCCTTCAACCGCGTGGTGCTCCGGCGCCTTGTGGGCCAGCCGCTGATCTCGGTCATCATGGTGACGCTGGGGCTCGGCGCGCTGGTGCGCGGCGCCACCCCGTTCGCGTTCGCGGGTGTCCCCGCGCGTATCAGCGTGCCCGCGCTCGCGGATCCGCTCGTGCTCGGCGGGGTGCCGATCGCCGCCGACAAGCTCGTGGCCGCCGTCGTCGCGGCGGCCTGTACGGCCGTCGTCGCGTGGCTCCTCCACGGCTCACGCACCGGCCTCGCGCTGCGCGCGATCGCCGACGACCAGCAGGCGGCGATGTCGGCGGGCATCGATCTGCACCGGCACTTCGCGATCACCTGGATGCTCATGGGCGCGCTGGCGGTGGTGGCGGGGACGCTGTGGACGCTCGTGGCGGGCGGCGGGTTCGGGGTCGTGCTGGTCGGGCTGCGGGTGTTCCCCATCGTCATCATCGGCGGGCTCGACAGCATCGCGGGCGCCATCGTCGGCTCGCTCCTGGTCGGCGTGCTCGAATCGCTCGCCGCCGGCTATCTCGACCCGCTCCTCGGCGGGGGATTCAGCAACATCGCGTCCTACCTCGTGCTGATCGCCGCGCTCTTCGTGCGCCCGCACGGACTCTTTGGACGTCCCGACGCGCGGCGGGTCTAGCTCACCAGAAGCGGCCGGCGCGCGCGCGCGGCTCGAAGACGGCCGCCGATTGCAGATCGCCGCCGCCGACGCGCAGCAGGAGCGCGAACTCGACGTTCCGGTCGGCGGCGATGCGCAGCGTCGCGGCGAGCGCGTCGAGATCGCCGGCGACGCCGGGGCTCACCGACGGGTGGCCGCGCAGGGCGCCGACGGTTCGCAGCCCGTCGGACGCGGGCGACCAGCGCACGGGCTGGGCATAGAGGTCGTCGCCGAAGCCGAATGCCGACAGCGGTCTCACGCCGAGGGTGACGGCGAGGCGCTCCAGCGCCGCGCTCTCCCGATAGAGGTCGTGCCCGCGCCCGAATGCCACCGAGGTCTCGCCCGGGTACGACCCCATCTCGCGCGCGAAGTAGGGAACGATCCGGCACCGCGCCGCGACCGACCACACCAGCAGCGCGACGAGTGCGCCGCCGAAGATCAGCAGGCCGTAGGCCAGCACGATGAGCGTCAGCGTCGAAGGCCGAAGGCCCTCGCCCCACAGCGCGACGGCGGCGTAGACACCGAGGCCCGCCAGGCCCGCGCCCACGAGGGCGACGACGAGGACCACGATCCGCCGCGCGCGCATCGTGCGGGACTGGTGCCGGCGTTGCTCGAGCAGCGCCGGCAGGACGTCACGCATCGCCGCCCGTCATTCCGGCGGGTAGAGCCGGTTCGACTCCTCGAAGAGCGCCATCGTCTTCTCGATGTCGTAGGGGCGCTCGGCCAGGTCCTCGGGGTCCCACTCGCTACGCGGAACGCCGAAGAAGTCGCCGCCGTAGACGTGGATCGCGCCGGTCAGGCGCCGGATCGGATTGCCCGCGGTCTCGATGCCCGTCTTCGCATCCTTCGGGAGCCGTCGCCAGAAGACGTTGTCCTCGCGCCCCGTGTAGATGCCGATGACGGCCCGCTCCACCTCGAACATGGCCCTATCTTAGGCGGAGCGCGGCGGGAGCGCGAAGGCCTCCGCGAGCAGCTCGTACGAGCGGCGGCGGGTCTCGGGCGTCTCGGTGATCGTCACGACCACGATCTCCTCCACGCCGTAGTCGGCGGCCATCGCCTCCAGGCGCTCGCGACACTCGGCAGGCGTGCCGGCCACGCGGCGGCCGCGCGCGTGCTCGACGATCTGCTGCTCCCACGGCGTGTACTGGTGCGCCTCCGCCTCGGCGACCGTCGGGTACCGGCCGCCGCGCCCCGTGTAGAGCCGCGCGATGAAGAGGTCGCGGCTCTGCGCCAGCCGCTCCGCCTCGGCGTGGGTGTCCGCGCACACGACGAACACGGCGGCGCTCGCCTGCGGCGCAGCCAGCCACGGGGAGGGCTTGAACTCGCGCGCGTAGGCGCGCGTGACCTCCGCACCGCCCTCGGCGTTGATGAAGTGCGCGAACGAGAACGCCACGCCGAAGTGCGCCGCGAGCGCCGCGGACTGGTCGCTCGAGCCCAGCAGCCACGGCTCCGGCGCGGTCGGGCCCGTCGGCATCGCGCGCACCTTCGAAAACGGATGCTCGGGCGGCAACTCGCCGTGCACGAAGGCGAGGAGGTCTTGCACCTGCTGGGGGAAGTACTCGGGCGCGCCGCTGCCGCCGAGCGCGCGGGCGGTGAGCTGATCGCTGCCCGGCGCGCGGCCGATGCCGAGATCGATGCGGCCGGGATGGAGCGTCTCCAGCACGCGGAACGCCTCGGCGACCTTGAGCGCGCTGTAGTGCTGGAGCATGACGCCGCCCGAGCCCACGCGGATGCCGGACGTCATCGCGGCCACCTGGGCGATCAACACTTCCGGCGCCGAGCCGGCCAGCCCGGCCGAGGAATGGTGCTCGGCGAGCCAGTAGCGCGTGTAGCCCAGCTCGTCGCAGCGGCGGGCGAGAGCGAGAGTCTCGCGGATCGCGTCGACGGGCTGGGCGCCGCTCCGGACGGGCGATTGATCGAGCACGCTCAGACGGGTCATCGGATGCCCCGTTATGGTATCAAGAGGGCATGAGCCCGGACCTGGCCCCCTTCTTCGAGCGCCGCCAGCGCTTCACCGCCGCGATCGGCGACGGGCTTGCCGTGATTCCCGGCGGGGTTGAGAGCCTGCGCAACGGCGACGTGCACTACGAGTTCCGCCAGGCCAGCGACTTCTTCTTCCTCACGGGCTTCGACGAGCCCGACGCCGTCGCCGTCATCAACCCCGCTCACGCCAAGGAACGCTTCGTGTTGTTCGTACGCCCGCGCGACCGCGAGATGGAGATCTGGAACGGCCGGCGCGCGGGCACCGAGGGCGCCATCGCCACCTACGGCGCCGACGCCGCGTACACGATCGACCAGCTCGACGCCAAGCTGCGCGAGTACGCCGTCGAGCGCCCCGCCCTCTATTACCGGATCGGCAACCCCCACTTCGACGGCCGCATCACGCGGCTGGTGGCCGAGCTCCGCGGCGCGCGCGCGCGGGGCTTCACCGCGCCGGTGCGGATCGAGGATCCCGGGCCGCTGCTGCACGACCTGCGCCTGCGCAAGACGGAGGCGGAGCTGACGCGCTTGCGCCGCGCGTGCGCGATCAGCCGTGACGCCCACCATGAGGCCATGCGCTTTGCTGCGCCCGGGATGCACGAGTACGAGGTGCAGGCGGCGCTGGAGTACGTGTTCCGCGTGCAGGGCTCCTCCCGCAACGCCTACCCGTCGATCGTGGCCTCGGGCGCCAACGCGTGCATCCTGCACTACGTCGAGAACAATCGCTTGATGAGCGACGGCGATCTGCTGCTCATCGACGCCGGCTGCGAGTACGGCTACATGGCCGCCGACATCACACGCACGTTCCCGGTCAACGGCCGCTTCAGCGAGCCGCAGAAGGCGATCTACGAGGTCGTGTTGCGCGCGCAGCTCGCGGGCATCGAGGCCGCGAAGACGGGCGTGAAATACGAAGCCGTTCACAATGTCGCGCGCCGCGTGCTGACGGAGGGCCTCGTCGATCTCCGGCTCCTGCCGCGCAACGTCGCCGACTCGCTCGCCATGCACCACTACCGCGAGTTCTACATGCACGGCACGGGGCACTGGCTCGGCATGGACGTTCACGACGTCGGCGACTACCGGATGCAGGGCGCCTCCCGCGCGCTCGAGCCCGGCATGGTCTTCACCGTGGAGCCCGGGCTCTACATCGATCCCGAGCGCGAGAGCGTGACCTACTGGCTGCGGGAATACAGCGAGGACGAGCAGTGGGAGCGCCGTTACCGCCTGGGCATGGCCGCCGCCAAGAAGCTCGAGGAAGAGGAGAAAGCCAAGGCCCCGAAAGTCACTCACGCGGTGCCGAAGGAGTTCCGCGGCATCGGCGTGCGCATCGAGGACGACGTGCTCATCACCGCCGCCGGCCGCGAGATCCTCACCGCCGGCACGCCCAAGACCATCGACGAGGTCGAGCGCGCCTGCGCCGAGGCCTCGCGGCTGCCGCGCCCCTAGTCCGCCCGCCCGAGGAGAGCCCATGAAGACACTCGAAGGTAAGATCGCGCTCGTCACCGGCGCGGGCACCGGCATCGGCCGCTGCACCGCCCTCATGCTCGCCGCCGAAGGCGCGCGCGTCGCGCTCGCCGGCCGCCGCAAGGAGCCGCTCGAGCAGGTGGCGGCCGAGATCCAGCGCGAGAAGGGGACGGCGGTGCTGAAGACCTGCGATCTGACCAAGCCCAACGAGGCGCGCGAGCTCGGGAACTGGGCCGTGAAGACGCTCGGCGGCGTGGACATCCTGATCAACAACGCCGGGCAGTCGAGCTTCGCGCGGAGCATCCGCTGGATCGGCCAGGACGAATGGGACGCCGTGCTGGGCGTGAACACCACCGGCGTCTACGCGCTCACGCAGACGCTGCTCCCATCGATGCTGGAGCGCGGCGCCGGCACGGTGATCACCGTGGCGTCGATGGCGGCGCTGCGGCCGGGTGGGTTCTCCGGCGCCGCCTACGGCGTGGCCAAGGCCGGCGCGCGGGCGATGATGCAGGCGATCCACACCGAGCTGCGGAACAAGGGCATCCGCGCCACCACCATTCTCCCGGCCGAGGTCGACACGCCCATCCTCGACAAGAGGCCGCTGCCGCCCGACGCCCAGGCGCGGTCCACGATGATGCAGGCGGAAGACGTCGCGCGCGCGATCATGACGTGCTGCACGATGCCGCAGCGCACCGTGATCGAAGAGATCGTGATGTCGCCGACCTTCCAGCGCGACGTCAGCAAGGACATCGCGGCCAGCTACGCGGCCGGCGCGCCGCCCGGCGCGAAGTAGCGTCCTAGCGCCGCGGGGCCCGCTCCGGCTCCGCCGGCGTCGCGGGCCCCTGGCCCTGTTGACTCGGGGTCTGCTGCTGCGGCGTGCCGGCCGTCGGCGCGCCGGACTCGTAGCCGTGGCGCAGCCCCCAGTCCCGCGGGGCACTCGACGGGCTCGCCGCGGGATCGGGCTGCGATCGGTTGCAGTTCATCACGGTCATCACGATCAGTGCCAGCGCGAGCCACCACACCATGACCGCTCGCACCGCAAGCGAAATGCCAGCGAGGCGAGGCCGATGTTACTATCAGGGCCACCCTCCCGGACGAAAGGAACCGCCATGAGAGAGGCCGTCGTCGTCGCCAGCTCGCGCACCCCGCTCGCCAAGTCCGCCCGCGGCTCGTTCAACATGACGCTGCCGTCGGACCTCGCCGCGCACTGCATCACCGACGCGCTGGGCAAGGTGCCGCAGCTCGACAAGAAGGAAGTCGAGGACGTGATCCTCGGCTGCGGCCAGCCGCACGGCTCGCAGGGCCACAACATCGCACGGGTGGCGGCGATGCGCGCGGGGCTGCCGGTGTCGGTGGCGGGCCTCACGATCAACCGCTTCTGCTCGTCCGGGCTGAACGCCATCGCCATCGCGGCGAACTACATCGTCAACGAGGGCGCCGATGTCGTCTTCGGCGGCGGCGTCGAGTCGATCACGATGATGCAGCGGGATTCGAGCCCGAACCCCTGGGTGAAGGAGCACCTGCCCGGGATCTACATGACCATGGGCGACACGGCGGAAACCGTGGCCAAGCGCTACAAGGTCACGCGGCAGGCGCAGGACGAGTACTCGCTCCTGAGCCAGCAGCGGACGGCGCGCGCCCAGCAGGACGGGTTCTTCAAGGAAGAGCTGGCGCCGATGCACGTCACGCGCGCCGTGCTCGACAAGAAGACGGGCGAGAAGGCCGGCGAGGAGCCGTACTACGTCGAGAAGGACGAGTGCAACCGCGGCGACACCACGCTGGAAGGCCTGCTGAAGCTGCCCCCGGTGTTCGACAAGGAGCACGGCAGCGTCACCGCCGGCAACTCGTCGCAGCTCTCCGACGGGGCCTCGGCCACGCTCTTGATGTCGATGGAGCGCGCCAAGGCGCTGGGCATCAAGCCCAAGCTGATCTTCCGCGGCTTCGCCATCGCGGGCTGCGAGCCGGACGAGATGGGCATCGGTCCCGTGTACGCGGTGCCGAAGCTCCTCAAGCGCCACGGCCTCGAGGTGAAGGACATCGACGTGTGGGAGCTGAACGAGGCGTTCGCCTCGCAGGTCGTCTACTGCCGCGACCGGCTCGGCCTCGATCTCGCGAAGCTCAACGTCAACGGCGGCTCGATCTCCATCGGGCATCCGTTCGGGATGACGGGCTCGCGCATGGTCGGCACCATCGCCAACGAGATGCAGCGCCGCAAGGCGCGCTACGGCGTGGTGACGATGTGCATCGGCGGCGGCCAGGGCGCGGCCGGACTCTTCGAGGCGTGCAACTAGCCCGGATGGCGTGCAGCTAGCCGAGCGTCCGCTCGGTTACGACACCCGCTTCGGCGGCGGGTTCATCAGCGGCGCCTTCGCCGTCGCCTTCGGCGTGCTCTCGGCGGGGGGCGTGCTGTGCCTGCGCTATCCCGCGCTGCTCACGACGCCGGACGCGCGCGGCTACTATCCGCTGGACCTCTTCCGGTTCCTGATCCACCTGTTTCTGGTCGCGGCCTTCGGCCTCGGCGTGCTCTCCATCATGCTGAGCCGGCGCGGCCCGCTCGGGCTCACGGCCATCGGCTGCGTGGTGGCGGCCTCGCTCTTCGGCGGCTCGCAGGTGCCGATCAAGGGCTCGCTCGAGTCGCCGCGCTTCCTCGGCCTCGACTGGTTCCTCGTGGACATCCTCGTGCTGGCGATGCTGTTCGTGCCGCTCGAGCGCCTGTTCGCGCGGCTGCCCGAGCAGCCGATCTTCCGCCCCGAGTGGCTCACCGATCTCCTGCACTTCGGGGTCAGCCATCTCCTCGTGCAGGCCACGGTGCTGCTCACGCTCGTGCCCGCCGCGCTGTTCTTCAAGTGGGCGGTGCACCCGGCGATCCAGGACGCGGTCGCGTCGCAGCCGGTGGTGCTCCAGTTCGTGGAGATCGTGGTGGTGGCGGACCTGGCGGAGTACGCGGTGCACCGGCTCGTCCACGCCGTGCCGTTCCTCTGGCGCTTCCACGCCGTGCACCACTCGTCGGAGGCGATGGACTGGCTGGCCGGCTCGCGCATGCACCTCGTGGACGTGGTGGTGACGCGCGCGCTGGCCTTCGTGCCGCTCTACGTGCTGGGGTTCGAGCCGGGAGCGGTGTACGCCTATCTGGTGTTCGTCTCGTTCCACGCGGTGTTCGTGCACGCCAACGTGCGCTTCCGCTTCGGAATCCTCGAGCAGATCGTCGGCACGCCGAAGTTCCACCACTGGCACCACGCGACGACGCCGGTGGACAAGAACTTCGCGATCCACCTGCCGGTCATCGATCGCGTCTTTGGCACGTACCACGTGCCGGAGGAGTTTCCGGCGGCCTATGGGATCGGGGGGAATCCCGTGCCGCGCGGTTACGGCGCGCAGCTCCTCTGGCCGTTCAGGCGGGGATAGGCGCGGGCTGGCGCGTCGCGCGCTGCGCGAGCCCGTTTTCGGCCTCATAGCAGCGCGTGTGCACGGAGAGTCCGGTGCCGGGCATCACGCGCGTCGTTGCGTCACGGAGCAGGCGTTCGTCACAGATCCAGCAGCGTTCCATGTTCGTCATTCAATCCATTGCCGAGCGCGGCGCGACCGTCCGGGTCAGACGGTCGGCGGCGCGCTCCAACGACACGAGGGTCGTGGCCAGATGCCGGCGGACGTCCACGAGCACGGCCAGGGTGTGCTCGGGGCACAACGCGAGGCTGGAGGCCGGCTCGCCGGTCGCCGTCTCCTCGGGTTCCAGACACCTTGCGCAGATGCTCATCGGCGAAGGAAGCGAAGCACGGCACCTGCCAGGGGAAGATCGACGATTTTCCGGAAGTTTGCGGAACGGCCGGGGCCCGAATGTTGGATACGTAGGTCCACGAACTAGCGAACCTTTTCGCCACCGCCGTGTCGCGCTGGCGAGGCCCGCTCGTCCCATCTCAGATCGCCGCCACCACCATGATCTCGACCAGGAACTTCGACTGCGCGAGCTTGGCCTCCACGGTGGCGCGCGCCGGCGTGTTCATGGGATCCACCCACGCGTCCCACGCGGCGTTCATCTGGTCGTAGGTCTTCATGTCGGCGAGGTAGACCGTGGCCGAGAGGAGGTTCGCCTTGTTCGTGCCGGCGGCCGCGAGCAGGCCGTCGATCTTCTTCAAGATCGTCTCGGTCTGCGCCTTCGTCGTCGGCTCGTCACCCGCGACCTGGCCGGCGAGGTAGACGGTGTTGCCGTGCACGACGGCCTGGCTCATCCGGGGACCGATGTTGTGGCGCGTGATCGTCATGGCTCGTCCTGTCCCGTTCGTGGCCTCGGAACTCGGTGCGGACGGCGCGCCGACGCGCGATGATCGCACGGGCCGCGCGCGGGTGAAAGCCGCAAGGCGCCGGCGTGAGGTACCGCCCGGGGGGTCCATCGAATGA
>DASYTM010000148.1:0-1597 GCA_036002345.1 Candidatus Methylomirabilota bacterium | reverse complement strand
CATGATGGCCAAGCGCAACACCTTCACGGACTTCATCGCGGCCGCGGATTTCCTCGTCGCCGAACACTACGCCGCGCGGGAGAAGCTCGTGATCGAGGGCGGGAGCGCGGGCGGGCTCCTCATCGGCGCGGTGCTCAACCTGCGCCCCGACCTGTGTGGGGCGGCTGTCATGCGTGTGCCGTTCGTCGACGTGATCAACACGATGCTCGACGAGTCGCTGCCGCTGACCGTCGGCGAGTTCGAGGAGTGGGGCAACCCGAAGCTGCCCGACCAGTACGCGTACATGAAATCGTACTGTCCTTACACGAACCTGGCCGCGCGCCCGTATCCCGCCATCCTCGTGCGCACGTCGTACAACGACAGTCAGGTGATGTACTGGGAGCCGGCGAAGTACGTGGCGAAGCTGCGCACGCTCAAGCGCGACCCGAACCCGCTGCTCTTCAAGATCGATCTCGACGCCGGGCACGGCGGCCCCTCCGGCCGCTACGATGTACTCCGCGAGGTCGCCTTCGACTACGCGTTCATTCTGAACGCGACATGGGGGGTGCACGAGACGCGCACCCCCCAAACCCTCCTGAGCGCTACGCCGGCGGAGCCGGCTTCGCGCTCTTCCGACGGCGACGGAGCCAGAGCCACGTCGCGATGATCGCGAGGGCGCCCAGCACCAGCCCTGCCCGGCCGAGCCACTTCTCCACCACCGGCCAGCTCTCCCCGAGGAAGTAGCCGAGCAGCACGAACGCGACGCCCCAGGCCGTGGCCCCGATCGCGTTGTAGACGACGAACGTGCGGTACCTCATGTGCGACGCGCCGGCGACGAACGGCGCCAGCGCGCGCAGGAAGCCCACGAACCGCCCGATGAGGATGGCCTTGCCGCCGTGGCGGGCGAACAGCTCGTCCACGCGCGCGACGACGCCGCCGTGGCTGGCGGCCAGCCGGGGATGGCGCTCGAGCCACGGCCGACCAAGGCGCCGGCCGAGGTAATAGCCGACGTTGTCGCCGATGATCGCGCCGCTCACGGCGACCACGAGCGTCTGCGGGAGCGCCAGCACCCCGATCGATGCGAGGACACCGCCGAGGATGACGATGGTCTCGCCGGGGACGAGGAAGCCGAGGAACGCCGCGGACTCGAGCGCGGCGCCCAGGAACAGGAGGAGGTAGCTCCAGTGCCCGACCCGCCAGAAGAAGTCGAAGAGATGGTCGATCAGGATGCGACGCGGAGGCCGGAGCGGAGCTCGAACTCTTCCTGCTCGAGGAGCGAGCGATTGGCGATGCGCGCGATGCAGCCGCAGGACCGGCAGTGGACGAACGCGGGCTCGTGGTCGACGAAGATGCTCCCGCACTTCACGCAGGCGGTGGTGCGCTCGGTCAGGAAGCGCCGTGACGCGCGCTGGAGCATGCGCTCCGGCGTCAGCAGCACCACCTTCGTGCCTCGCGCGGGCTTCGGACCGTTCCGGGCCATGGCGCACGCATTGTACAAGAGCCGCGTGCTACGGTAACCAGCATGAACGCGGTGCCCGGCGCCGACTGGGAGACGCGGCCGCCGGCCGCCCTCGGCCTGGCCGCCGAGGGGCTCGTCGCGGCCGCCGAGTATCACGGC
>DASYTM010000147.1:0-19880 GCA_036002345.1 Candidatus Methylomirabilota bacterium | reverse complement strand
GTCGGAGAACACGCGCAGCTTGTCGCGCACGGTGGCGGGGCTGCCGCAGATGATGTAGCCGCCCTCCTCCAGGTCCTCGAACGTCAGCTCGGTCGGCAGCTTCGGCCGGTTCTGCAGCACGCGGCGCAGGGAGGGCTCGCTCGTGTAGCCGGGCGGCTGATAGAACGGCGGCAGCATGCGCAGGCCGACGTTGTAGACCCAGAGCGCGTTGGCGCGCGCGATCTCCTCGGCCTTCGCGTCGGTCTCGGCCACCACGATCGGCAAGTTGACCGTGAGCTGGTACCGGCTGGCGGTGTAGCCGTGCTTCTGGCACGCCTCGCGATACTCGCCGTAGATCTGCGCGATGCGCTTGATCGGCGTGAAGACCATCAGGTAGGGGAAGCGGCGCTCGGCCGCCCACTCCACCGTCTCCGTCGAGCCTTGCGACGGGCACCACACGGGCGGATGCGGCTTCTGCAGCGGCCGCGGCCACGGGTTCACGTAATGGTAGCGGTAGTACTTGCCGTCGAAGGGGAACGGCCCCGGCTCGGTCCACGCCTTCAAGATCAGCTCCGCCGCCTCGTAGAAACGGTCGCGCGAATGCGTCGGGTTGATCCCGGTGGAGAAGTACTCCGCGCTGATCCCGCGCACGAAGCCCGAGATGACGCGGCCGCCGGAGGCCACGTCGAGCATCGCGACCTCCTCGGCGATGCGGAGGGGATTCTCGCGCAGCGGCAACCCGTTGCCGAGGATCGCGATCTTCGCGCGCGAGGTCCGGCGCACGAGCATGGCCGCCATCACGTTGGGGCTCGGCATCGTGCCGTAGCAGTTCTGGTGGTGCTCGTTCACGCAGAGCCCGTCCCAGCCGAGCGCCTCCGCATACTCGAGCTGGTCGAGGTACTGGTTGTAGAGGACCTGTCCCTGCTTGGGGTCATAGAAGGAATTGGAGAGCGTGACCCACGACGACGGCTCGTCGTGGTCCATCACGTACGGCATCAGGTGGAAGTAGTAGAACTTCACCGGGCGCCCTTGCGCTGCCGCGCGAAATCGAGCACGGCCTCGGCGACCGCGCCGGGTTCCTCGAGGTGCGGCACGTGGCCGGACTCGGCGAAAATCTGGAGCCGCGCGCCGGGAATCTCGCGCTGCCACGTCTCGCCGCAGGGCTTCAGCGGCGCCAGCCGGTCGTGAGCGCCCCAGCAGAGCAGCGTCGGCGCCGTGATCCGCGCGAGCCGCCGGCGCAGCAGCGGGTCGTAGAGGTACGGGTTCCACGCCACGCGCGCGAGCGCCGCGCCCTGCCGGTACTGGAGCGCCAGCGTCTCCGGCGACTGATCCGGCGGCGCCAGCGCGAGCGCGGCCATCGGGTTGTGGAAGACGGTCTGCACCACTTCCGGGATGTCCATGCCGAAGAGGAACGGGTAGATCCAGCCGTCCACTTTGATGCCGACGGGATCGATCAGGGTGAGCGACGCGAGCCGATGCGACGCCATCGTCGCGATCTCCGCCGCGATCCAGCCCCCGAACGACGCGCCGACCAGGTGCACGCGGTCGAGGCGCTCGCCGTCGAGGAGATCGAGGTAGTGGAAGGCGAGATCGGAGATGTGCTCGATCCACTCCGCCACCGGCGACCCGCCGTGGCCGGGGTGGCTCGGCAGCAGCACGGTGTGCGACTTCGCCAGCCGCTCCTGGAATTCGAGCCAGCGCGCGGCGCCGCCCGCGCCGTGCAGGAAGAGGAGCGGGGATCCCGCGCCGTCGGCGAGCATCTGCACCGGCGTGCCGCGCACGTCGAGGTCGCGGCGGGTCGGCGCCATCAGCCGCCGATGAACAGGCCGCCGTTGGGCGACAGGTACTGGCCGGTGAAGAACGACCCGTCGTCGGAAACCAGGAAGAGCGCGGTGGCCGCGATCTCGCGCGGCTCGCCCACGCGCCCCATCGGCGTGCGGCCCAGCACCATCTTGCGGCCGAGCTCGGAGATCGAGGCCGTCATCGGCGTGTCGATGTAGCCCGGGCAGATGGCGTTCACGCGGATGTTGCGGGAGGCGACCTCCCGCGCCACCGCGCGCGTGAGGGAGAGGATGCCGCCCTTGGCCGCGCTGTAGTGGGGCACGGTCTCCAGCCCCATGAGCGCCGCGACGCTCGAGAGGTTCACGATCGCGCCGGAGTTCTGGCGGCTCATGATCCGGAGCGCCTCGCGCGTGCAGTAGAACGTGCCGTGCAGATGCACGCCGATCACGTGGTGCCAGGCCTCGTCGCTCATGTTCTGGGTGACGTCCCAGTGCGTCTGCACGCCCTGGCCGCCGAGCATCTCCATGAGGCGCGCTTCGCCCTTCTTCGTCATCAGCGAGCGGTCGTCGCCCGGGCCCCAGGCCACGCCGGCGTTGTTGACGAGGACGTCGAGCCGGCCGTGCTCGCGATCGACGGCGGCGAACATCGCGGTCACGGCCTTGCTGTCGGCGACGTCGCAGGCGATGGCCCGGGCGCCGGCGCCGAGTGCCTTGGCGGTGGCCTCGGCGGCCTCGGCGCGGAGGTCGTTGACGACGACGCGCGCGCCTTCCTCGGCGAAGCGCTCGCAGATGGCGCGCCCGATGCCCGAGCCGCCGCCCGTGACCAGCGCGATCTTGTCTTTGAGCTTCACTTGTCGATCCAGGCCACCATCAGCCGGCCTCCATAGTCGTGGCCGAAGTTCGGCCCGAAGTTCTGCACGTAGGGCTCCCAGCCCGAGACGACCGACGCCGACGGGCCGTAGAGGTAATAGACCTGCGTCGCGAGGTACCGCTGGATGTCCCAGACGATCTCGCGGCGCTTGGCGTCGTCGAACGTCCGGCGCTGGGCGCGCATCATCTCGTTGAACTTCGGATCGTTCACGCCGCTGGCGTTCGTGGGTTGCCCCGGCGAGTTGTAGCGGTGCAGATAGCTGTCGGGGTTGTCCCAGCCGCCGAAGAGCCAGCCCGCGAAGCGGTCGAACTTGCCGACGAGGATCGACGCGACGCCGGCCGGATACTCCTTGAGCCGCACGTCGAGGTCGACGCCCGCCGCTTTCCAGTTCTTGAGCGCGATCTGCACGGCGTCCATGTAGTCGGGCCCGAAGCCAGGCGTCGTCTCGTAGGGGATCTTGAGCCCCTTGGCGTAGCCGGCCTCGGCGAGGAGCCTCTTGGCCTCGCCGAGATCCTGCTCCTGCAGCCGCCGCGCCTCCGGCGGCAGCTCGCTGATCGGCAGCGCCCAGTCCTTGAAGGCGGCGGGGATCGCGGTGTTCGGCACGCCGTGGCCCTGCGAGAACGCGTTGGTCTCGAGGATCTCCTTCCAGGATTGGGCCAGCGCGAACGCGCGGCGCACCCGGATGTCCTTGAACGGCTCCTGGTCGAGCTTCATGAAGGTGATGCCGCCCACCAGCCAGACGAAGTCCTTCGTCTGCACCCGGGGCTTCCGCTGCTTGACGACGTCGAGGTCGCTCCGGCGCACCACCATGTCGTACTCGGGCGCGAAGTCGTAGCCGCCGGAGAGCCACGTGGCCAGCCGCGAGGACGGGTCCTCGTCCACGCGCACCTCCACGCCGTCCACGTAGGGCAGCCCGGGCACGAAGTAGCTCGGGTTGCGCACGAAGGTCAGCCGCACCGCGGGCTCGTAGCGCTCGAGCATGAAGGGCCCGGTGCCGATGCACGCCTCCGGCCGCCGCAGGTCGCCGAACTTCTCGACGGCTTCCTTGGGGACGAGCCACATGCTCGTGCCGGCGAGGATGTACGGGAACCATGCGAAGGGCTCGGTCAGCGTGAAGCGCACGGTGGAGCGGTCGAGCGCTTCGATCTTCTCGACCTGCTCCAGTAGGCCGCGCTGCGGATTGCGCGGGGCCAGGAAGCGCTCGTAGGTGAACTTCACGTCGTCCGCCGTGAGCTCGCGGCCGTCCACGGGCGGCTTGTTGTGCCAGCGCACCCCCTTGCGGAGCTTGAAGACCCACGTGGTCGGCGTGGGCATGGTCCACGACTCCGCCACGTCCCCTTCGAGCTGCGTCGTGCCCGGCACGACGGCGGCGCCGGCCTTCATCTTCACGAGCCGGCTGTGCGTGAAGGAGAGATTCGTCATCGTGCGGTACGACTGCACGAGCTGCGGGTCGAAGCCGACGGGGTCCTCGCCGCGGATCCGGAACACGCCGCCCCGCTTGGGCGTCTGCGCCTCGACGGGGATCGCGGGCGCGGCCAGGGTGACGCCGGCGGCGGCGCCCAGCTTCAGGAGGTCGCGACGGGTGAGCTGATGAGTGTCCATGGCGCCGGTCATTGTAGGCGAAATTCGCCGCGCGCCACCGTCACCGCGCAGCCGCCCACCTCCACGCTCTCGATACGCTCGCGCGTGCCGCCCGCGCGCGCGAAGAGCGTCGACGGCCGTCCGATCTCCACGCCCTGCGTGATGCGGATCTCCTCGCCGGGCTGGACCAGGCCGTGGCGCACGAGGTGGCAGGCCAGGGGGCCCGCCGCCGAGCCCGTGGCCGGGTCCTCGGCGATCCCGTGGCCGGGCGCGAACATGCGCGTCTTCCACTCGAGCCCGCGCCCCGCGAAGCAGGAGACGCCGGCCGGCGTCGCGCGCGCGAGCGCGGCGAGATCCGGCGCGAGCTTCGCGACGATGTCCGGCGAGCCGACGGTGACCAGGATGTGGGTCGGCCCGTTGACGTAGCGCTCCACGGGCAGCACGGGCTTCACGCCGCCCAGCGCGGCGACGATCGCGTCGGCCGCGGGCTCCGCGCTCACCGTCGGCAGCGGCTGGGTCATGCGGCCGAACGTGATTCGCGGCCCATCGCGCTCCAGCACGACCGGCACCAGGCCGATGCCCGTTTCCAGGACGATGGCGGGCAGCTGAAGCGGCGCCGCGAGCACGAAGGCCGCGCCGAGCACCGGGTGCCCGGCGAACGGCAATTCGTTGAACGGCGTGAAGATCCGGATCTTCGCGTGGCCGCCTCTGGCGACGGCCGGATAGACGAAGACGGTCTCCGAGAAGTTGATCTCGCGGGCGATCGGCTGGAGCAGCTCGGCGGGAATCAGCCGCGCGTCGGTGAACACGGCGAGCTGATTGCCCGCCAGCGGCACCTCGGTGAAAACATCGACGATCACATAGCGGAAGTCCACGGCCCGCTATGCTACGCGAGCCGTGGACTCCGCGCGATCCCTAGTGCATGCGCTTGTCGTCGAAGCCGTGCGAGCCCTTGATCCGCTCCTCGGTGCCGGGGATGTACTGCTTCTCCAGCTCCTGGAAGTGCGACACGCGGGCCATGACGTGGTGGCTTTCCGTGGGGTGGCCGGCCTTGGTCTTCTCCAGCCGCCACTGGGCCTGCTCCTGATCCTTGGCCAGCTCTTCCATCGCGTTCCACGTCGCGTACATGCCGGCGTGGGCGGCGAAGATCGTGATGAAGATGAACTTGTAGCCGAGCTCGCCCAGCTCCTTGAAGGTGAGCGGGTTCTGATCGCTCGACCACTTGAAGGACGAGGAGTAGTTGAACGAGAGGGGCAGGTTCGGATGCGTCTTGCGCATGGCCTCGGCGAACTCGATGGCGGGCTCCCGCGAGGCGTTCGACAGCTCGGCCCACACGGAGTCCACGCCCGCGTCGGCGTACATGCGGCCGCGCGCGATGGCTTCCTCCATGCTCCCGCCCACCGCGCCGTAGGCGTCGGTGCGCGCGATGATGAAGAAGTCGGGATCGAGCCGGTCGCGCACGTCGATGGCGGCGCGGTACTTGCCCATCGCCTCCTCGCGGCTGACGATCGTCTTGCCCGCGATGTGGCCGCAGCGCTTCGGGAAGCGCTGGTCCTCGAGGTGGATGCCCGCCACGCCCGTCTTGATCATCTCCTGCACCGTGCGCATGGTCGAGAGCGCGTTGCCGTAGCCGTCGTCGGCGTCGGCGATGACGGGGATGTCCACCGCGCTCGCCACCATCGAGGCGATGCGCGCGACTTCCGTCTGGGTCAGGAAGCCCATGTCCGGCCACCCGTTGGCCATGGCCACGGAGTAGCCGCTGAGATAGATCGCCTTGATGCCGACTTTCTCGGCGATCTGGGCGTCGAGGGGCGAGTACACGCCACCCGTGAACACGTAGGGCTGCTCGGCGAGCAGCCGACGGAACGCCTTGCCCTTGCTCTCGATCATCGCGAAGATCTCCTTTGGGTTACGCGGACCGCTTGAGCGCCGTCGTGCTTGCGCACCAGCGGCAGTAGGTGGTGGCGTCGAACTCGAGCGAGCAGGAGGCGCACACGGTCGTCCCGCACTCCGCGCAGGGCGCCCGGCGCTCCGGCTCGGTGGTCATTCCGCAGTGACAGGCCGTTGTCATCGTCGTTCCCTCTCTCGGCGGCTCAGTGCAGCTCGAACGGCGTGGCCGCCTGCACGATCGCCGTGTCCAGCAGCGCCCCCGCGCAGGCGCGGCAGTAGGTCGCCGACTCCAGGTGAATGGCGCAGGCCCGGCAGCAGGTCGTCCCGCAGTCCAGGCAGCCGAGCAGGGCGCCCGGCTCTTCGTGTCCGCAACCGCATCGCTCGTCCATGTCATTCCTCCATCGTGTCGTGCGCGAGTAACACGATGACTGCCTGCACTCACTGTGCCGTCCGTTCGCGCCCGCGGCAACCTCATTGTTTTTATCGGGGCGATAAAGTTTCTGGATCAGAAAGATCTTTCACAGGTGGGTATAATCGGTTCGTATCGGGTCGGACCAGGCCATAAGAGAGGTGAATGGGTGGAGATCGGGCAGGTCGAGGCCTTCCTCGCCGTGGGCACCTTCGGCGGCTTCCGGCGCGCCGCCGACGCCCTCCGGGTGACCCAGCCCGCCGTCAGCGCCCGCATCCGCGCCCTCGAGGACTCGCTGGGGGTTCCGCTCTTCGTGCGCAGCCAGACGGGCCTGTCGCTGTCCGCCGCGGGCCGGGCCTTCCGGCCGCACGCCGAGCAGCTCCTGCACGCGGTGGCCCAGGCCCGGCAGGCCGTCCACGACCTCCGGCCGGCCAGCGGCGGCGCGCTGCAGATCGCCGCCGCGCTCTCGATCTGCACCTACCTCCTCCCCGACGTCCTCAAGCGCTTCCAGGCCGCGCACCCCAAGGTCATGATCACGGTGCGCTCGGGCCACTCGAAGGAAGTGCTGGAGATGGTGCTGGGCGGCCAGGTCGAGATCGGCCTCGCCCGCTCGCTGCACCATCCCGAGGTCGAGACGCTGAGCCTGCGCGACGATCCGCTCGTGCTGGTGGCCCGTCCCGACTCGCAGGTCGCCCGCACGCGGCGCGTGGCCCTGGAGGCCGTCGCCGCGCAGCCGCTGATCTTCTTCGACCGCGGCTCGAGCGACTGGACGCTCAGCCACGGGCTCTTCCGGCGCGCGGGGCTCGTGCCGAACGTGGTGCTGGAGGTCGAGACGATCGAGACGGCCAAGCGGATGGTCGAGCGCGGCATGGGGATCGCGTTCCTGCCCCACCTGGCCGTCGTCAACGAGATCCGCCGGCGCCGGCTCGTGGGGATCGAGGTCGCTGACGCCGAGCCGCTCAGCCGGAGCCTCGACGTCATCCATCCGCGCCAGCGCGCGCTGAGCCACGAGGCGCTCGGGCTGCTCAAGACGCTGAGGATTGTTGCAGGTGGGGGGCCCCGACATGGCCCCCCACCCCGATCGTCCGGCTAGCCGCGGCGGTCGGCCACCAGCGCTGCGGCCGCGGCGAGCGCCATGCCCAGCGCGATGCCGCCGAGCACGTCGGAGGGCCAGTGCGCGCGCAGCGTGACGCGCGACACGCCGACGGCGACGATGGCCAGCGCGGCCACGGCGCGCGCGACCGTCCGCTTCGGCGGCGCCAGGGCGCCGGCCAGGTAGATCACCGCGCTGAAGAAGGCCGCCGCCGCCGTCGCGTGACCGCTCGGAAAGCCGTGCGAGGGATCCTCGGGGCGCGGGCGCTG
Organism: Candidatus Methylomirabilota bacterium; assembly: GCA_036002345.1. Lineage (GTDB taxonomy): Bacteria > Methylomirabilota > Methylomirabilia > Rokubacteriales > CSP1-6 > AR12. Next base: position 12,007 of record DASYTM010000147.1, on the reverse strand, counting down.
CACGAGCGGCTTGAGCGCGGGCTCCGCGAGCCCGGCCACGATCATGAGCCCGAGCCACAGCGGCCAGCGTTTTCGCGTGGCGGGGAAGACCACGAAGAGAGCGAGCGTCGCGGGCACCAGGAACCACGCGTGGCCCAGCCGCGTGACGATCCGCATGGCGCCGACGACGGGCGGCGTGGCGAGGGCGAGGAGTGCCCCGCGCACGGCCGCGTCGGCGGGAATCGCGACGCTGAAGGCCGCCGCGGCCGCCAGCGCCACGAAGCAGCCGCCGGCCACGAGCAGCATGCCGCCTGGATGCCGCAGCATCATGGCTCGGGACGGTCGGACGACGGCTCCGGCGGACGCTCGCGGCGGCTCAGCAGCGCGACGATGACGACGACGAGCATCCCCGCGAGCAGCGCCAGCCCGCCGAACACCAGCGCGGCCGTCATCGGGCTCCAGCCGGCCGTCCGCAGCCCGGTGGGATGATCCGCCCACGCGGTGCCGGCGCTCAGCGCGATCACGATCGCGATCGCCGCCAGTTCCCGCATCAGCGCCCGAGCTTCTCGATGGCCGTGATGGCCAGGTTCGGGGGCGTGCCGCCCAGCGTGAACCGGACCGCGTCGCCGGTCTCGACGGCCTGGTAGATCTTCGGCGACGTCGCGCGGAAGCCCATCGTCATCGGGGGCATGTAGCCGGCGATCTCCTCGTGGGTGATCACGAGCACGCCGATGTCGGGCAGGACGGCGCGCACCACGCCTTCCGCGTGATAGTCGCGCGGGCGCGCGGCGGCGGCGCGCGCCTCGGCGACCTCGCGGCGCAGGCTCTCGACCTGGCGGCCCCACCAGACATAGCCGCCGCCGAGCCCGACGGCGAGCGCCACGTTGAGCAGGAGCACCACGCGCCAGACGGCCATCAGTGGACGTGCTCGGCGGGGGGCTCGACCGCGACCTTCTCCTCGTTCAGCGCCTGCACGTTGGCGAGGAGCCGCTCGGTGCCGCGCGGCGCTGCTTCCAGCGCGCGCAGGTAGCCCTGGCGATCGACGAGGAACTCGACATGGGGCCCGGCGGCGAGGAGCGCGTACGTCGTCACGATCTCCCGCGCGCCGTCCGTGACGACGGGGAAGAAGATGCGCGGATCGGCGCCGAGCCGCTTGATCGCGTCGGGCGCGCCGTCCGTCGGCACGGCGATGATCTCGACGCCGAGGGGCACGAGGAGATCATAGCGCCCCGCCAGCTCCGCGACCCGCGCCCGCGAGGCGGGCAGGGTGTAGAGCACGACCAGCACGATCCTCGCGCCGCGGTAGTCGCGCAGCGCGCGCGGCGGCGTGGGACCGACGGCGAAGGCGAAGTCGGGGGCAACGACGCGCGGGCGCTCGGGCTCGATCACGGGGCTGAGACGGCGCGCGTCCTCGGCGGCACCGAGCGCGCGCACGTAGTTGACCAGGCTCCAGCGGTCGGCGGCCTCGAGGTGGCCGAAGGCGGGCATGGCGCGGCGGCCGTGGGTGATCCACCAGAACAGGTCGCCGGCCGTGTGGAGCGTCGCGTGATGCGCGCGCAGATCGGGCGGCGGGGGTGAGAAGGCGCGCGCGGCGGGCCCGTCACCCGCGCCGGCGCGGCCGTGGCACGCCGCGCAGTCGCGCGCGTAGAGGGCCGCGCCCGCGGCGATGGAGCCCGCCTGGTACGGCATGCTCGGCCGCTGGTACGTCGTGGGATAGGCGTCGGTGGCGAGCGGCGGCACAGCGAGCGCGAGCCCGCCGAGCACGAGCACGGCGCCGCCCGCCAGCAGCGGAAGCCGCGCGGCGCGCAGCGCCAGCGCGCAGAGGGCGACGGCCGCGCCGAGCACCGCGATCTGGCTGCCCACCAGCACGAACGGCCACGCGTCCGGCGTCCCGGTGAGCGTGGCCCACGCGAGGCGGAACCCGAGCGGCCAGTCGGGCTGCTCGTGACGGCCCGGCGGTGAGACGCCGAGCACGGTGACCACGGCCAGGATGGCCAGCACGCACGCGGCCTCGACGGCGACGGAGCCGGCGAGCCGCCGCATCGCGGGGCGGCCGACGCTCGCGGCCTCGCCGCCGAGGGCGGGGAGGAGGCGGCGCCGTCCGAGCGCCGCCGCGCCGAGGGCGACCAGCACGAGCCCGAGCTTCAGCAGGAGCAGGTGACCGTAGCGCGTGCCGAGAAGCGCCGCGATCGAGCCGACGTGGATGGAGGCGATGAGCACGCCCGTGGCCACGAGCGTCAGCACGAGGACGAGCGCCGCGCGCGAGAAGCGCCGCACGGCGAGCACCGCGTGCGGCCGCGCGTCCGCGCCGGCCTCGCGGCTTGCCGCGCGCAGCAGCAGCACGAGGGCGGGGAGCGCGCCCGCCCACACGCCGGCGGCGAGCAGGTGCGCCACGTCGGCGGCCATCGCGGAGGCCGCCGACGGCTCGACGGCCGCGGCGTGGCCGGCCGCGCCGAGCGCGGCCAGGGCGAGCACGCCGAGCAGCAGCGTCTCCCCGCGGGCGGCACCCCAGTCCAGCGCCCGGCGCACGTCGAAGCGCAGCGTGACGAAGACGCCGAGGACGAGCAGGAGGCCCTGGCGCAGGAGCCAGACGTGGCCGAAGCGGGTCTCGAGCGCGACGCGCGCGAGGGCCGGCGGCTCCAGCGCCGCCCCCGCGCGGCCCTCGAGCGTCGCCGCCTGGTGGGCGAGCACCACCACGCCGACGACGAGGGCGAGCCACACCAGGCCACGCGTGAGACCGAGGACCCGCGCTTCCCACGCGACCGCGGTCGGGCGATCGGAGCGGCCGGCGAGGAGAACCAGCGCGGCGCTGCCGACGATCAGGACGGAGGCGCTCAGGTGAACGAAGCGCGCGACGAGGCCGAGCTCGGTCACTCCCAGTCGAAGCTCACCGTCACCGGCTTGCCGAAGCGTCCGGGGGCGGGTCCCATCGCCTTGAGCGCCGCCGCGCCCAGGGTCAGCGTCACCTTGACGGTGTCGTCGGGCAGCGTGACGTCGGCGCCGTAGTGGAAGCCCGCGCCGCCGAGCATCGGCGCCAGCCGCAGCGTGCGCGGCGGCGTCTCCACGGAGCGGATCGCCGCGCTGACCGGCAGGTACGGCACGGCTTCGCCGGTCGCCGTATCGATGACGAACACCATGAGGTGGCCGGTGGCCTTCGCTGTCTTCGCTCCGTGAGCGTGACCGGCGCCCGGCTCGCGATACTCCACGCGAACGCGGTAGGGGCCGGCGGTCTGCTCGCGGGGTGCGTTGGCGTCGTGATGATGATGGTGATCGTGCGCGCCGCCGCCGAGGCTCTTGATGTAGGCAACGAGGTCGGCCAGCTCGGCGACGGTGAGGCTGTCGCGATAGTCGGGCATGATCGAGCGCCCGTCGGGCCCGACGTACCCGGGTCCCGCGAGGATCACGGCGTTGGGATCGATGATCGACTGCGCGAAATATTCCGCCGGGTGGTGCGCGCCCATGCCCGTCAGCTCGGGGCCCACGTCGCCCGTCCCGCCGCTCCGCGGGAAGTCGGGCTTGATCTCGTGGCACTTGTTGCACTCGAGCTTGGCGAAGATCTCGCGGCCGATCTTCGCGTCGCCGGCCGGCAGCGTGAATTTCCACCCCCGCGGCACGCCGCCGAGGCGGTGCAATTCCTCCATGGTGATCGGCTTCGGCGACGCGGGGGGTCTCGGCGTCTGAGCGAGCGCGCCGCCTCCGAGTGCCAGAACGATGGCCAGCGCGGACACGAGACGAGGCATGTCAGCGCAGATGGAACTGGACCGGCAGCTCGACCCACATCGCGACGGCCTCGGCGCCACGGCGCGCGGGCTCGAATCGCCAGCGGCGCACGGCATTGGCCGCGGCGCGGTCGAGATCCGGGTGTCCGGCCGATTGCTTCACGCGGATCTCGCCGACGCGTCCGTCGGCGTCGACGAACACGTCGAGCAGCGCCGTGCCCTCGATGCCGAGCCGTCGCGCGCTTGCCGGATACGAGGGCGTGATCTGGTAGCCGCCGCGCGGAATCGCCATGTGCGTGAGCGCGCCGGGCGCCGCCGGTGAAGGGTTGGGTGGCAGCGCCGCCACGGCCGGTCCGGGCATGGGCTGCGACGGCAGCGTCGGCGCCCCACGCAGCCCGGGCAGCGTTCCGTCCGGTGCCATGGGAATCGGCGCCGATGCCGCGTCGGTCGCCGCGGGCGCGGGCTCGAGCGCGGTAACCATCGGCGGCTCGGGGACGTTGCGCTCGATCGGCTCGACGTTCTCGGGTTTCCGCGGCTCCACGGTTTGCACCCGACGCGTCACGGGCTGCGAGGTGGCGGGGGGGAGGGATCGTCTGACGAGCCGCGGAGGCTGCACAGCCGGCCGCGGAGGCTCGGTCACGATCAGCTCGGTGACCACGAGGCCCGTGCGCGGAGGCGCCGTCCAGGCCGGGGCCAGGGTCAGCCCACCATACAGAAGGACGTGGAGCAGGGCCGAGGCCGCCAGCGCCGCCACACGAAACGCCGAGGTTCTCATCTGCACCGCCGTATGGTACCAACGCCGAGGATTCGCGGTACAGTGTCGGCCACCATGCGCGTGCTGACTGCCTCCCTGGTCGCGGCCGGCGCCCTCTGCCTGTCCGTGGGCGCCGCGAGCGCGCATACCGACCAGCCGGTTCCGAAGATCGACGCGGTCCCGGCGGCGTCGAGGGCCGCGCCGGGACCGATGATCCAGGCCCTTCGCCGTGCTGGGACGCCCCCGGCTACGCTCCTGCCTGTCGTCGTCGTGGCCGCGGCGCTCATCGCCGCCGGCAGCTCACGCCGCCGCTTCAGCCTGGCGCTCGCGTTGCTCTCGGCCGTCATCGGCGTGGATGCCGCGGTCCACTCCGTCCACCACCTCCACGATCCTGGCGCCGCCGCCGCCTGCGCGCTGGCCTCGGGATCGACGCACGCCCCGGCCGTCCTGACGACCGCGATCGTCGTCGCGGTCGCGCCCGAGCCGGGCCATGACCGCCGCGCCGACGCCACCACGCCGGCGCCGACGCTCCGTGCCTCGCGTCCCGATCGTGGACGCGCGCCTCCGTCCTCCGCCGCCTGACCGTTCGCGCAGTCTCGAACGACTCTCGCACCCAGGAGGACACGCATGCGTCCGAATCACGTCGCGCTCCTGCTGTCCCTGTTCAGCATTCTTGCGGTGATGGTCGATGTCGCCGGCGCCCACGGGCTGGCCGGCAAGCGCTTCTTCCCCGCGACGCTGGCGACGGAGGATCCGTTCGTCGCCGACGAGCTGTCGCTGCCGACGATCCTTCACATCAAGCGGCGGGCCGAGGGCGAGCGGCCGGCGACCCGCGAGACCGAGGTGAGCGGGGAGTTCTCGAAGCGGCTCAGCCCGAACTTCGGCGTGAGTCTCGGCGGGGCCTGGCGATTGCTCGACCCCGACGGCGGCAAATCAGTAACGGGCTTCGACAACCTCGAGGTCGCGCTCAAGTACCAGTTCTTCAGGAGTGACGCGCACGAGACGCTGCTGTCCCTCGGGCTGTCGTGGGACGTCGGCGGAACCGGCGGGCGCAAGGTGGAGGCCGAGAAGTTCGACACCATCACCCCGGCCCTCTTCTTCGGCAAGGGCTTCGGCGACCTGCCCACCGCCCTCGACGTGATGAAGCCCGTGGCGGTGACGGGCCAGTTCGGCGTCGCGATTCCGACCCGCCGCATCAGCAAGCGGCTGGTGGAGGGCGAGGAGGAGGGAAGCCTCGAAGTCGAGCGGGAGGTCAACCCCGCCGTCGGGCAGTGGGGCTTCTCGGTGCAGTACAACCTCCAGTATCTCCAGTCCTACGTCCGTGACATCGGGCTGCCGGCGCCGCTGAACCGCATGATCCCGATCGTCGAGGTGGTCATGGAGACGCCGCTCGACGCGCCGGCTGGCAACGGCCGCGTGACCGGGACGATCAACCCCGGCATCATCTGGTTCGGGCGCTACGTGCAGCTCGGGGTCGAGGCGGTGATCCCGATGAACGCGCGTAGCGGGAAGAACGTGGGCGTGATCGGGCAGATCCACTTCTACCTGGACGACATCGCGCCGAAGATCTTCTCGTGGACGCCCTTCCACGGCGTGCTCGGTCCCACGCAATCGCGATAGGGTAGAGTGAGGCATGCGTCGCCGGGCCTTTGTCATGCTCGTGTGCGCGCTCGCGCTCGCCCCCCCGAGTGCCGGCGCGCATGCCTTCCTCGATCGTGCGGATCCGCGCGTCGGCGCCACCGTCAAGACGCCGCCCACACACGTCCGCCTCTGGTTCACCGGCGCCCTCGAGCCCGCCTACAGCCGCGTCCGGGTGCTCGACGGCGCGGGCAAGCGGGTGGACCTGAACGACAGCGCGCTGGAGCCCGGCAACGCCGCGCTGCTGCGTGTGTCGCTCCCCGCGCTCGTCCCCGGACGCTATCGCGTCGTGTGGCGCGTGATCTCCGTCGACAGCCACGTGACGGAGGGGGATTTCTTCTTCCGCGTCGAGCCCTGAGCCCGCCGTCAGGCGGCGGGCTTGATCTGCTGAGCGAGGTAGTTGCCTTCGCCGACCTGCTCGATCAGCGTCAGCTGCGCCTCGAGCCAGTTCGCGTGCCCTTCCTCGCCCTCGAGCATCGATTCGAGCAGCTCGCGCGTGCCGTTGTCGCCGAGGCTGCGCGCGAGCTCGATGCCCGCGTTGAGCGACTTGACCGCGGACTTCTCCACCTCGAGATCGAGGCGGAGCTGCTCCTTCACGATCTGCCCGACGTTGACCTTGCCGAGCTTCTGGAGATTGGGGACGCCCTCCAGATAGAGGATGCGTTCGACGAGCCGGTCGGCGTGCTTCATCTCGCCGAGCGACTCTTCGCGGATCTTCTTCCACAGGCGCTCGTAGCCCCAGTTCTCACACATGCGGGCGTGGATCCAGTACTGGTTGATGGCAGTGAGCTCGGCGGTGAGGACGTCGTTCAGCACCTGGATGACCTGCTCGTGGCCCTTCACGTGAGACCCCCTGGGCGCCGGCGTTACGCGGCTTATGGTGTCAGCGCACAGGCTACACCCCGCCGCGAGGCGGCGAGGAGGGCGGCGAGCGCGCCCTGGCAGGTGCCGCAGTCCATGCCCGCGCCGCGGCACGCGGCCGCGATCTCCGGCAGCGTTCCGGCGCCCGAGGCGACGGCTTCGTGGACGACGCGCTCCGAGACGCCGCGACAGAGACAGACGATCACGAGGAGATCCAGGTTAGGTGGACATTCATGCTGACGTTAGGGTCACCTAATACGAGGCCCGCTGTCAAGTGGTATCTTGGGCGGGTGCCGCTCCGCGCGATCATCTTCGATGCCGGCAACACGCTCGTGCGCATCGACTACGCCGCGATCGCGGCGGCGCTCGCCGCGCGCGGCGTCCACGTGAGCGCCGACGACGTCATGCGCGCGGAGTGGCGGGCGCGCGTGCGCCTCGATGCCGAGGCCTTCGCGCCGGCGAAAGCCGCGTCCACCGAGGCGCGCGCGACCCACGACAATTACTTCGCCTACACGCTCGAGGGCGTCGGCGTGACCGACGGAGCGCTCGTGGACGCCATGATGGACTGGCGCGCCGGCTACAACCGGCCCCTCGGCCTGTGGACAGCGCCTGAGCCCGCTGCGGCGCCCGCGCTCCGGCTGGCCCGCGAGGCGGGCCTGCGCACCGGCGTCATCTCCAACTCCAACGGCTACATCAAGGAGATCCTCCGGCGGCTCGAGCTGCTGCCGCTGCTGGACTTCGCGCTCGACTCCTCCGAGGAGGGCGTGGAGAAGCCGCACCCGGCCATCTTCGAGCGCGCCCTCGCGCGGGCCGGGGTCAAGGCCGCCGAGGCCGCGTACGTCGGCGACTTCTATTCGGTCGACGTGCTCGGCGCGCGGCGCGCGGGGCTGCAGGGTGTGCTCCTGGATCCGGGCGCCTGCTGGGGCGAGCGTGACTGCCGCACGGGCGCCACCGTTCTCGACGTCGTCAAGAGCCTGCTCCCGTGTACCTGAGCCGCGAGCTCTGGCGCTTCACGGCCGGCGTCCGGCTGCGCATCGCATGGACGGTCCTGATCGGACTCGCCGCCGTCGTCGCCGGCATCGCGCGGCTGGCCCTGCTCGGCTGGCTGCTCGCGCGCGTGCTGGCGGGGCCGACGCTCGCGTCGCTGCTCCCCGCGGTGGCTCTCGTGGCGGCGGTCACCGTGGTGCGCGGGGCGCTGGAGTACTGGCGAACGATGATCGCGCACCGCACGGCCGCGCGCGTGCAGGCGCGGCTGCGCGAGACGCTCTACGCTCAGGTCACGGCGCTGGGACCGGCGCACTTCACCCGCTCGCGCACCGGCGACGTCGTGCTCTCGATGGTCGAGGGGATCCAGCAGCTCGAGGTCTACTTCGGCCAGTACCTGCCGCAGCTCGTGGTGGCGTGCCTCACGCCCGTCCTCATCTTCGCCTTCGTCGCATTCATCGACCTGCCGGTGGCGGCGGTGACGCTGGTGGCCGCCGTCGCCACGCTCCTGGCGCCCGCGCTCTGGCACCGGCACGAGAGCCGGCACAGCCTGGCGCGCAGCCGCGCGTACGCCGCGTACGGCGCCGAGTTCCTCGACACGCTGCAGGGCCTGCCGACGCTCAAGGCCTTCGGCCAGAGCGGCGCGCGCGGACGCCTGCTCGAAGACAAGGGCCAGGCCCTCTTCGAGAGCACGATGTGGGTGCTCGGCTCCAACGTGCTCGCGCGCGGCCTCGCCGACACCGCCATCGCCGTGGGCGCCGTCGCCGCGCTGGCGCTCGGCATCTATCGCGTCGAGACCGGCGCCATCGGGCTGCCGAGCCTGCTCGTGATCCTCATGCTCGGCGTCGAGGTCTTCCGGCCCCTGCGCGAGCTCCGCGTGCTCCTCCATCAAGGCATGCTCGGGATGTCCGCGGCCCAGGGCATTCTCGCGATCCTGCGCGCCACGCCCATGGTGCGCGAGGCGGGGGAGCCCGCGCGCGGCGCGCGGCTGACGCCGAGCGTGGCCTTCGACAGCGTGACCTTCGCCTATCCCGGCGGCCGCGACGCCGCGCACCAGGGGCTGACCTTCAGCGTGGCGCCGGGCGAGCGCATCGGCTTCGTGGGCGCGAGCGGGTCGGGAAAGTCCACGATCGCGCGGCTGCTCCTGCGCTTCTACGACCCGCAAGCGGGGCACGTGCTCGTGGGCGGGCGCGACGTGCGGACGCTGGCGCTCGACGACCTGCGCGCGCAGATCGCCATCGTGCAGCAGGACACCTACCTCTTCCACGGCACCGTGGAGGACAACCTCCGGCTCGGCAAGCCCGCGGCCACGCCCGAGGAATTGCGCGCCGCCGCGCGAGCGGCCAACGCCGACGAATTCATCGCCCGCCTGCCGCAGGGCTACCAGACCGTGGTCGGCGAGCGCGGCGTGCGGCTGTCGGGCGGCCAGCGCCAGCGCATCGCCATCGCGCGCGCGCTCCTGCGCGACGCGCCGATCCTGGTGCTCGACGAGGCGCTCTCGTCCGTGGACGCCGAGAACGAGGCCGTCATCCAGCAGGCGCTCGATCGCTTGATGGAGGGGCGCACGACGCTGGTCTTCGCGCACCGGCTCTCGAGCGTCGTGAACGCCGATCGGATCCTCGTGCTCGACGCCGGGCGCATCGTGGAGACCGGCACGCACCGCGAGCTGATGGCGCGGCACGGCGTCTACGCGCGCCTCATGGCGGCGCAGGCCACGGACAGCGCGGCCGTGTCCGACGACGCGCTCGCCGCCGTCGAGGCGCCGGCGGCCGAGGCGGCGCCGGATCGCGGGGATGCGCGGCCGCCCGAGCGGGCGCCGCTCGGCTGGCTTCGGGCGATTCCTATCTTGATGGCGATGGTCCGCGGCTACCGGGCGAGGCTCAGCTCGACGTTCCTGCTCGGCATCGGCCGCGTCGCCGCCCTCGTCGGCGTCGGCGTGCTGAGCGCCTTGACCGTGCGCGCCGTCGGCCGCGGCGAGCCCGTGGGCGGGCTGCTCGTGGCGCTGGCGATCGTGGCGCCGCTCTCGGGCCTGCTCCACTGGTTCGAGTCGTGGCTCGCCCACGACATGGCGTACCGGCTGCTCGCCGACCTGCGCCTGGCGCTGTTCCGCAAGCTCGACGCGCTGGCCCCCGCCTACCTCGTTTCTCAGCGCAGCGGCGACCTCGTGAGCATCGCCACCCACGACGTCGAGCTGATCGAGTACTTCTTCGCCCACACGATCACGCCGGCCTTCGTGGCCGTGCTCGTCCCGCTCGTCGTCCTCGTCACACTCGGCGTCACCGGCTGGCCGATGGCGCTGGCCGTGCTGCCCTTCCTGACGTACGCGGCCGTGAGCCCCGTGCTCGGGCGCGCGCGCATCGACCGGCTCGCCGCCCACGCGCGCGGGCTCTCGGGCGAGCTGAATGCCCACGCCGTGGACTCGATCCAGGGGCTGACCGAGATCATCGCGTTCCAGCACGTGCGCGCCCGCGGGGCGGCGTTCGCCGCCCTGGCGCGCGCGTACCTGGACGCGCGCATGCCGTTCCTCCACGACCTCACGCTCCAGACGGCGCTGCACGAGATCGTCACCGGCCTCGGCGGGCTCGCCGTCCTCACCGCGGGCGGTGTCCTCGTGGTGCAGGGGCGGCTCGATCCCGCCATCCTGCCCGTGATGACGCTGCTCGCGATGTCGGCCTTCGTGCCGATCTGGGAGATCGCGCAGGTCGGCCGCCAGCTCGCCGACACGCTCGGCGCCACGCGGCGCTTCCACGCGATCGACACGGCGCCGGTGGCGGTGCAGGACGGCCCCGGCGCCGTCGCCGCCGCGCGTGCTGCCACGCCCGCCCTCGAGCTGGACGACGTCACGTTCGTCTACCCGGGGCGGACGCAGCCCGCGCTCTCGGGCGTGAGCCTCGTGATCCCCGCCGGCGCGACGGTGGCGCTGGTCGGGCCCTCGGGTGCGGGCAAGACGACGATCGCGCACCTGTTCCTGCGCTTCTGGGATCCGGACAAGGGCACGGTGCGGCTCGACGGCGGGGACCTGCGCGCGTATCGCCTCGACGACCTCCGGCAGCGCGTCGCGCTCGTCGCCCAGGACACCTACCTGTTCAACGACACGCTTCGCGCGAACGTGTCGCTGGCGCGGCCGGGGGCGAGCGCGGCGGAGGTGGCCGCCGCCGTCGAGCGCGCGGCGCTCACCGACTTCGTCGCCTCGCTGCCCGACGGCCTCGACACGATCGTCGGCGAGCGGGGCACGCGGCTGTCGGGCGGGCAGCGCCAGCGCGTGGCGATCGCGCGCGCCTTCCTGAAGGACGCGCCGATCCTCATCCTCGACGAGGCCACCTCGCATCTCGACGCCGTCAGCGAGGCGGCCGTGCGCGCCGCGCTGGACCGGCTCAAGCAGGACCGCACGACGCTGGTGATCGCGCACCGCCTGTCCACCGTGCGCGGGGCCGACGCCATCGTCGTGCTCGACCACGGCCGCGTCGTGGAGGCCGGCTCGCACGCCGATCTGCTCGCGCGGCGCGGGCTCTACGCGCGGCTCATCGCCGCCCAGGTCACGTCCGCGCTCGGAGCCACCCCAGGAACTCCCGCGGGTCGGTGAAGACGTGGCCGGCGCCCGCGGCCGCGAGCTCGGCCGCGCTGCCGCCGGACCAGGCCGCTCCCACGCCGACCGCGCCGACGTCGCGCGCGTCGAGCATGTCGCTGGCGGCGTCGCCGACGTAGATCGCCTCGGCGGGCGTCACGCGCCAGCGCTCGAGCAGCCCGCGGATCGCCGGCCGCTTGACGCCGCCCTCGGGTGAGCCGGTTTCGACGGCGTCGAAGAGATCCTCCATACCGAAGTGACGCAGCGACAGCAGCGCCGTCACGCGGGCCTTGCCGGTGACGAGCGCCGTCGGCACCCGCCGCTCGCGGAGCAGGAGCAGCGCGGCGCGGAGCTCCGGGTGGAGCGGCTCGCATGCCGGGAGCATCCGCGTGAATTCCTCGAAATACGCCGCGAGCGCCGTCTCCGATCCCTCCGGGAACACGCGGCGCATCATGCCGTCCTCGCTGGGCCCGAAGAGGGCGCGCACGTCCGCATCCGCGAGGGCCG
>DASYTM010000146.1:0-45776 GCA_036002345.1 Candidatus Methylomirabilota bacterium | reverse complement strand
CGCCCGCGGCACCGAGCTCTTGCGGAGCCCCGGCCTGGCCGGCCACCCCCAGCGGCTGAGGCTTCTCCTCGCTCACCGGGCGCGGGGCGGCGGCCGGGGGGGCCGGCGGCGCGGTGGCGACCGCGGCCGGGCGTGGGGTCGGCGCCGGGGTGGCCGCCACGACTTCGGGGGCGTTGTAGACGACGACGTACCACCACGTCGCGCCGAAGGTGCCGACCGTCAGTATGATCGGCACCGACAGGGCGGCCAGATCCCGAGCAATCGCCCGATAGCCCGCGCCAAGCGCGAGGGCCGGACGGAACGCGGCGGCGAGGAGGCCGGGCACCACGCGTCGCGAGCGCCCTCGCTCGAGCGCCGCCAGGTAGGGCGGGACGGCCACGCGGTACTCGTCGGGTGCCAGCTTGGGGGCGATCTTCGGATTGATGATCGCCCAGCCCAGGATGTACACGAGATAGAGAAATGTGAGGAAGAAGCCCGGCAGCATGGCCGCCGCGTAGAGCTTCACGATCGACTGCCCCGCCACGGCCGCGTAGACGATGAGCATGACCGAGGGCGGGATCAGGATCCCGAGCGTGCCGCCCGCCGTGATGGCGCCCGAGGCGAGCTTGATGTCGTAGCCCGCCTTGAGCATCGGGCGCAGGGCGATGACGCCCAGGAGCACGACGACGGCGCCGACGATGCCGGAGGCGATGCCCCAGAAGGCGCACACGAGCAGCGTGGTCACCGCCAGCGAGGCCGGCACGCGCCGGAACGCAAGCTGGACGGCGTGGAACATGCGGTCCACCAGCGCCGCGCGCTCCATGACGTAGCCCATGAAGACGAACAGCGGCACGGACAACAGGGTGTCGTTGATCATGACCCCGTAGGTCCGCTGGGCGATCAGGTCGAAGACGCGGTTCTGCCACCAGTGGTCGTTCGGCCCCCAGAACGCGATGTAACCGAAGACCGCGCCCAGGCCCATCAGCGTGAACGCCGTGGGGTAGCCCATCATGATGGCGGCCACGATGAGCCCGAGCATCAGGAGGCCGAGCGAGGGATCGCTCACGGCTTCTTGTCGTCCTCGATGGCCTTCTCGTGGATGACGCCCTCTTCCATGACGCTGCGGTGGCGCGCGGCCTCGTCGATGGCGTGAGCGCCCTCGATGGCCGCCCGGCGCGATTCCTCGTCCACGTACTGGCTGTGCCCGAGCTGCGTGTCGAGCACGTCGATCTCCTCCACGTCCTCGAGCCGCGCCGGCCACACGCCGGTCCGGATGCACATGATGCAGCGGACGATCTCGGCGAGGCCCTGCAGCATCACGAGGGCGCCGCCCACGGGGATCATCGTCTTGAAGTGGTAGACGGGCGGACCCTCCGCGGTCACCGTGGAGTGCTCGCCGATCCGCCAGGAGTCGGCGGCGAAGCCGCTGCCCGCGTAGATGAGGCCGATCATGCACGGGATGAAGAACAGGAAGTAAAGGACGAGGTCCAGGCTCGCCTGCGCCCGCGGCTTCAGGTAGATGTAGACGAAGTCCGCGCGGACGTGGCCGGCCGCGGCCAGCGTGTAGGCGCCGCACAGCATGAAGAGGGTGCCGTACAGCATGTTGTTGAAGTCGAAGATCCAGGCCGTGGGCGCGTTGAGGATGTAGCGCTTGAAGACCTCGACAGCGACCACGAAGGTCAGCGCCACGATCAGCCAGGCGGCGACCTTGCCCGTCCAGTAGCTGATCTCGTCGCAGAGGCGGACGAACTTCATGCGGAGGTGTGGGGGGCCGCGAGCCGGCCCCCCACGTCACCAGACAATCCGGCTAGCTCTTCTTCTGCGCGGGCGCCGCGGGCTTCGCGGCCGGCTTGGCGCCGAAGTAGTGGTTGTACGCCATGCGGCGGCTGACGTTGGTGTCGAGGTCCCACTTCACCGCCCGCTGGGCGAACGCCTTCTGCGAATCGGCGATCTCCTTGAACATCGGGTTGTCCGCGGCCTTCTTGTCGGCGGCCGCGTCGTAGACCTGGAGCTGCTTCTGCAGAACCGAGTCCGGCGTCTTGTAGAAGCGCACCTTGTCCTTCGTCTGCAGCTCGATGTAGTCCTTCGAGTAGCGGTCGATCGACTTCCACGACATGTCCGCCGAGGCCGCCTCCACGGCGTTCTCGATGATGGCCTTCATCTTGTCGGGCAGCGCGTCGAACTTGGTCTTGTTGAAGGTGATCTCGAGCTGCTCGGCGTTCTGGTGGTAGCTCTGCAGCATGCAGACCTTGGAGACGTCGGCGAAGCCGAGGATGCGGTCGGACGTGGCGTTGTTGAACTCCGCCGCGTCGAGCAGCCCGCGGTCCATGGCCGGCACGATCTCACCGCCCGGCAGCGCGTTGACGGCCGCGCCGAGGCCGGTGAACACGTCGATCGAGATGCCGACCGTGCGGAACTTGAGCCCTTTGAAGTCGTCGGCCTTGGTGATGGGCTTCTTGAACCAGCCGAGCGGCTGGGTCGCCATCGGCCCGTAGGGGAACGAGACCACGTTGGCGTTGATGGACGCGTATAGCTTGTTGAGCAGCTGCTTGCCGCCGCCGTACTTGTGCCAGGACAGCAGCATGTTGGCGTCCATGCCGAAGCCGGGGCCCGAGCCCCAGAGGGCGAGCGCCGTCTGCTTGCCGTAGTGGTAGACGAGCACGCCATGACCGCCGTCGAGCGTGCCCTTCGACACGGCGTCGAGCAGGCCGAAGGCCGGCACCACCGCGCCCGCGGGCAGCACCTCGATCTTGAGGTCGCCGCCCGTCATGTCGTTGACCTTCTTCGCGAAGTCGTTGGCGTACTCGTGGAAGATGTCCTTGGACGGCCACGTGGACTGCCACCGCATGCTGATCGGTCCCTGCGCCTTGACCACCGACGGGAAGCCGAGGGCGGCCGCGCCGGCCGCGGCCACGGCCGCGCCTGTCAGGAACTTGCGCCGGGATGGTTCGGGAGTCGCCTGTTGCGAATCACTCATGGAGCACCTCCGTCGTCGTTGGTCGAAGTGCACCTAAATATCCGGGGTAGAAAACGGCGGCTATTGTAACCGACGCTCCGGCCGCGGGGTTCCGCATTTGCGGCTCAGCGGGCGGGGGCCGGGGGGATCTCGAGGGCCAGCCGGCGGTCGTCCCGGCGGACGGTCAGCCGGAGGGCCCGTTCCGGGGCCAGGTCGGCGAGGGCCTCCCGCGCCGCGTCGCGCGTCACGACGGCGGTCTCCTCGACCTGGAGGATCACGTCGCCGACCTCGAGCCCGGCGCGGGCCGCCGCGCTCCCCTTCACCACGAGGCTCACGATCGGCGCGCTGCTGCCGCTGCCCGGCCGGCGGCCACCCAGCTCGGGCTGCGCGCCGTCCGGCTCGCGCAGGAGGAAGCCATATTCCGCCGCGACGCGCTCGCCGGCCACGGGACGCGGCATCTGGACGAGCCGCACCGGGAGCGCCCGGCGCCCGTCGGCGCGCAGCACGGTCAGCCGCGCGTCGCGCTCCACCGGCCCGCGCGCGATGAGCCGCTGGAGCTCGCGCGTCTCCGTGACCGGGCGGTCGTCGAAGGCCACGACGATATCGCCGCTCTTGATTCCGGCTCGGGCGGCCGGTGTTTCCGCCATGACGTCGACGATGACGACGCCGTACCCTTCGCGAATTCCATGCTTCTTCGCGATCTCGTCCATCTCCTGCTCGGAGAGGTCGCGGATGCGCACCCCGAGCCAGGACCACTGGCGCGCCTCGGCGACGCCCGCCGCGACGAGGAGGGCCAGGAGCGCGGCGGCCGCCCAGCGCCTCACGCGCGCCCGCCCTTCAGCTCGCGCACGAGGGTCTCCAGCGCGTCGGCCACGCGCGCGAGGCGCGCGTCCACGTCCACCATTTCCAGCAGCGCCTGGCGCAGCGCCGCGTCGGGCAGCACGGCGGAGGCCACACGATCGGCCACGGCCCCCGAGGGCTGGCCCTCGGCGAGGGCGGTGTCGAGGAGATCGGCCGGGCGGCCGAGCGCGTCGAGCAGGGCGCGCGCCGCCGCGCGGATGCGCGCGAGCGCGGGTGTCACCTCGCCGGCGGGCCCGACGTCCTCGAGCTGGCGCGCGCTGACGAGGCGGTAGAGCATGTCCCCGGGCAGCTCGTGCTCGATGCGCACGCGCGCGTCGCCGCGGAGCAGGATGTTGTAGCGGCCGTTGGCGAGCCGCTCCCACGACACGATCTCGCCGAGGCCGCCCACGGGGTGCACGGCCGGCTTGCCGGCGTAGCTCGCCTCGTAGCCGGGCTTCAGCCCGACGACGCACAGGCGGCGATCGCGCGCGAGGGCGTCCATGATCATCGCGCGATAGCGGGCCTCGAAGATATGCAGCGGCAGGAGCGTGCGCGGAAAGAACGTGACCTCGGGCAGCGGAAAGATCGGCACGATGGTGGACCCCGGCGCCGACGCCATGCCGGGGCTCAGGAGATCGAGGGGAGCGGGCGCAGCGTCGCCACCGCCTCCAGCCGGTCGATCACGCGCTTGGCCACGTCGCGGAAGGCGGCGGCCTGCGCCGAGTCGGGCCGGCGCACGACGATGGGCGCGCCCTCGTCGCCGCCCTTGCGCGTCTCGGGGTCCAGGGGGAGCTGGCCCAGGAGCGGCACGCCGTACTCGTCGGCAACCTTCTGGCCGCCGCCCTCGCCGAAGATCGCGTAGCGGGTGCCCGTGTCGGGGGCGACGAAGTACGACATGTTCTCGACGATGCCGAGCATGGGCACGTTCAGCCGCTGGAACATGGCGATGGCCTTGCGCACGTCGAGGAGCGCGACGTCCTGGGGCGTCGTCACCATGACCACACCCGAGAGCGCGATGATCTGCGAGAGCGAGAGCTGCGCGTCGCCGGTGCCGGGCGGCATGTCGAACACGAGGTAGTCGAGCGCCCCCCACATCACGTCGCGGAGCATCTGCTGGATGAAGGAGTGGATCATCGGGCCGCGCCAGACGACGGCCTCCTTGTCGCCGACGAGCAGCCCGATCGACATCACGCGCAGCCCGTGAGCCTCGACGGGGATGATCTTGTTGTCGAACATCCCCGGCCGGCCCTTGGTCCCGAGCATCAGCGGGAGGTCAGGGCCGTAGACGTCGGAATCGATGATGCCGACGCTGGCGCCCGTCCCTTGGAGCGCGAGGGCCAGGTTCACGGCGACGGTGGACTTGCCCACGCCGCCCTTGCCCGACGACACGGCGATGGTGTGCCTGACGTCGGGGATGAGGTCGGCAGGCTTCTGCGGCGGGGCGGGCGCGCCCCCCGGGGCCTGGCCGTGGCCGTGAGCGTGCTGGTGCTGGGCGGGCGCGGGGCCGCCGCCCATCTTCACCTGGACCTTCGACACCCCGGGCAGGCGGCCGACGAGCCGCGAGGCCATGCTGTGGATCATCACCTTGGCCTGGGGCGCCTGACCCCCGAAGGCGAGCGTGAACGTGACGTCGCCGCCGCGGATCTCGAGATCGCGCACGAGGCCGAGCGCGACGATGTCCGTCTGGCTCTCGGGATCCTTGATGCCGCGAAGCGCGCCGAGGACGTCCTGCTCGCTCGCCATATGGCGAATGATACCCGAGCGATGGGCACCACGCTTGGGAACGCGGTTTCCCATTCTGGGTGGCCAGTCCGTTCTTCCGGCGGCGGTCCGCGGCCGCAAGCCGTTGAAAACACGCCGCGGCAGGCGTGGAACGCCGATTGCTCACTCACGGGGCGGCCGTCTCGTGAGAGTCGAGCCAAGCAGTACGTTCGATGCCCTCCCCCCGGTGAGGGCGGGGCCTGCCAGGGCCCCGCCCTCGCTTGATTTTCAGCCACCCTTCCTGCTACATAGTTCGAGTGGTCGCCCCGGACGAGTTTCGCCGTGTTCTCGGTCACTTCGCTACAGGCGTCACCATCGTCACCGTCCAGGACGCAGACAAGCATCCGACCGGGCTGACCGTGAGCGCCTTCTGCTCCGTCTCGCTCGACCCCCCGCAGATCCTCGTGTGCGTGGACCACAAGTCGCAGAGCTACCCCGCGTTGCGCGACGGCATGCGCTTCGGGGTGAACTTCCTGGGCGACGGCCACGAGGAGATCTCGCGGCGCTTCGCGACGACGCGCCTGGACAAGTTCGACGGCGTCGCGCACCGGGTCAACGCGCACGGCGTGCCGATGATCGACGGCGCGCTGGCGCAGCTCGAGTGCCGCACGGTCTCGCGGCACGTGGAAGGCGACCACACGATCCTCGTCGGCCTCGTCGAGGAGGCTCGCAACGGCGCGGGCGAACCGTTGCTCTATTTCCGCGGCAAGTACCGCCGCCTGGCCGAAACCCCTTCAGGAGCAAAATCGTGACGCAGATTCCGCTCTCCCGCCCGCCCGTGGACGACGAGATCAAGCACGCCGTGATGGCGGCCATGGATTCGCGCCAGTGGATCCTCGGCCCGGAGTCCAAGGCCTTCGAGAAGGAGCTCGCGGCGTACGTGGGCGTGCGCCACTGCGTGCTGTCGAACTCCGCCACGGCCGGGCTCTGGCTCACGCTGCGCGCGCTCGGCGTGAAGTCGGGCGACGAAGTGCTCGTGCCCTCGCACACGGCGTTCCCGACCATCGAGGCCATCTGCTTCGCCGACGCCACGCCGGTGTTCGTCGACGCCGACGCGTTCTACACGATGGACGCCGCCGACGCCGCCGCCAAGGTCACCCCGCGCACGGTCGGCATGGTCCCCGTGCATCTCTACGGGCAGCCGGTGGACCTGCCGGCCGCCGCCGAGCTCGCCTCGAAGTTCGGCCTCTGGATGCTCGAGGACTGCGCCCAGGCCCACGGCGCGGCCTTCCAGGGCAAGACGGTCGGCGCGTTCGGCCGCGCCGGCGTGTTCTCGTTCTACCCGTCGAAGAACCTCACCGTGATGGGCGACGGCGGGGCCATCGTCACCGACGACGACGAGATCGCCGCGCGCTGCCGCCGGCTGCGCGACCACGGGCGGCTCAACAAGGACGTGCACTCCGAGGTCGGCTTCAACCTGCGCTTCAACGACATCCAGGCCGCCATCGGGCGCGTGCTGCTGCGCCGTCTCGACGCGATGAACGACCGCCGGCGCGCGCTCGCCGCGCGCTACGGCAAGGGCCTGGCCGGCCTGCCGCTCGAGCTCCCCGCCGAGCGTCCGGGCGCGCGCCACGTCTACCACCTCTACGTGGTGCGCACGCCGCGGCGGAAGGAGCTCGCCGCGTACCTGAAAGAGCGCGGGATCCAGACCGGCGTGCACTATCCCGTGCCGACGCACCGCCAGCCCGCCGTGGAGCACCTCGCCCCGGCGCCGCTGCCCGCGACCGAGCGGCTCTGCGACGAGATCCTGACCCTGCCGATCTCCGCGGGCCACACCGACGCCGAGATCGACACGGTGGCCATGGCGGTCAGGGCCTTCTTCGGAGCCTGATGCCCGGTAGCCCCCTGCGGATCCTGCAGCTCTACCCGAAGGGGGACTTCTTCACCGGCGCCGCCATCCAGCTGCGTGACCTCGCCGCGGGCCTCGCCGCGCGCGGGCACCAGGTGACGGTGGCCACTCCCCCGAGCGAGATCTGGCGCGAGCGCTGCCGCGCCGCCGGCGTCGAGCACGTGGGGCTCCCGATGGCGCGTGCGTGGGACCCGCGCGCGGCGTGGCGGCTGGCGCGCCTGATCAAGAGCCACCGCATCGAGGTCGCCCACGCTCACAAGGGCCGCGCCCGCACCATCGCGCTCCTCGCCGGGCTCATGGGCGGCCGCACGCTGCTCGTCCTCAACCGCGGTGTCAGCTTCCCCGTCGTCGGCGTGCGGCGGGTCGGGTACACCACGGGGCGGGTGCAGGCCATCGTGGCCGTCTGCGAGTCCATCAAGCGCGGGCTCGTGGCGAGCGGCGTGCCCGGCGAGAAGATCGAGGTGATCTACTCCGGCACCGACCTCGATCGCTTCCACCCCGGCGTGGACGGCGCGCCGATCCGACGCGAGCTGGGGATCGCGGACGACGTCCCGCTCGTCACCCAGGTCGGCGTCCGCTCGTGGCGCGGCTGGAAGGAGCTGATGGGCGCGATGCAGCGCGTCGCGGAGCGCGTGCCGCGCGCGCGCCTGCTCTTCGTCGGCGCGCCACCGCCGCGCGTGGCCGAGATCGCCGACCGCGCGCGCGCCGCGGGGCTCGGCGACCGCGTGACGGCGCTGGGCCACCGCGACGACGTGCCCGCCATCCTGTGCGCCTCCGACGTGGTCGTCGACGCCTCGTGGGCGGGGCTCGGCATCACGGGGTCGATCCGCGAGGCGCTCGCGTGCGAGCGCCCGGTGGTGGCCACCGCGATCGAGGGCATGCCCGAGCTCGTGCGCTCCGGGGAGACGGGCCTGCTCGTGCCGCCGCGCGAGCCGGCCGCGCTTGCGGAGGCGATCCTCACCCTGCTCGACGATCGGACGGCCGCGCTGGCCATGGCGCGCGCCGGGCGCAAGCGCGTCGAGGCCCACTTCTCGCTCCGCGCGAAGCTCGACGCCACCGAAGCGCTCTACCGCCGCCTCGTGGACGGCCGGCGCGCGGCATGATCCGCGGCGCGCTCGGCATCTACCGCCGGCTGTTCGTCTACCTGAAGCCGTACGTCCCCCTGCTGATCCTGGGCGGGGTGCTGGCCCTGGTGGTGGCGGCCATGGAGGGCGCCATCGCGTGGCTGGTGAAGCCGGCCATGGACGACATCTTCATCAAGCGCGACGTCACGATGCTCACGGTCATCCCCCTCCTGCTCTTCGGCGCGTACCTGATCAAGGGCTGCGCGCGCTACGGCCAGTCGTACCTCATGGCCGCCGTGGGCGAGCGCGTGATCGCCACGCTCCGGCAAACGCTCTACCGCCATCTCCAGGCCATGCCGCTCTCGTTCTTCTCCGACCGCCACTCCGCCGACCTGATGTCGCGCGTCATCACCGACGTGAACCGGCTCGCGCGCGTGTCCTCCACCGTGCTCGTGATGGCGGTGCGGCAGGTGGCGATGGTGGTGGCGCTCGTGAGCGTGATGTTCGTGCGCGAGTGGCGGCTGGCCGTCATCGCGCTGCTCGTCTTCCCGTTCGTGGGCGCGGCCGTGCGCTCGATCGGGCGGCGGCTCTACCGCATCAACAAGCGCTCGCAGGAGAAGATCGCCGAGCTCAACGTGCTGCTGCACGAGGCGCTGGCGGGGACGAAGATCGTCAAGGCCTTCGGCCGGGAGAGCCACGAGGCCGCGCGCTTCGATCACGTGAACCAGCGCCTGCTCGCGCTGGCCCTCAAGGACCACCGCACCGACGAGGTCACCGACCCCCTCATGGAGGTGCTCGCGGCGCTCGGCATCATGGGCGCGCTCTGGTACGGCGGGCATCAAGTCATCGCCGGCGCCATGACGCCGGGCGACTTCTTCTCGTTCACGGCCGCCGTGGCGCTGCTCTACGGGCCGGTGCGCCAGCTCTCGAGGATCGCCAACACCGTGCAGCAGTCCACCGGCGCCGTGGAGCGCGTGTTCGAGGTGCTCGACACCCCGCCCGCGATCGCCGATCGCGCGGGCGCCCACGCCCTGCCCGCCTTCACCTCCCGCATCCGCTTCGAGGCGGTGTCGTTCCGCTATCCCGGCGCCCCCGAGCCGGCCCTGCGCGACATCACCCTCGACATCCCGCGCGGCGAGGTGGTGGCCTTCGTCGGCATGAGCGGGGCCGGCAAGTCCACGCTGATGGACCTGCTGCCGCGCTTCCACGACGTGAGCGCGGGGCGGATCACCCTCGACGGCCACGACGTGCGCGACCTCACCCAGGCGTCGCTGCGGGCGCAGATCGGGCTGGTGACGCAGGAGACGTTCCTGTTCAGCGACTCCGTCCGCTACAACATCGCCTACGGCCGGCCCGACGCCTCGCCGGCGGACATCGCGCGTGCGGCGCGGCAGGCGCACGCGGAGGAGTTCATCGCCGCCTGCCCCGAGGGCTACGACACGCTGGTGGGCGAGCGCGGCGTGCGCCTGTCGGGCGGCCAGCGCCAGCGCCTGGCCATCGCCCGCGCCTTCCTGAAGGACCCGCCCATCCTCATCCTCGACGAGGCCACCTCCGACCTCGACGCCGAGAGCGAGTTCATGGTTCAGCAGGCCCTCGCCGACCTCATGCGCGGCCGCACCGTGCTCGTCATCGCCCACCGCCTCGCCACCGTGCGCAACGCCGACCGCATCGTGGTCGTCCACGAGGGCCGCCTCGCCGAGGCCGGCCGCCACGACGAGCTGATCGCCCACGACGGCGTCTATCGGCGGCTCTACGCGCTGCAGATGGAGGGAATCGCGGGCTGATCCCCGGCTGACACCACGTCAGCCGGCCGCCCGGCCGCCGACGCGCGGGGTGGTTTGCAGAACTTCCAATGTGCGACGGCGCGCACGCTTGCGCCGCGCCGGAGAGTGGCCGCGCGGTTGCTCTGGTCCCGGCAGCCATGCGCCGCCGGTTTCTGCGCCGCCGCACCGTCCACGGCATCGCCGCCGTCCTCGTCTCCCTCTCCGCCCTCGTCTTCGCCGACCTCGCCTCCGTCACCGTCTCCGCGCCCGCCAGCGACCGCCCCGCGCACCATGGCGTCCGCGGCTTCCGCAACCTCGATCCCGCCTATGCTTACTCGGTCGTGAGCCGGATCGCCCACGTGGTCGGGCGCCGGCCGGTGCCCTCGCGCGGCCGCCCGCTGGAAGTCGTCGCCAACGACGGCGCCGCGCTGCGTGCGCCCCTCACCGCGCCCCTCGTGACCTGGATCGGCCACTCCACCTTCCTCGTGCAGGTCGACGGCGTGAACTTCCTCACCGATCCCGTCTGGTCCGAGCGCGTGAGTCCGGTGGGGTTCGCCGGGCCGCGCCGGCTCGTGCCGCCGGGCCTGCGCTTCGAAGAGCTGCCGCCGATCCACGGCGTTCTCGTGTCCCACGACCACTACGACCACCTCGACCTCGCCACCGTGCGGCGGCTGGCCCGCGCCCATCGTCCGACCTTTTACGTCCCGCTCGGCCTGCGCCACTGGTTCGACACGCTCGGCATCGCGGAGGTGGTCGAGCTGGACTGGTGGCACTCGGCGCCGCTCCGCGCCCTCCACGTGACGGCGGTGCCCGCGCAGCACTCGTCGGGACGCTCGCTGCTGCTCGCCGACCAGAACGAGCGGCTGTGGGCCTCGTGGGTGGTGACCGGCGCCGACCGCCGCTTCTTCTTCGCCGGCGACACGGGCTATCACGCGGGGCTCGCCGAGATCGGCCGGCGTCTCGGCCCGTTCGACCTCACGGCGCTCCCCATCGGCGGCTACAGCGACTTTCCCCGTCACCACCCGAACCATCTGAGCCCCGAGGAGACCGTGCAGGCGTTCGAGGACCTGCGCGGCCGGCTCCTCGTCCCCATGCACTGGGGCACCTTCGACCTCAACCGCGAGCCGTTCCGGGAGCCGCCCGATCGCCTGATGGCCGAGGCCCTCCGGCGCGGGGTGGAGGAGCGCGTCGCGCCGCTGAGTCCCGGACAGACGATTCGCTGGTAATTCGCGCTCCGCTGGTAATCTGAGCGCATGCTCGCCGCGTGGGGTCGCGCGGTCCACCGGCTTCGCTGGTGGCTGGTGGCCCTGTCCCTCTTGCCGCTCCTGCTCTGGCTCGGCGTCACACCCGAGGGGCTGGACGAATCCGTGGTGCCGCCCGAGATGGAGTCCGTCCGGGCCGTCCAGCTGCTCGACGAGGAGCTCGCCCCCCGCCCCCCATCGTTCGGTCTGATCTTCAGCAGCTCGACGCTCTCCGCGCCGGACCCGCGCTTCGTCGCCGAGGTGCGGAAGGCCCTCGCGCCACTGCGCGAAGACTCCCGGGTCAAGCGGATCCGCACGCCGTGGGACGGGCCTGCGCCCGATCGGCGGCAGATTTCCAAGGACGGCCGGCGCGCCGCGGTGATCGTCGAGATCGAGGGCCGCGCGCCCGCCTTCGCCTCGATGGTCGTGCCCTCCGCCCCGCCCGGCCTCTACCTCGACCTGCGCCGGAAGGTCCGCTCGGACACGCTCGAGATCATCGGCTTCGGCCCGATGGCTCTGAACCACGACTTCACCGAGATGGTGAAGGAGGACCTCCACCGCGCCGAGCTCGTCGTGCTCCCGCTCGTGCTCGTGTTCCTCGTCCTCGTGTTCGGCTCGGTGGTGGCGGCGGCGCTGCCGCTGGCCGTCGGCCTCCTCGGCGTCGCCGCCGGCATGGCCGTGACGGGGATCCTGGCGCGTGTGATGCCGGTGTCCGCGTACGCGGCCAACGTCGTGTCGATGATCGGACTCGGGGTGGCCATCGACTACTCGCTGTTCGTGGTGAGCCGCTACCGCGAGGAGCTCGCGCATCACGCGCCCGCGGCGGCCCTGGCGCGGACGCTGGCCACGGCCGGGCGCACCGTGATCTTCTCCGGCGCGACGGTCGGCATCGGCCTCCTCGGCATGATCCTGCTGCGCATGGGCAGCGTCAGCACGATCGGCATCGCGAGCACGGTCGTGGTCGGCTTCTCCGTCGTCTACAGCCTGACGCTGCTGCCGGCGCTCCTGGCCATCCTCGGGCCGCGCGTGAACGCGTGGTCGGTGTGGAAGCAGCCCGCCCGGAGCGCGGGGCGGTCCAACGCGTGGCAGCGGCTGGCCACCGCGGTCATGGCGCGGCCGTGGCACGTGCTGATCCCGGTGGCCCTCGTGTTGATCGTGCTCGGCCTGCCCT
Source organism: Candidatus Methylomirabilota bacterium (assembly GCA_036002345.1). Lineage (GTDB taxonomy): Bacteria > Methylomirabilota > Methylomirabilia > Rokubacteriales > CSP1-6 > AR12. The sequence goes on along the minus strand of DASYTM010000146.1, from coordinate 33,152 downwards.
TCCGCCACATCCACCTGGGCACGCCCGACGTGACGACGCTGCCGGCGAGCGCGGAGGCGCGGCGCGGGCACGAGCTGATCGCCGGCGAATTCCCTGATCTCGAGCCCAACAGCATCGTGGTGGTCTTACGCTATCCCGACGCGAGCGGGCTGACGCCCGCGCGCGTGGACGAGCTGTACGCGCTCAGCCGCTGGCTCGCGCAGCAGCCCGGCGTCACGCGTGTGGACAGCCCCGTGAACCTCGACCCGTCCATCACCCGCGAGCAGTACCACCAGATCGTGACGGCGCCGCGCGAGATGCTGCCGCCCGCGCTGCGTGAGGGGCTCGCGCGCATGGCCGGCAAGCACGTGGCGCTGCTCGTCGCGCAGACGCGCCTGCCCCTGGACAGCCGCGAGGCGCGCGCGCTCGTGAAGACGATTCGCACCGGGCACCCGCCCGTGGCCGCGGAGGTGCTCGTCACCGGCCGCACCGCCTACGACGTGGACTTCGTCGACCTCGTCTGGCGCGTGGCGCCGCGGGCCATCGCCTTCGTGCTCGCGGCGACGTTCGTCGCGCTCTTTCTGCTGCTGGGCTCGGTGCTGCTGCCGCTGAAGGCCGTGGTGATGAACTGCCTGTCCGTCACCGCCTCCTACGGCGCGCTCGTGTGGATCTTCCAGGACGGCCACTTCAAGGACGTGCTCGGCTTCACGCCGGGCCCGATCGAGCCCGTGATCCCCCTCATCATGTTCTGCGTGCTCTTCGGGTTGTCGATGGACTACGAGGTGCTGCTGCTGAGCCGCACCCACGAGGAGTTCGAGCGCACGCACGACAACGACCGCGCCGTGGTCAACTCCCTGGCCGCCACGGGGCGGCTCATCACCGGCGCCGCGCTCATCATGGCCACCGTCTTCTTCGGCTTCGGGGTCGCGCGCGCCACCATGGTCAAAGAGATGGGCATCGGCATGGGCATCGCGATCGTGATGGACGCCACCGTGATCCGCGGCCTGCTCGTGCCCGCGACCATGCGCCTGCTCGGCGACTGGAACTGGTGGGCGCCCGCGCCGCTCAAGCGGCTGCACCACCTCGTGCGCTCGAGCGTCGGCGTTTGAGCGCGCGCGCTACTTCCGGTGGCCGTTGAACGCCGTCGCGGAGGCCGCGAGGACGGCGGCGGGCTACTTCTCGCGGAAGCGGTTGACGATGGGCAGGCGCCAGTCCCGCCCGAAGGCGCGCGGCGTGATCTTCACGCCGATGGGGCCCTGCCGGCGCTTGTACTCCGCGGTGTCGATCATGCGGACGACCTTGCGCACGACGTCGGGGTCGAAGCCCTGCGCGACGAGGTCCGCCACGCCCTTGCCCTCCTCGACGTAGGCTTCGAGGATCTTGTCGAGGACGTCGTAGGGCGGCAGGGTGTCCTGGTCCTTCTGGTCGGGGCGCAGCTCGGCCGAGGGCGCGCGCTCGATGACCGACTCGGGGATCACGGCCTTGCCCGCGCGCTCGTTGACGTGGCGCGAGAGCTCGTACACGAGCGTCTTGGGCACGTCCTTGATGACGGCGAAGCCGCCCGCCATGTCGCCGTAGAGCGTGGAGTAGCCGACGGCGATCTCGCTCTTGTTGCCGGTGGTGAGCACGAGCCAGCCCGCGAACTTGTTCGAGAGCGCCATGAGCAGCGTGCCGCGGATGCGCGCCTGGATGTTCTCCTCGGCGACGTCTTCCTTCAGCCCCTTGAACGGCTCGGCAAGGGCCTTCTTGAACCCCTTGAAGACGGGCGTGATGGGCAGCCGCATGAACTCGATGCCGAGGTTCTTGGCGAGGCGGCGCGCGTCGTCGCGCGTGCCGCGCGAGGAGAACGGCGAGGGCATGGTGACGCCGGCCACGTTCTCGCGGCCGAGCGCCTCCACGGCGATGGCCGCCACCAGCGACGAGTCGATGCCGCCCGAGAGCCCGATGACCACGCGCTTGAAGCCGTTCTTCCGCACGTAGTCGCGCGTCCCGAGGACGAGGGCCTGGAACACCTCGTCCACGCGCGGCAGCGGCTCCGCGAGCTGCGGCGGCACCGGCGGCGCGGCCGGCCGCGCGGGCGCGGGCGGCAGGCTGATCCGCCGCGTGCTCGCCACGTCGAGCGTCTCCTTGCGCCGCCGGGAATCCTGGAGCCGGGCGCGAAACACGGCGTCGAGATCGAGGTCGGCCGTGACCATCTCCTCGACGAACTGGCGGCCGCGCGCCACCGTCTGGCCGTGCGGGTCGACGATGACGCTGGCGCCGTCGAAGACCAGCTCGTCCTGGCCGCCCACCATGTTGACGAAGGCCAGCCACACCACGTCGTCGGCGGCGCGCGTGGCGATCATCCGCTCGCGGAAGTGCGCCTTGCCCGCGTGGTACGGCGAGCCGTTGATCGTCACGATCAACTCGGCGCCGGCCAGGGCCTGGCGCGTCGTCGGCCCCGTCGGATACCAGATGTCCTCGCAGACGTTGACCGCGACGCTCGTGCCCGGGAGCGTGAAGACCGGCTCCTCGCGGCCCGCCTGGAAGTAGCGGTTCTCGTCGAAGACGCCGTAGTTCGGCAGGTACTGCTTGTGATAGACGCCGGCGAGCGCGCCGTCGTGGATGACGGCGGCGGCGTTGAAGAGGTCCTGCTGCTTGTCGACGAAGCCGACGACGGCGGTGAGCCCCTTCGCGGCCTTCGTCACGTCCGCCAGCGCGGCGAGGTTCGCCTCGATGAAGGCGGACTTGAAGAGCAGATCCTCCGGCGGGTAGCCGGTGAGCATCAGCTCGGGAAAGGCGACGAGATCGGCGCCCAGCGCGCGCGCCTGCGCGATGCCGTCCACGACCCGGCGCGCGTTGCCCTCGATGTCCCCGACGGTCGGGTTGACCTGGGCGAGGCTCACGCGGAAGCGCCTCATGGCCGCTATTGTAACCGCCCGATGCTATGATCGCCGCATGCCGGCCAAGGTCCCGTGGCTCCCGTCCGTCGTCCCGCCGGGCGCGCGGCCCGAGCGCTGCCCCCGCTGTGGGCGGATGGCGCTGATTCCGTGGACACTTCGCCGCGACAACCACAGCAAGGCGCTCCTGCGCACCTGGGTGTGCGCGGAGTGCCAGACCCTCGAGGAGCGCCCCGAGCCGGAGTAGTGGCCACCGTCGCGCGCTGGCGCCCCACGCCGACCCCGTTCACCAACACCCTGCCCATCCGGCACCTCGGCCTCGAACCGGGCCGCGCCGCGGAGATCGTCGTCGCGTACGTGCGCGTGCCCGAGCTGACCGTCGAGCCGGAGGGGCAGCGCTACACGTGCCTGGAGCGCGACCGGCGCTATCGCTTCGAGTCGCGGGACGGCGAGTTCACGCGCGACCTCGACGTCGACGCGCGCGGGCTGGTCGTGCTGTATCCGGGGCTCTTCCGGCGGGTCGCTTAGAGCGTGTTGACGAAGTCGATGAGCTGGCGGAGACGGGCGTACGACGAGCGGTTGAACGGCACGATCAGCCGCGGCAGGGTCGGATGCTCGTCGTTCTCCTGCGGCACGGGCCCCGGGGCCAGGGCCAGCGGCCCCTTGAGCAGGTCCTCGAACTGCCGCTGGATCGCGACCAGGTCGTCGTCGCGCAGCGGGCGGTTGAGCCGGAACACCAGGTCGTCGCCGACGATCCGCGACGAGTGGTACACGCGATAGAACTGCGTCAGCTCCGCCAACGCCTCGTCCACCGTGTCCACGATCCGGTAGAACGACGTGTCCGCCTGCTCGATGAGCCCGCGGTCCACGAAGACGCCGTGGACGAACCGCTCCCAGATGCGCCAGTACGGCTTGGGATCGGCCTCGACGAGCACGATCGGGACGATCGACGACTTGCCCGTCTGCATCAGGGTCAGCACCTCGAACGTCTCGTCCATCGTGCCGAAGCCGCCGGGGAAGAGGGCGATGCCGCTCGCCTCCTTCACGAGGAAGAGCTTCCGCGTGAAGAAGTACTTGAACGTGATGAGCTTGGGGTCGGAGGCGATCCACGGGTTCGCCTCCTGCTCGAAGGGCAGCCGGATGTTGAGCCCGAACGAGCGCTCCCCGCCCGCGCCCTCCTGCGCGGCGCCCATGATGCCGGCGCCCGCGCCCGTGACGACCATCCAGCCCTCCTCGACCATGCGGCGCCCGAACATGAGCGCGGCCATCGCCGCGGAGTGGGTGGGCGCGGTGCGCGCCGAGCCGAACACGGTGACCTTGCGCACGTCGCGGTAGGGCGCGAACACCTTGTAGGCGTACCGCAGCTCCTTCAACGCGGTGTTGGTGATCTTCAGGTCGCCCGTCGGCGTGCCGTCCTCGTAGAGCTTGAGGACGGTCGTGAGCATGTGCTGGAAGTAGCCGCGCCGGTCGGCGGGCACGCCTTCGACGTCCAACAGCTCGGAGATCAGGCGGTTCGCTCGCTCGTTCTGTAACGCGTACCGACGCTCGGGCACGATTTCAGTATACGCTCAGCGCCGGCCCGTGACGGTCAGCCAGAGGCCGAGCACGATCAGCGCGCCGCCCGTAACAGTGAAGCGGGTCACCGCCTCCCCGAGCACGAGCGCGCCGAGGAGGGCGCCCACCACCGGCTGCACGGTGAGGAACGGCGCCGCCCGCGACGCCTCCACCTTCGTCAGTGCCCAGTTCCAGACGGTGTAGCCGGCCGCGGTGATCATCAGCCCCAGATAGAGGATGCCCGCGACGGCGGACGGCGTCGCCTGCGGCCGCGGATGCGTCGCCCACTCCAGGCCGGCCAGCGGAACGAGCAGGAGCGCGCCCCAGAGGATCGAGCGCGCCGTGACCCCCGCGGTGTTGGCGCCGGTGAGCACGGTGCGCCCGAGCAGCGAGTAAATCCCATAGGCCACGCCCGAGAGCACCAGCAAGAGGTCGCCCCGCCACCGCGGCAGGATGTCGAGCGTCACGCCCGGCACGCCGTTGACGACCACGAGCAGGGCGCCCGCGATGGCGAGCGCGGCGCCGGCCGCCTCGCGGCGCGTGAGCCGCTCGCCGAGCATCAGCGGGCCCAGCGCGACGATCGTGAGCGGCTCCACCACGATCAGCAGGGCGGCGTTGGTCGCCGACGACCGCTCGATCCCCCAGTGCGAGAAGGCGAACGCCACCGAGAAGCCGATCGCGCCCATCCAGAAGACGCGCGCGCCCTGCCCCGGGGCCGGGCGGCCTTCGCGCCGCACGAACGGCACGAGGGCGAGGCCGGCGAGGGCGAGCCGCAGCAGCGCGATGGTGACGGGCGGAACGTCGTCGAGCACCACGCGGGTGACGACGGGGGACGTGCCGAAGAAGACGTTGGCGACGAAGAGAACGAGCGCGGCGAACGCCACGCCGAGAGCATACCCGGCTACCGGCCGGCGGCGGCGGCTCCTCGCAGCGTCATGCAGGTGCTCGTGGCGTGGGCAACGAGACGGTCCTCGGCGTCGCGCACGTGGCACTCGACGAGCCCGACGGTGCGCCCCCCGGAGACGACACGGCCCTCGGCACGCAGCTTGCCCGTCCAGACGGGCTTGAGGAAGTTGATCTTCAGCTCGAGCGTGGTGAACGTCTCGCCGTCCCCCAGCTGCGAGGCGTACGCCATGCCCATGGAGGCATCCGCGATGTCCGCGAGCACGCCGCCGTGGAGCGTCCCCATGGGGTTGGCGTGACGCTCGCCCGCCTCGAGCTCGATGACGGCGCGGCCGGGCTCGACGGCGGTGAGATCGAAGCCGATCAAGGTCGCGATCGGCGGCGGCGGCACCTCACCGCGCATGAGCTTCTCGATGGCGTCCAGCATCGTGGGCATACCGTTCTCCTTGTTAGCGCCGCCACGCTCCGCCGCGCACGGCGAGCAGCAGCGTGACGCCGAACATCACGAACGCGAGCGCGATCACCGCCGACACCGCCGTGAGCCCGCCGCCGAACGCGTGGATCGCGAGCCAGCCGCCGGTCGCGGCCAGGGTCAGGCGGAAGAAGCCCGCGAGGAGCGGCCACAGCAGGCGCCCGGCGCCCTGCGAGGCGAAGTAGAGGGCCAGCCCGAGCCCGAAGAAGCCGTAGCTCGGTCCCGCCACGCGGAGATACGCGCTGCCCGCGGCGATGACCTCGGGATCGGTGGTGAAGAGCCCGAGCCACGCGCCGGGGACGAGCGCGGCGGCGAGGCCGATGGCCTCCGTCAGTGCGAACGCCATCGCGCCGCCGACGAGGCCGACGCGCCGGGCGCGCGCGTGCTGGCCGGCGCCGACGTTGGTCCCGACCATCGTCACCAGCGCCGAGCCGAGCCCGAACACGAGCGGGATCATCAGATACTCGAGCCGCGCGCCGGTGCCGTAGCCCGCGAGCGCGGCCGTGCCGAAGCCGCCGACGAGCCCGGTCAGCACGACCACGGTGAGGTTGGTCTGCACGGTGTTGAGCGCGCCGGGCAGCCCCACGCGCAGGATCTCCCAGAAGAGCCGCGGGCGCAGGCGAAGGCCGCGCGGGGAGAGGCGCACGAGGTTCCGTCGCGTGCAGAGCGCCGCGAAGAGGATGGCGCTGCCGAACACGTAGTAGGCCACCATCGCCACGCCGGCGCCGGCGATGCCGAGCCGCGGGAACGGTCCCCAACCCCAGATCAGCGCCGGGGACAGCGGGATCACCAGGACGGCGCCGGCGACGGTCACGCCGGCGGGCAGCAGCATGTTGCCCGAGCCGCGCAGCACGCTGCCGAGGGTATTGAAGAGCCAGAAGGCGCAGGCGCCGCCGAAGACCACCGTGGAGTACGTGACCGCCGCGGCCAGCGCGCCGTTGGTGCCGCCCATGAGGCGATAGAGCCCGGGCCCGCCCCACAGCATGCCCCCCGTGAAGGCGCCGCCGAACGCGAGCGCGATCACCAGCGCGTGCACGACCAGGGCGTCGGCGTCGCGCTGCCGTCCCCCGCCGAGCGCCCGCGCGATGGCAGAGGCGACGCCGCCGCCCATGCCACCCGCCGACATCGTCTGCATCAGCATGACGAGGGGAAACACCAGGGCCACGCCGGCGAGCGCGTCGCGCCCGAGCCACCCGACGAAGACCGCCTCCAGGACGTTGATCGCCGCCTGGACCGCGATGACGATGACGTTCGGCGCGGCCAGGCGCAGGAGGGTGGCCGGGATCGGCGCGTCGAGGAGCCGCCGCGTTCCCGGGGCCAGCCCTCCGGCCAGGGCCGGGCCGGGTGTCGCGATCGAAGTCGCCATTACTAGTTAAATACTAGTGACTAGTTTTTCTGTCAAGTGCTTTATACTGGGGGCATGCCGAAACGCTATGGCCAGCGCTGTCCGGTGGCCAAGTCCCTGGAGTTCCTGGGGGAACGCTGGACGCTCCTCGTGGTCCGGGATCTCATCGGCGGCCCGCGCCGGTTCCAGGATCTCCAGGCGTCCCTCCACGGCATCGCCCCCAACGTCCTCTCCGAGCGGCTCAAGGTCCTCGAGGAGCACGGGGTCGTCACCCGCCAGTTCTACTCCGAGCACCCGCCGCGCGCGGAGTACGCGCTGACCCCGCGGGGCCGCGAGCTCGGTGTGGTCGTCGGCGCGCTCGCCCTCTGGGGCAGCAAGCACCTGCACCCGGACACGGCACTCGTCCACGACGACTGCGACGCGGCGCTCCAGCTCGGCTATTACTGCCCCAAGTGCGACAAGCGCGTGCGCGGCCGCAGCGTCCACCTCCGACACACGGAGACGCCCGTGGGCTGACCTCGCGTCACGCCAGCGAGTGGCGGACCATCTTGGACTCGACCATGTAGATGACCATCTCGGCGATGTTCGTCGCGTGGTCGGCGACCCGCTCGAGAAAGCGCGAGATCAGGATCAGCCGGATGGCGCGTGGGATGGTGCGCGCGTCCTCCATCATGAAGGTCAGCAGCTCGCGGAAGATCTGCTCCTTGAGGGCGTCCACGTCGGCGTCTTCGGCGCACACGCGGCGCGCGAGCTCCGTGTCTCGCGTCACGAAGGCGTCGAGGGACTCCTTGACCATGCCCTGGGCCTTCTCGGCCATGCGCGGCAGGTCGATGTAGGGCTTGAGCTGGGGCTCGCGGTTCAGCTCGAGGGCGCGCTGGGCGATGTTGACGGCCTGGTCGCCGATGCGCTCGAGGTCGGTGACGATCTTCATGGCCGTGGTGATGAAGCGCAGGTCGCTCGCTGTCGGCTGGTGCAGGGCCAGGAGCTCCACACACTTCTCGTCCACCTCGATGTCGTAGGCGTTGACCTGCGCGTCGCGGTCGATGACCTCCTGGGCCAGGTCTGAATCGCGCTCGACGAGCGCGGTCATGACGCGCCGGATCTGGTCCTCGCAGAGGCCGCCCATGGCCAGGAGCGTCTGCTTGAGCGCGTCGAGCTCCTCGTGGAAGTGCCGCTGCATGGCGCCCTCCGCCTCTACCCGAACCGTCCGGTGATGTAGTCTTCCGTGCGCTTGTCGCGCGGGTTCGTGAACAGCTGCCGGGTGACGCCGAACTCCACGAGCTCGCCGAGGAGCATGAACCCAGTGTAGTCGGAGACGCGGGCGGCCTGCTGCATGTTGTGGGTGACGATGACGATCGTGTAGCTGTTCTTGAGCTCCAGCATCAGCTCCTCGATCTTGGCCGTGGCGATGGGATCGAGGGCGGAGCACGGCTCGTCCATCAGGAGCACGTCGGGCTCGACGGCGATGGCGCGCGCGATGCAGAGCCGCTGCTGCTGCCCGCCCGAGAGCCCGAGCGCGCTGTCGTGCAGCCGGTCGTGCACCTCGTCCCAGAGCGCCGCCGCCCGCAGGCTGCGCTCCACGATGCCCTGGAGGTCGCCGCGGTTCGACACCCCGAGGATGCGCGGGCCGTAGGCGACGTTCTCGAAGATCGACTTGGGGAACGGGTTCGACTTCTGGAACACCATGCCCACCCGCTTGCGCAGCTCGGTGACGTCGAGCGACGGGTCGTAGATGTCGGTGCCGCCGATGCGGATGGCGCCCTCGATGCGCACGCCGTCGACGAGGTCGTTCATCCGGTTGAGGCAGCGCAGCAGCGTGCTCTTGCCGCACCCCGAGGGCCCGATGTATGCGGTGACGCGGTGCTTGGCCACGGACATGCCGACGTCCTTCAAGGCCTGCTTGGCCCCGTACCACAGGTTCAGCCGCTCGATCTCGACCATGGGCATCTCCATGATCGGGGCCGCGGCCGCATGCGGATTGAGCGTCACGCTCATGGGCTCTCTCCCTACACCGCCGACGTCGCGTACTTCCGGCGGAGCCGGTTGCGCGTGGCGATGGCGAACAGGTTCAGCAGCACGACGATGGCGAGCAGCAGCAGCGTGGTGGCGAAGACCATGGGCCGCGCCGCGTCCACGTTGGGCGACTGGAAGCCGACGTCGTAGATGTGGAAGCCGAGGTGCATGAACTTGCGGTCGAGGTGCACGAGCGGCCAGAAGCCGTCCACGGGCAGCGCGGGCGCCAGCTTCACGACGCCCGTGATCATGAGGGGCGCCACCTCGCCGGCGGCGCGCGCCATGGCCAGGATGAGGCCGGTGAGGATCGACGGCATCACGGCGGGCAGCACCACCTTCAGCGTGGTCTCGAGCTTGGTCGCGCCCAGCGCCAGCGAGGCCTCCCGCGTGCCGCCGGGGATGGCCGCCAGCCCCTCTTCCGTGGCCACGATGACCACGGGAATGGTCAGGAGCGCGAGCGTCAGCGATGCCCACAGGATGCCGCCCGTGCCGAAGGTCGGCGTGGGCAGCGCCTCGGCGAAGAACAGGCGGTCGATGGCGTCGCCGACGCCGTAGACGAAGAAGCCGACGCCGAACACCCCGAAGACGATCGAGGGCACGCCGGCGAGGTTGTTCACGGCGATCCGCACCACGCTCACGAACGTGCCCTGCTTGGCGTATTCGCGCAGGTAGAAGGCGGCCAGCACGCCGAGCGGCGTGACGATGATCGACATGATCATGACCATCATGACGGTGCCGAAGATGGCCGGGAACACGCCGCCCTCGGTGTTGGACTCGCGCGGGTCCTCGGACACGAATCGCCAGGCCCCCACCACGTAGCGCCCGGCCTTGGCCAGCGGGCCCATGGCGTTGGGAAACGAGACGTCGAGCACCTGCGCGAGCGGCAGCTCCTTCTCCTTGCCGCCGTCGGCGGCCACCACCATCACCGCCGTCTGCCGCGCGCGCAGCGCGGCCAGCCGCGCCTCCTGCTCGGCGTACCGCTGCTGGAGCACGGCGAGCCGGGCGCGCAGCCCCTCGACGTCGGGACCCGTCGTCTGCCCGTGGGCTTCGAGGCGCCGCAGCCCTAGCCGGATCTTCTCCTGGTCGTAGTTGATGGCGCCGATGTCGCCCTTCTCGATCCGGTGGATCTCCCGCCTCAGCGTGGCCGCCGCGGGCAGGCGGCGCTCGATCTCCGGCCAGGCGGCCGCGTCGCGCGCGACAACGGCGCCGCCGTCCTTGAGGGCGGCGATGCGGCCGATCAGGAGGCCCCACTCGCTCCGCTCGATGACCGCGACGTCGAGCGGCCACGCGCGCCGCGCGACGGCGGCCTCGTCCACCCAGACGAAATCGGCGCCGTAGAGATCGCGGTTGGCGACCTTGATCTTCTCGCGCCACGCCTCGCCCTGGCCCGGGATCCGCTCGCGGTCGGCGATCGGCCCCGTGAGGACCTTGCCGTCCGCCAGGGTCAGGCGCACGACGGGCGCGCGCCAGAAGAACCCGGCGGCGTTCGTCACGATGATCGCGAGCAGGCCCGCGACCATCAGGAGTGCCATGGCGAGGGCGCCGCCGGTCAGCCAGATGAAGGGCTCGCCGCTGCGGAAGAGGCGCCGCATCAGAGGTACCGGTACTTCCGGCGCAGGCGCAGCCGGATCATCTCGGCCAGCGTGTTCAGCGCGAAGGTCAGGCAGAAGAGCAGGAACGCCGCGACGAAGAGGACGCGGAAGAGCGTGCCGCCCTCGGGCGCCTCGGGCAGCTCGACCGCGATGTTGGCGGAGAGCGCGCGGAAGCCGCTGAAGACGTTCCAGTCCATCACCGGCGTGTTGCCGGTGGCCATGAGCACGATCATCGTCTCGCCGACGGCGCGGCCGAGGCCGATCATGATCGCGGAGAAGATGCCGGGGCTCGCGGTGGGCAGCACGATGCGCACCGCCGTCTGCCAGCGCGTGGCGCCGAGGGCCAGCGAGCCGGCGCGCAGGTGCTGGGGGACGTTGGCCAGCGAGTCCTCGGCGATCGTGAAGATGATCGGCACGACCGCGAAGCCCATGGCCACGCCGACCACGAGCGAGTTGCGCTGGTCGTAGGTCAGCCCGAGCGCCGACAGCAGCCAGCCGCGGTAGTCGCCGGCGAGCAGCCGCTGCTCCACGAGCCCGCCGAGCGTGAGCGCGACCCAGGCGCCGACCACGACCACGGGCAGCAGCAGGAAGACCTCCGTGCCCAGGCGAAACCGGCCGCGGACGGGGGCGGGCAGCAGTCGCCACGCGAGCAGCGCGACGAGGATCGCGATCGTCTCCACGGCCGGCAGCAGGAAGAGGCCGGGCACGACGCGCTCGACCATCGGCGCCAGCCAGAGTCCGGCGAGGAAGCCGAGCACGACGCTCGGCAGCGCGGCCATGATCTCGACGGCGGGCTTCACCCAGCCCTTCACCGTCGGGTGCATGAACTCGCTGACGTACACGGCGGCCAGCAGCGCGAGCGGCACCGCGAACAGAAGCGCGTAGAACGTGCCCTTGAGGGTGCCGTAGATCAGCGGCGTGAGGCTGAGCTTGGCCTCGAAGTCGTCGGTGCCGCCCGTGGACTGCCACACCCAGGCCGGCCGCGAGTAGCCCTCGTACCAGACCTTGCCGAAGAGTGTCTTCAGCGTCACCTCGGGATGCGGATTGTCCACGCGCCACTCGACGATGCCGCCGCGCTCGTCCACGGCGACGATCGCGTCGGCTTTCGGCGCGAACACGAGGGCGCGAAGCCCCGGGGCCTGGCCGAAGGTGAGGAAGGTCTGGCCGGACGTGCCGTAGTGGAGCTTCATCGCGCCGCTCGCGTCCGCGGTGACGAAGCCCTTGTCGCGCCGCGACGGGCTGATCGCGACGACAGGCGCCGCATGCGACTCGAAATCGTTGACCCGCGTGAGCCGCGCGGCGCCGCCCATCGGCGGCGGCACGACCTGCCAGGTGGAGACCGCGCCCGTCGCGTCGCCGGCCACGACCGTCCGGTCGCCGAGGAGGAACGCCAGCACGGTCACCGGTCCGGCGCCGACCGCTACCGTCTCGGCGGCCTTCGGCGTGTCGCGGTCGCGCAGGTCGTAGCGAACGATCCGGCCCCGCGAGGTGCCCACGAAGAGGTCGTCGCCGCGGCCATCGAGGCCGAGCGCGCTGATCTCACCCTCGGCGGCGACGCTCAGTGCCTGCACCGACTCCTCGCGGCGCGTCCCGCCGATCAGCGCTTTCTTCTCGACCGCCGTTTGCACGATCAGGTCGCGCGGCCCCACCTGCGCCACCGTCACGGGGCCCGACGACGGCGCGGCCGCCGCCAGCCGCAGGATCGGCCGCTTGCGCTCGGGATCGAGCGCCGTCGGCGCGGCGAAGGCCGGCTTCGCGGTCACGGTGCGGCGGCCGCCGTCGAAGGCGACGTCCACCTTCATCTCGAGCGCGATCACGCGGCCGTCGGAGGTGCCGATCGCGTACTGCTCCCGACCGTACGCCGTCGCGGCGGTCACCCGCGCGCCCTCCAGCCCGCTCACCGGGAGAGGAGCCGGCGCCGACAGGTCGGCCTTGAGCGGGACGAGGCGGAGGCTGCCGTCGGCGGCAAGCAGCGACGCGGTCTCACGATACTCGTCCACGCCGAGGACCGCGCCCGGCGCCGGCGCGGCGGCGGCGGCGCGCGCGGCCTCCGTCACGCGGGGCGGCCGGAACAGCGGCCACACCTCGGCCGCGATCACGAAGAGGATGGCCAGGATCGACGAGATGATGACGAGGCCGCCGAGCACGACGGTACGCGCGGCGAGCCGGTCGGCGAGGAGGCGGCGGTTGGTGCGCGTCCGGCTGACCACAAGCGGGCGGTCCGGTGTCCCCGGCCCGCCCGCGGTGAGGGTCTCGGCGCTGGTCGCCACGTTACTGGATCTTGTTCTGCTCTTCCTTGGCGATCGTGGCGGGAATCGGGAAGTAGCCGTCCTTGACCACGCCCTCCTGACCCTGGCGCGACACGATCAGCTTCACGAACTCGCGCGTCAGCGGGTCGAGGGGCTTCCCCGGCGCCTTGTTGACGTAGACGTAGAGGAAGCGCGCCATCGGATAGCTGCCGGAGTACGAGTTGTCCGCGGTCGCCTCCACACACTTGCCGCCGTCCTTCTCGGTCAGGGGTACGGCGCGCACGCCGGCCGTGGCGTAGCCGATGCCGCTGTAGCCGATGGCGTAGCGGTCCACCGTCACGCCCTGGACCACCGCCGCGGAGCCCGGCTGCTCCTTCACGGTGTCCTTGAAGTCGCCGTTCTTGAGCGCGTGCTCCTTGAAGAAGCCGTACGTGCCCGACGCCGAGTTGCGGCCATAGAGGCTCAGCGGCTTGTTCGCCCACTCGCCGGTGAGGCCGAGCTGGCCCCAGGTGGCGACGTCGTCGCCGCCCTGCCGCCGCGTCTTCGAGAAGATGCCGTCCACCTGCTTGAAGGAGAGGCACTTGATCGGGTTGTCCTTGTTGACGAACACGGCGAGCGCGTCCACCGAGGTGCGGATGGGCGTGGGCTTGTACCCGTACTTCTTTTCGAACGCGTCGATCTCCGTGTTCTTCATCTCCCGCGACATCGGCCCGAGCTGCGCGGTGCCGCTGATCAGCGCGGGCGGCGCGGTGGACGAGCCCTTGCCCTCGATCTGGACCTTGGCGTTCGGGTAGAACTTCTGGAAGCTCTCCGCCCAGTGGGTCATCAGGTTGTTGAGGGTGTCCGAGCCGACGCTCGACACGTTGCCGCTGACACCGCTGACCGCCTTGTAGGCGGCGAGATCGGGATCGAGCTTGCTCTGCGCCATGGCCGTCGCCGCCGTCACGGCGAGCGCGGCCGCCATCAGCGCCGTCGCAGTCGTCTTCATGTCGTCGTCTCCTTTGTTGATTCGATCATCCGCCACGTATGTTTCGACGGCATAAACGCGGTGTTACGTTCGTGTTACGGACGGTCGGGCTCCCGGAACCGGTAGCCGACGCCGCGAACGGTTTCCACCCCCGGGGGAGGCAGGACGAGGTCGGGGTGAACCTCCCGCGCCTGCTTGAGGGCGTCGGAGCCCGTGGGTGCGACGACGACGTCGTAGCCTTCCCTGGTGAGGTTGTGGCGGGCAGCGGCAGCGGTCTTCATCTGCCGCCGAGTGTCCGTGCGGAACGTTACGGGACTATGACGCCGCCGTAAAACTTGGGTGAAGCGCGCGCGCTCAGGTCAGACCGTGACGACGAGGCCGTCGTATGCGCATTCCTCGGGCACCCCGTCGGCGTGGGCAAGCATTTCCTTGCTCATGTGCGTCAGGATCACGCGCTTGGCCCCGAACGCGTCGCGCTGCGCGGCCACCGCCGGGTAGTTCAGGTGCCACTTGATGGGCTTCTCGTAGTAGTAGCACTCCGCGATGAAGAGGTCGGCGCCGTGCGCGACCCTGGCCACGTCCTCCGTCCACTCCGTGTCGCCCGTGTAGGCGACGACCTTGCCGCCCACCTCCACGCGCACGGCGGTGGGATTCGTCTCGGCGGTGTGGCGCGCAGGCTGGGGCGTCACGGTGAGGTCGAGGACGGCGTGGGGACGGCCGGGCTCCATCTCGATCCACGTGAGCGGGAACTTCGGCGTCATCGCGTGCGAGCCCGGGAAGAGCGCCTCGCGGATCCCGTCCATGCGCGCGCGGAGGTCGCGCGGCCCCGCGATGGTCAGCGGGCGCGTGCGCCTGGCGCCGAGCATCGCGTCGATCAGGAGGAACGGCACGCCCGCGCAGTGGTCGCCGTGCAGGTGGGTCAGCACGATGGCGTCGAGTGTGTTGTGGTCGATTCCCTGCTGAGCCAGCGCGATCAGCGACGAGGCGCCGAAGTCGATCGCGAAGCGGGACCGCGGGCCGTCGACGACGATGCACGTCTGGAACCGCCCGCCGCTGCCGAAGGAATCGCCCGAGCCGACGAAGCGCACGCTGACGGCCATCAGATGATCCCGGCCTCCCGCAGCGCCCGCCGCTCGGCCGCGCCGAGCGCGAGCCACTCCTCGAGCACCTCGTCGGTGTGCTGTCCGAGGGTCGGCGGCGGCCGGCGATAGCTCACCGGCGTCTCCGACAGCTTCAGGGGACTGCCGATCAGCGGCGCCTCGCTCCCCGCCGGATGCGCCATCGTGATCTTCATGTCCCGGTGGCGGACGTGCGGGTCGTCGAAGACCCGGTCGATCGTATTGACGGGACCGCACGGGAGCCCCGCCGCCTCCAGCCCGTCCACCCAGTGCTGCGTGGTGTGGGTGCGCGTGAGCGCGGCGAGCGCCTCGACCAGCTCCACGCGATGCCGAAGCCGCAGCGCGTTCGTCAGGAACCGGGCGTCCTTCGCCAGCTCCGGGGCGCCGGCGAACTCGCAGAGCCGGCGGAACTGCGAATCGTTGTTGGCGCCGAGGATCACGTGGCCGTCGCGGGTCGGAAAGACCTGGTACGGGACCGTGTTCGGATGCGCGGTGCCCCAGCGCCGCGGCACCTGCCCGGAGAGCAGATAGTTGAGGCCGACGTTGTAGAGCCAGCCGACCTGCACGTCGAGCAGCGAGACGTCGATGTGCTGCCCCTGCCCCGTCCGATCGCGATGGCGGAGGGCGCCGAGGATGGCGACGGCGGCATAGAGCCCGCTGAGCACGTCGTTCACGGCCACGCCGACTTTGACGGGCGGTCCGTCGGCCTCGCCGGTGACGCTCATGATGCCGCCCGCTCCCTGCGCCATCAGGTCGTAGCCCGGCCGCGCCGCGTACGGTCCGTCCTGCCCGTAGCCGGTGATCGAGCAGTACACGAGGCGCGGGAACTCCGCGCGGACCTGCGCGTAGCCGAGCCCGTAGTCGGCGAGGCCACCGACTTTGAAGTTCTCGATGAGGACGTCCGCCCGGCCGAGCAGCCGCCGCACGAGCGCGGCGCCCTCGGGCTTGGCGAAGTTGATCGTGACGGAGCGCTTGTTGCGATTGGCGCTCAGGTAGTAGCCGCTCTCCGCGGTCTCGGCGCCCGCGGCATCGCGCAGGAACGGGGGACCCCAGGTGCGGGTCTCGTCACCGACACCGGGCCGCTCGACCTTGACGACGTCGGCGCCGAGATCGCCGAGCATCTGCGTGCACGACGGCCCCGCCAGGACCCGACTGAGGTCGAGGATGGTGACGCCGTCGAGCGGCCCGGTGGTCACGCGGGGCTACGCGCTCGACGCGCAGCAGCCGCCGCCCGTGGCCTTCACCACCGTGAGCCCGCTCTTGACCTCGGCGGCGCTGGCGCAGCCGGTGACGGCGGCGGGCTCATCGATGTCGTGGTTCAACACGTAGACTTCCCACTCCACGCCGTCCGGATCCTCGACCCAGAACTTGTCCTGGTTGGCGTGGCAGCAGTTCACGTCCATCTCCTCGCGCACGGGCAGCCCCGCCGCCTTCACGCGGGCCAGCTCGCGCATCACGATCTCGGCAGACGGCACTTGCAGGCCCATGTGGTCGACGTGGCCGCCGCGCTCGGTGGCCGCGGCTTCCGACATCGCCAGGTTCAGCGGGCCGAAGGGCGCCAGGAACTTCAGATACCCGGGCTTCACCTTCACGGGCGACACCCCGAGGAACTTCTCATAGAACGCGCGGCTCTTCTCCAGGCTCGACACGCGCATGTGGACGTGGACCTTCGGCGCTTCGGTGCTCATGGTGACCTCCTCTTCGCAACGATATTGGTCTCTGCGAGACCCGGTGATGGCGCGGCGACTTCGGCCGCCGCCGGGAGCAACCAGCGAAACAATGCGGTGGCGGCGCCGGCGCCCACGATCTGCGCGGCGATGAAGGCCGGTGCATCCGCGGGCCGAATCCCCGCGAACGTGTCGGTCGCCGATCGCGCCAGCGTGACGGCGGGGTTCGCGAACGACGTCGACGCCGTGAACCAGTACGCCGCCGTGATGTAGGCCGCCACGGCGAACGGCACGCGCGACGCGTGGAACCGCGCGCAGCCCCAGATGACGGCGAGCAGGCCGAAGGTGGCCACGAACTCGCTGAACACCTGGGCGCCGCCCGCACGCGCGTGACGCGACGCCGTGAAGAGCGGCTCGCCGAACATGAGATGCGCGGCCGCCACGCCCGCGAACGCGCCGGCGAGCTGCGCGAGCACGTACGGCGGCACGTCGCGCCACGGGAGCCCGCCCTGGAAGGCGTCGCCGAGGGTCACGGCCGGGTTGAAGTGCGCGCCCGAGATCGGTCCGAACGTCAGGATCAGCGCGACGAGCGCCGCACCGGTCGCCATGGTGTTGGCGAGCAGCGCGATCGCGACGTTGCCGCCGGCGAGGCGCTCGCCCATGATCCCCGAGCCGACCACGGCCGCGAGCAGCAGGGCCGTGCCGACGGCTTCGGCGACGACGCGCCGCTCCAGGGTGGCGCTCATGCCCGGGCCGCCCTCGCGCCCGCCGCCGTCGCGGACCGCGCGAGCCAGTCCTCGAGCCGTTGCCGGATCTCGTCGCGCACCCGCCGAAACACCGCGAGCCGCTGCTCCTCGCTCCCGCCGGCCGCGGACGGATCGTCGAAGCTCCAGTGCAGCCGCGCCGCCGCCCGCGGAAAGACCGGGCACGCCTCGTTGGCGCTGTCGCACACGGTGATGACGTGATCCCAGGGCTCGCCGAGAAAGCGATCGAGCGTCTTCGACGTGTGGCCGCGCAGGTCGATCCCGATCTCCGCCATGGCGCGGATCGCGAGCGGCCGCACCCCCGTGGCCTCGGTTCCGGCGCTCGCCACCTCGAACCGGTCGCCGGCGAGGTGACGGAGCAGTCCCTCCGCCATCTGGCTCCGGGCGGAGTTGTGGGTGCACAGGAACAGCACCCGCGCTCGACTCACCGCGCCGGCTTCCGCGCGCGCACGAACGCGCTCATGAACTTGCCGTCCACGTGCGGGGCGATGGCCTCGGCGTCCAGGCCGGCGCCGGCCAGGAAGTCGCGCGCGTCCTCCACGCGGTAGACGCGCGTGGGCTCCACGCCGATGGCCTCGAAACCGGCCTTGGCGAGCTTGTCGCGGTATTCCTGCTCCTCGAGCGCGCCGGCCACGCAGCCGATCCAGAGCTCGACGCTCTTGCGGATCGCCGCGGGCACCTCACCGCGCACCACGACGTCGGACACCGCGAAGCGGCCGCCCGGCTTGAGCACGCGGAAGGCCTCGGCGAGGACGCGGTCCTTGTCGCCCGAGAGGTTGATCACGCAGTTGGAGATGACGACGTCCACGCTCGCGTCGGGGAGCGGGATGGCCTCGATCTCGCCCTTGAGGAACTCGACGTTGGTCACGCCGGCCTTCCTCTGGTTCTCGCGCGCGAGGGCGAGCATCTCGTCCGTCATGTCGAGCCCGTACGCCTTGCCCGTCGGCCCGACACGCTTGGCCGACAGCAGCACGTCGATGCCCCCGCCGGAGCCCAGGTCGAGCACGACCTCGCCCGCGTCGAGCTGGGCCAGCGCCGTCGGATTGCCGCAGCCCAGCGAGGCCGCCACGGCCTCCGCGGGCAGCTCGGCCGTCTCGCAGCCGTAGATGTTCGACGTGATCGGATCCGCGGCGCGCGCCGTCGCGTCGCAGCACGACGCGCCGTCGCCGCCCGTGACCTTGAGCGCGGCCTTGCCGTACTTGTCCTTCACGATCGCCTTCAGATCGCCGTCAGCCATGGCGGCCTCCGTCCTATCAAGACTTCTTGATATATGCGGGCAAAAAAGGGGGTTAGTCGCAGCACCGGCTCGCGCGCTGCCCGTTTCCCCGTGGCTTGATCGCCGCCACCGCCGATTCGATCTCGGCGACGGCTTCCGGATTGAGCGAGTAGTAGATCCAGCGCCCCTCGCGGCGGTCGCGCAGGAGTCCGGCGTCCTTGAGGGTCTTGATATGGAAGGACAGCCGCGACTGGCCGGTCTCGAGCATGTCGGTGAGGTCGCACACACACTGCTCACCGCCGCGCAGCCGCTCGACGATGCCGAGCCGCGTGGGATCGGCCAGCGCGCGAAAGAGCGCCGCCGCGCGTTCCAGGTCCTTGTCCGTCACCGTCGTCGCCACGAGCCTGAACATATCAAGTTTTCTTGATCAGTCAAGCCCCAAATTAAACTGCGCGCATGCAGGTGGTCGTGGCCCGCGATGCCGACGAGCTTGCCGAGCTCGCCGCCGATCTCTTCCGCGACCGCGTGCGCGCTCACCCTGCGCTGGCCATGGCCGTTCCGGCCGGGCGCACCCCGCGCCGGATGTACGCGCGGATGGCCGCACTGCAGGCCCGCCAGCCAATAGAATATTCTAATATGCAAATATTCGGGGTCGACGAGCTCTGCCCGCCGGCGCCCGCCGACGGCTATTTCTGGCGGCAGATCCGCGCGGAGTTCCTCGCGTGGGCCAGCGTCGACGCATCGCGCTGCCGTCCGTTCGCCGTCGACGCGGACGATCTCGAGGCCATGTGCGCCGGGTACGAGACCGCCATCGCGGCGGCGGGCGGCCTCGACCTCGTCATGCTCGGACTCGGGTGGAACGCGCACCTCGCCTCCAACGAGCCGGGCTCGGCGTTCGAGACCCGCACGCGGCCGGTGCGGCTCCTCGACGAGACCGTGCGCTACATCCTGACCGACGACGTGACCCAGGGCGAGGTCTGCGAGCGCGCGGTGACGCTGGGGCTGGCGACGATCATGGCCGCGCGCGAAGTGGTGGTTCTGGTCGCCGGCGCCGGGAAGCGCGAGCCGCTCGGGCGAATGCTCGACGGCCCCGTGACGCCCGACGTGCCCGCCTCGCTGCTGCAGCGTCACCCGCGCTGCGTCGTGCTCACCGACCGCGCCGCGCGTCCGTGACGCCCGCGCCGCGCCCTACTCGGCGGACGGCTCCATCGGCAACGCCAGCTGGTCGGCAGCCGCGCCGCTCGTCCGCAGCGTGAAGCGCACGGTGGTCCCCTCGCCTTCCTCGCTGGCGATCTCCAGCTCGCCGCCGTGGGCGAGGACGAGATGCTTGACGATGGCGAGGCCGAGCCCGGTGCCGCCCAGCTCGCGCGAGCGCGCCTTGTCCACGCGGTAGAAGCGCTCGGTGATGCGCGGCAGGTCGGCGCGCGGGATGCCGACGCCCGTGTCGCGCACGCGCACCTCGACGCGCCCGCCGTCGAGGGGCCGCGCGCGCACCGTGACCCAGCCGTTCTCGCGCGTGTACTTGACGGCGTTGTCCGCGAGGTTGATCAGGATCTGCGCCAGGCGGTCGTGGTCGGCGTGGACGACGAGGTCGGGCGGCTCCACGTCGGCGATCAGCCCCACGCGGCCGGCCTCGGCCTTCGGCCGCACGATGTCGAGCACGGAGGCGAGGACGTCGCCGAAGCGGACCGGCGCCAGGCGCAGCGAGACCTTGCCGAGCTCGATGTTGGAGAGGTCCGTGAGGTCGTTGAGCAGCCGGCCGAGCCGCTCGGTGTGGCGGAAGGCGATCTCGAGGAACCGCCGCGCGTGCTGGCGCTCCTCCAGCGCGCCGCCCAGGAGCGTCTCGAGGTAGCCCTGGATGGCCGTGAGCGGCGTGCGGAGCTCGTGCGAGACGTTGGCCACGAACTCCGTGCGCACGCGCTCGAGCCGGCGCAGGGCCGTGACGTCGTGCAGCACCATGACCGCTCCCGCCTCGCCGGCGCCCAGCCGCAGGGGGACGGCGTTGACCTCCACCGTCCGCGCCACCGGATGACCGACCCGCAGCTCGCGCCGCAGCGGCGTGTCGTCGGCCGCGGCGCGGGTGACGCGGAACAGCTCGTGGAGGTCGGCGTTCCGGATCACTTCCTGGATCGGCTTGCCCTCCCCGCGCGAGCCCACGCCGAAGAGCGCCCGCGCCCGCTCGTTCATGAGCACGATGCACTCGTGGCCGTCCACGGCGATCACGCCCTCCACCATGCCGTCGAGGATCGCGGTGGCCTTGGCGCGCTCCTCCTGGACGTCGTCGATCTTCTCGCGCAGCCGGGCCAGCATCATGTTGAGCGCGCGGCCCAGCGCGCCGATCTCGTCCGTGGACGTCACGGGCGCGCGTGCGGTGAACTCGCCCTCGCTCATGCGCCGGGCGATCGCCTGCATCTCGACCACCGGCCGGGTGACGCGCCCTGCGACGAAGATCCCGATGCCCGCCGCCACCGCCAGCGCGAGCAGGCCGCCCGCGAGCATCACGTGGTGCAGCTCGGCGTAGGAGGACGTGACCACCGAGAGCGGCAGCGCCAGTCGCAGGACTCCGACGATGCGCGAACCGTCGCGAACGGGCAGCGCCGTGTAGAGGAGCGGGGCCCCGACGGACGCGCTCGTGCGGAGGTCGCGGCCGGTGCCGCCGGCGAGGGCCGCGCGCACCTCGGGCCGGTCGCGGTGGTTTTCCAGCCGCGACAGCTCCGGCACCTGGACCTCGGAATCGCCGAGCACCGCGCCGTCGAGCGCGATGAGCGTCACGCGGGCGCCCGTCGGCCCCGCGGCGCGCTCGGTGAACGCGCGCGCCCGGTCGGCCCCCGCCGGCCGCACCAGCAGCGCCCGCGCGTCGTCGTGGAGGAGCCGGCCGGCCGTGGCGAGCCGGTCCTCCAGGGCTTCCACCGCGAAGGCCTCCAGCGCGCGGTTCAAATAGATGCCGGCGGCGCCGACGCTCAGCGCCGCGAAGGCGACGAGGGTCAGCGTGAGCTTGACGGCGATGCGGCGGCGGACGAGGTCGAGGAGGCTGGTCACGACGGCATCATAGCCGCCGCGCCGCGCCGGCGGGGCCCGGTGGTTAGGTTGACAGTATTTCAAGAGTTAGGTATACCTAATACCGATCCACATCCCGCCCCCAAGGAGGCCGCGATGAGGCGGCTCGTGACGACGTCCGTGTTCCTGGCCGGTGGCCTGGCCCTCTTGCTCGCACTCGTCCCCGTGACCGACGCCGCCGACAAGCCGGCTGAGATCCCCGTGACCCTCGAGAACCAGAAGTTCAATCCCGCCGAGGTGAAGGTCAAGGCGGGGCAGCCCTTCGTCCTCGTCGTCACCAACAAGGACGCCAAGCCCGCCGAGGTCGAGAGCAAGGATCTGCGCTTCGAGAAGGTCGTGGCCCCCGGCAAGACCGTGAGCATCCGCGTGCGGGCGCTCAAGCCCGGCACCTACGTCTTCCTGGACGATTACAACAAGTCGAACCAGGCGAAGATCGTCGCGGAATAGTTCCGTGGGCGCCACCTTCGTCGTCGTCCTCCGCGAGGGGTTCGAGGCCGCGCTGCTGCTCGGCATCGTCTACGCGTACCTGGCGCAGACCGGGCACGCGGCGAGCCGACGCTGGGTGACCCTCGGCGCGGCGCTCGCGGTCGTCGCGTCCGTGCTCATGGGCGTCGCCGTCACCGTGCTGAGCGGGCCGCTCGCCGACGTCGGTCCCGACGTGGTGGCGCTCGCCGTCATCTTCGGCGCGGTCGTCCTCCTGACCTGGCACGGCTGGTGGATGGGTCGCCACTCGCGCGAGCTGCGCGGCGCGCTGCAGCGCCGGGTCGATGCGGCCCACGCCTCGCAACAGCTGTGGATGGTCGGGCTCATCGCCTTCACCGGCGTCTTCCGCGAGGGGGCGGAGACCGTCCTCTTCCTCTGGGGCCTGACGACGCAACTTCAAGATCTGACCGGATGGAGCGCGCTCGGCGGCGCCGCCGCCGGACTCCTCGGCGCCGCCGCGCTCGGGTGGCTCGTGTTCCAGGGCGGCCGGCGCCTGAGCGTGCGGCGCTTCTTCGCGATCACGTCGCTCTTCATCATGTTCCTCGCCGCCGGGCTCTTCAGCGCCGGCGTCGGCCGACTGCAGGGCATCGGCTTCCTGCCCGGCGGCGATCCGCTGTGGGACACGGCGTGGCTGCTCGACGACCACGGCGGCGTGGGCGGCTTCCTCGCGGGGCTGGTCGGCTACCGCGCGCGGCCGAGCGCGCTCGAGGTCGTCGCCTACGGCGTCTATCTCGGCGCCGCGAGCCTGATCTTCTTCCCGCGCCGCGCGCGCCCCGGCCATCGCGACGTCCTGGACTCGACCCAGACGAGCCGCGTGTGAGCGAGCCCGCGGAGCCCGGTGAGGCGGCGGCCCCGCGTCCCGCGGACGGCCGGCCTGCGATCGTCCGCACCGAGGACCTCTTCGGCGCGCGGCGCGAGGTGATCATCAAGCACGGCCAGGAGGAATACCGGCTGCGCATCACGCGCGCCGACAAGCTGATCCTCACGAAGTAATCCGAGCCAGCCCGCCGAGGGCGCCCGCGCGCCCGCCGCCAGCCAGCCACCAACCTCTCACGCAGGCTGGAGGCCCGACATGAAACACGCCACCACGGTGGTGCTGGTGCTCGCCGCCCTGCTCGCCGTCACGCCCGCGAGCGCCCAGGACACCGGCATCCAGAACGTCGCCTTCTTCTACCCGCTCCGCACCCGCCGTCCCGTGATCGAGCGCGAGCTCGAATTCCGCGTCGAGCACGCGAAGGCGCGTGACGGCCGCACGACCGAGGCCGCCGGTGCCCTCGAGCTGCCGATCCTGCCGCGCTGGCAGGTCGAGCTCGAGGTGCCCTTGATCTTCACCGATCCGCGCGACGGCACCGCCCAGGGCGGCGCCGGCGACCTTCGCCTCGAGAACAAGGTGATGGTATGGCAGTCTCTCGATTGGCTCGCCCAGGTGGCGGTTGGCGTCGAGGGGCGCCTGCCGACCGGCTCGGAGCGGCGCGGGCTCGGCGGCGAAGCTTCGGTGGAGCCGTTCGTCACCGGCGGCATCGCCCTCGGCGACTTCGATCTGCTCGCCTCCGTGGCGTACGAGTTCAACGTGAACGCGCGCGTCCCCGGGCCGAACGAGCAAGAGCTGACCGCGTCGTCGGCGCTGGCCTGGCGCGCGACGCGCGCGTTCGCGCCGCTGGTGGAGCTGGTGACGGTCACGCGCACGCGCGCCGCTCCGGACGACCCGCTGCGCGACCGCACGCGGGTCAGTGTCGTCCCCGGCTTCAACGCGCGGCTCCTGCCCGGCACGACGCTGCGGATGGGGATCGAGCTGCCCGTCACGCGGGCGCGCGCGGCGGACTACACGCTGCTCGGCGGGTTCGTCGTGGAGTTCTAGGGGCCTTCGCGCGCGGGCAGCGGGGTGGCCGGTCCCGCGCCGGGCGGTGGCGGCGGAGCGATCACGCCGCCCCCGGGCGTGTAGATCACCCAGTGGCCGGGCTCGAACACGCCCTGCGGCACGCCCGGCGCGGCCACCCAGCGATCGGGCACCCAGATGGTGTCGGGACGCGCGACGGGCGCGGGCGGCGCCGGCGGGATGCCGCGCATCGAGCTCGCGTTCATCTGATCCACCGCGCGCTGGGTCGTGGTCGGGCCGAGGGGCACGGCCAGCGCGCCGCCCGCGAGCAGGCCGGCCAGGCACCGGCGCCATCGTTGTCTCATACCGTTGAGAGTATCGCGATCACGCCGTCGTTTCACTCCGCCTCGAAGCGGTAGCCGACGCTCTTGACCGTCGCGATATGGCGGCCGGCGTCGCCCAGCTTGGCGCGGAGCCGGCGGACGTGGACGTCCACGGTGCGCGACTCGATCTCGTCGGCGCGCGCGTAGCCCCAGACCCGGTTGAGCAGGTGCTCGCGGGAGAGCACACGCCCCGCCGACGCCATCAGCGCGGACAGCAGGTCGAACTCCTTGGGCGTGAGCTCCACGGGCGCGCCCGCGACGGTCACGCGATGGCGCCCGGGATCGAGCGCGATGCCGCCGCCGGCGAGCGCGCGTCCGTCGTCGGCCGGCCGCGCGCGGCGGAGCACGGCGCGCACCCGCGCCAGCAATTCCTTGGGCGAGAACGGCTTGGCCACGTAGTCGTCGGCGCCGAGCTCGAGGCCGACCACACGATCCACCTCGTCGGCCTTGGCCGTCAGCATGATGATCGGCACCGCGGCCCACGCCGGCTCCGCGCGCACGCGCCGCGTGACCTCGAGGCCGTCGATGCCGGGCAGCATGAGGTCGAGCACGATGAGGTCGGGCGTCCCGGCGCGCAGCCGGGCCAGCGCCTCCGAGCCGTCAGCGGCGGTGCGACAGCGGAAGCCGTCCTGGGTGAGGTGGTGAACGATGAGCGCCCGGATGTCCGGCTCGTCGTCGACGACCAGGACTTCCGGCGCCATGCGGCGGCCGTCAGCTCTGCAGCACGCGCAGCACCCACCAGGTGAGAGCCGCGACGGCGGCCGAGGCGGGAATGGTCACGATCCACGCGGTGATGATGCGTCCCGCCACGCCCCAGCGCACCGCCGAGAACCGCTGGGTGGCGCCCACGCCCATGATCGAGCCGGTGATCGTATGCGTCGTGCTGACCGGAATACCGGCGATGGCGGTGCTGATCAACGTCACCGCTCCCGCTGTCTCCGCACAGAAGCCGCCGACGGGCCGCAGCTTGGTGATGCGCATGCCCATCGTCTTCACGATGCGCCAGCCGCCCGCCATCGTGCCCAGGCCCATCGCCGCGTGGGCGGCGAGGATGACCCAGAACGGGACGTAGAACTCTTTGCCGAGGTGACCGGTGCTGAAGAGCAGCACGGCGATGATCCCCATCGTCTTCTGGGCGTCGTTGGTGCCGTGGCCGAGACTGTAGGCGGCCGCCGAGAGCAGCTGGCCGCGCCGGAAGATCTTGTCCACGCGGCCCGGCGTCTCGTTCTTGAAGATGTTGATCGTGATCACCATGAGCGTGAACCCCACGGTCAGCCCGATCAGCGGCGCCAGGACCATGAAGACGCCGATCTTGATGAGGCCGGGGGCCAAGAGGGAGCCGAAGCCGGCCTTCGCGACCGCGGCGCCCGCAAAACCGCCGATGAGAGCGTGCGACGACGAAGTCGGCAAGCCCCAGTACCACGTGATCATGTCCCAGGCGATGGCACCGGTGAGCCCGGCCAAGAGTACCCACTGATCGACGACGGCCGGAACGACCACGCCCTTGCCGACGGTCGTCGCGACCTGCACGCCGAAGCCGAAGGCGGCCACGAAGTTGAAGAACGCCGCCCACACCACGGCCTGCAGCGGCGTGAGCACGCGCGTGGAGACCACGGTGGCGATGGAGTTCGCGGCGTCGTGGAAGCCGTTGATGAAGTCGAAGACGAGGGCGACGATGACGATGAAGATGACGAGGGTGAGCATGCGGGGCGGGCCGGCGACTCAGGCCATCTTCAGGATGATCCCTTCGATGACGTTCGCGACGTCCTCACAGCGGTCGGTGACGATCTCCATCGTCTCGTAGATCTCCTTCCACTTGATCACCTCGATGGGATCCACGACGCTGTCGAACAGCGCGGCGAGGCTGTCGCGCAGCAGGTTGTCGGCGCTGTTCTCGAGCCGGTTCACCTCCACCGCATGCTCGTGAAAGCCGGGGTCCATGGTCCGGAGGCAGTGGATCGTGCGGTCCGTCGCCTCCGCCGTCTTCACGATCACGTCGGCCATGGCCCGGCAGGCGGAGGTCGGCTCCTTGATCCGGTACACGAGCAGCCGCTCGGCGGCGGCGTCGATGTAGTCGAGCACGTCGTCCAGCCGCGTGGCGAGGTCGTGGATGTCCTCGCGGTCGATGGGCGTGATGAACGTCGTGTTCAGCTTCTTGACGATCTCGTGGGTGACGTGATCGCCCTGGTGCTCGACTTCCTTGATGGCGTGCACCTTGGCGCGCGCGTCGGCGAAGTTGTGGACGAGGTCGTGCAGCAGCGCGGCGCCCGTGAGGATGTGCTTGGACTGCTGCTCGAAGTAGTCGTAGAAGCGGACTTCTCGCGGGATCAGGTTGAACATGGGGACCGCAGGCAGTGTAACGGAAACGTCACGACTGCGCCACCGCTTCACGGCTTGCGCAGGGCGAGCGGGGCGAGACCGAGCACGCGCCGCCGCGCGGCCGCCCACACGCCGTCGAGCACGCGCGCGAGCGCCGGCGCGTCGGCGGCGAGGCAGCGCACGAGCGCGCCCCGGCGTGGCAGCAGTCCGGCGCCGACGTCCGCGTCGGGGGCCGTCAGCGCGGCCACGTCGTCGGCAAAGGCCGCCACGCCGGTGTCGGCGATGACGGCCACCGTCGCCACGTAGGGCCGGTCCTCGGCGAGCCCGAGGCCGGGGCCCGGCGCGCCGTCGCGGAGCACGACGCGGTCCTGGAGCAGCGGGCCGCGAGGGTCGCGGACGCTCAGCGCGCTGTCGTAGAGCCCGAAGCGCCACGCCTCGCCGCGCGCCACCCGCCCCGCCGCGAACGCGTCCACGACCACGAGGACGGCGTCTTCGGCGACGTCGGCCTCGATCCGCTGGCGGAGCGCCGACCCCGCGAACGGGATCGTGTGGTCCGGCACCCACTCGAGGCGCGCGCCGGGCGCCAGGCTCAGGCGTACGGTCTGCTCCGCCGCGGCGCCGGCCGTGCGGTACACCTTCGTCGCCGACGGCGTGGTCAGGCAGGCGTGGGCGCCGGGGCCGGCGTCCACGTCGATCACGAGCCGGTCGCCGCCCACGAGGCCGCCCGTCGGGTTCAGCACGGAGACGATCGCCGCCACGTCGTCGAGGGCGACGGGGGCGAGCACCTGCAGCGGAATCCGCCAGCGGCAGCGCGCGAGCACCGTGCGCGTGCCACGGCGCTCGAACCCGAGCGCGAGCGCGCCGTCGCGCCCGACGCGCGCGGGAGCGGCAGCCGGCGTCAGGCCGGCAGCGCCAGCAGCAAGTCCTTGCGGAACCATTCCACGATCGCGTCCACACCGTCGCCGGTGCGGAGGTTGGTGAACACGAACGGCCGCGCGCCGCGCTGCTTCTTGGCATCGCGCTCCATGACGCCGAGGTCGGCGCCGACGTGCGGGGCGAGGTCGATCTTGTTGATGACGAGCAGGTCGGAGCGCGTGATGCCGGGGCCGCCCTTGCGCGGGATCTTCTCGCCCTCGGCGACGTCGATGACGTAGATCGTGGCGTCCACCAGCTCAGGGCTGAAGGTCGCGGCGAGATTATCACCGCCGCTCTCGATCAGCAGCAGGTCCAGCGCGGGGAATTGCTTCAGCAGACCGTGCACGGCTTCCAGGTTGACCGACGCGTCCTCGCGGATCGCCGTGTGCGGGCAGCCGCCGGTCTCCACGCCGACCACGCGCTCGGGAACGAGCGCGCCGCGGCGCACGAGGAACTCGGCGTCCTCCTTCGTGTAGATGTCGTTGGTGATCACCGCCATGTCGAGCGTGTCGCGCAGGCGCCGGCACAGCGCCTCGGTGAGCGCGGTCTTGCCGGAGCCGACGGGGCCGCCGATGCCGATCTTGAGCGGGCGCGGAATCGTCATGACCTGAACAACCTCATCTCGAGGCTCGCGTGGCGCAGGCCGGCGAGCTCGAGCGCGGGAGTGAACGTCCACATGTCGTCGGCCGTCGCGCGGGCGGCATCGGCCGCCAGCCGCGCGATGAGCGGGCGCGCGGCGGCGAGCACGCGCTGGCCGTCGAGCTGGCCGAGGGTCAGCAGGCGCAGCCCCGCGCCGACCAGCAGCGCCGCCGTCGAGTAGAGATACGCGGCGGCCGCCGGCTCCGCGGCCACGCCCCACGCGCCGGCCACGGCGCCGAAGACGGCGGCGTGATGACCGGGGGCCAGCCCGTCGTCGATGGCGCGCGCGAGGCCGGCGAGGAACGCGCCGTCGGCAACCGCCGTGGCCACGCGCGCGGTCTGGCGGCCCATCTGGCGGCTCGCGGCGCGGAACTCCGGGACCGTCTTCATCGCGTCGAGCCGCGCGTCCAGGTTGCACCAGGCCGCGAGGTCGCCGGATGGGGCCAGGCGCGTCGCCACCGCCACGGCCACGGCGTCGCCGGGCCCGGCGGCGCCCTCGAGGTGCGCGGTCACGAACGCCTCGAGCCCGGCGCGGTCGCGGACGCGCCCTTCCTGCGCGTAGGTCTCGAGGCCAAAGGAGTGGGCGAAGCCGCCGGCCGGGAAGAGGCCGTCGCCGAGCTGGAGCAGGACGAGCAGCGGGTCAGTGGTCATGGCCGTGGCGGTGGCCGGCGCCGAGCGGGATGAACACGGACTGCACGCGCTCGAACGGGACGTCGAGCCGCCCGAGGAGCTGCTCCATCGCGGGATCGTCGGGCAGCAGCAGCCGCTCGCCCTCCAGCGCGAGCGTGAAGTGGCGGTTGCCGACCTCGAAGGCCAGGCGCAGCGCCTCGTCGCGCGAGCGCGGCGTGACCGCGAGCACGGGCTCCGGCGCCGCCTCCACGACGACGTACCAGTCGGTGGCCACGTGCAGGATGTCGCCGGGCGTGAGCGTGCTCCCGGTGGGCAGCGCGAGCGCGAGGGTGCGGCCGGCCTGCGTGGTGACGCGCCGCCGCCCCCAGCGCCGCTCCTCCGCGGTGAGCACCAGCGTGTCCCGCTCGCGCCGCGACAGATCGGCGTCATGGACATGCACGTGCGGCCGCGTAATGACGACGACGGGCTCGGTCATGCCGCGTACGGCCGTGTCGTGCGGATCACGCGGGCGCGAGCACCGCGACGCCCGCGGCTCGCGCCGCTGCCGCCAGCCGCCGATCGTAGGTCACCACGGCCTCGAGCTCGGCGCCAAGGGATAGCGCGCTCGCGAGGTGCACGGCGTCGAGCGTGCGAAGGTCGGGGGACACGAGTTCGCCGGCAGTTTCCAGGATGGCGCGATCGACGTGGATGAGGGTGAGCTGCTGCAAGGCGCGCTCCGCCCGCCGCATCGTGGTCGGCGTCGCGTGCATCCTTCTCAGCGCACGAGGAACCTCGGCCAGGCAGAGCGCGCTCGTCGCCTGCTCTGCCCTCGGTGCCAACATTCGGACGAGTGCACTCGACTCGGGCTCCGGCGTGATCACCTTCACGACCGCCGAGGCGTCGAGGTAGACGCTCACGCCCTAGAGCCGATCCGCCCGCGTGGCCTGCAGGGCGCGGCTGGCCCGGCGTGTTCGCCGCCCCCTGGGAACACCGAGCTCGGCGAGATTGCCCTTCCCGGGAGTCGCGCGGCCGGCGGCCACGAGCCGTTCGAGCACGGTCCCGGACCCACTCGGCGCGAGCACCGCCACCGTGCGCTTGTGCTCGGTCACTTTCAATGTCGCTCCCGCTCGTACGCGCCGCAGATAGACGCTCAGGTTCTGGCGCAATTCGCGCACGCCCACGCTGTCCGTTCGGTACTTCATGTAGCACAGCGTAGCACATTCGAGCGGCGCCCGGCTGTGCTCTAGAACAAAAAGTACCGCTGGGCCATGGGCAACACGCGCGCGGGTTCGCACGTCAACCGTTCGCCGTCGGCGCGCACCTCGTACGTCTCGGCATCCACCTCGATGCGCGGCAGCGCGTCGTTGTGGATCATGTCCTTCTTGCCGAGCCCGCGGCAGCGCTTCACGGCGACGGCGCGGCGCG
Source organism: Candidatus Methylomirabilota bacterium (assembly GCA_036002345.1). Lineage (GTDB taxonomy): Bacteria > Methylomirabilota > Methylomirabilia > Rokubacteriales > CSP1-6 > AR12. Next base: position 2,788 of record DASYTM010000146.1, on the reverse strand, counting down.
CGAGGCCGAGCTTGCGCGGCACGTCGGCGGCGAGGGCCGCCGCCGAGACGAACGTGAGCGCCGTCGAGCCGCGCGCGCGGCCGAGCGCGCCGAACATCGGGCGGTAGAGGACGGGCTGCGGCGTGGGGATCGACGCGTTGGGATCGCCCATGGCCGCCCAGCCGATGAGCCCGCCCTTCACGACCACCTCGGGCTTGACCCCGAAGAACCCCGGCTTCCACAGGACGAGGTCGGCGAGCTTGCCGACCTCCACCGAGCCGACGTGCTCGGCGAGGCCGTGGGCGATGGCGGGGTTGATCGTGTACTTGGCCACGTAGCGCTTCACGCGGCGGTTGTCGTCCCCGGCGTTCTCGCCGGGCAGCGCACCGCGCTGCTTCTTCATCTTGTCGGCCGTCTGCCAGGTCCGGATGATCACCTCGCCGATGCGGCCCATGGCCTGCGAGTCGGAGGACATCATGCTGATGGCGCCGAGGTCGTGCAGCACGTCCTCGGCGGCGATCGTCTCGGCGCGGATCCGCGACTCCGCGAACGCGAGGTCCTCCGGGATCGACGGGTTGAGGTGGTGGCAGACCATCAGCATGTCGAGGTGCTCGTCCATCGTGTTCACGGTGAACGGCATGGTGGGATTCGTCGAGGACGGCAGGCAGTTCGGCTCGCCGCACACGCGCAGGATGTCCGGCGCGTGGCCGCCGCCCGCGCCCTCCGTGTGGTAGGTGTGGATCGTCCGCCCCTTGAAGGCGCGGATCGTGTCCTCCACGAAGCCCGCCTCGTTCAGCGTGTCGGTGTGAATCGCCACCTGCACGTCGTGCTCCTCGGCCACCGCGAGCGCGTTGTCGATGGCCGCGGGCGTCGTGCCCCAGTCCTCGTGCAGCTTGAGCCCGATGGCGCCCGCCTCGATCTGCTCGCGCAGGGGCGGCGCCGCGGAGGCGTTGCCTTTGCCGAGGAAGCCGAGGTTCACCGCGAACTCCTCGGCGGCCTCCAGCATCCGGTGCATGTTCCACGCGCCCGGCGTGCACGTGGTGGCGCTGGTGCCGGCGGCGGGGCCGGTGCCGCCGCCCAGCAGCGTGGTGAGCCCGGCGCTGATGGCCTCGGTGATGATCTGCGGGCAGATGAAATGGATGTGGGTGTCGAGGCCGCCCGCCGTGACGATCTTGCCCTCCCCCGCGATCACTTCCGTGCCGGCGCCGATCACCATGCCGTTCGTGACGCCGGCCATGATGTCGGGGTTGCCGGCCTTGCCGATGCCCACGATGCGGCCGTCGCGGATGCCGATGTCGGCCTTCACGATGCCCCAGTGATCCACGATGAGGGCGTTGGTGATCACCGTGTCGAGCACGCCGTCGCCGCGCGTGGCGCGCGCCGACTGCCCCATGCCGTCGCGGATGACCTTGCCGCCGCCGAACTTCACCTCGTCGCCCGGCACGGTGAGGTCGCGCTCGACGCGAATCAGCAAATCGGTGTCGGCGAGACGCACGCGATCCCCCGTGGTCGGGCCGTAGAGGTCCGCGTACTGCCGTCGGCTCAGGCGCAGCGTCATGCTCGCTCCCACTCGGCCAGCCGTCGGAGCGCCTCCTCTTTGGTGCCGCCGGCGGTGAGGCCATTGAGGCCGTGGACCTGCCTGGCGCCGGCGATCTCCACGAGCGTCACGCGCTTGGCGTCGCCGGGCTCGAAGCGCACGGCGGTGCCCGCCGCCACGTTCAGCCGCATGCCGAAAGCCTGCGCGCGGTCGAAGCGGAGGGCGCGGTTCACCTCGAAGAAGTGGAAGTGCGAGCCGACCTGGATGGGCCGGTCGCCGGTGTTCTCGACGGTGAGCTCCGCCGTCCGCCGTCCCGCGTTCGCCTCGACCTCACCGTCCGCCACGAAATATTCGCCGGGGATCACGCGCGCCTCGCTTTATCGAATGGGGTGGTGGATCGTGACGAGCTTGGTGCCGTCGGGGAAGGTGCCTTCGACCTGCACCTCGTCGATCATCTCGGGCACGCCTTCCATCACCTCGTCGCGGCGGAGGATGGAGAGTCCCGCCTCCATCAGCTCGGACACGGTGCGCCCGTCGCGGATGCCCTCGAGGATGTCCGCGGTCAGGATGGCGAGCGCCTCGGGATGGTTCAGCTTGAGCCCGCGCGCCTTGCGCTTTCGCGCCAGTTCGGCGGCGGTGAAGATCAACAGCTTCTCCTGCTCCCGTGGCGTGAGGTGCATCGTTGGACCTCCGGCCTCAGACAGCGAGGTGCTGCTTGACCTGGTCGGCGTGCAGATCCTTGGTGGCGCCGGCCGCCACCACCGAACCCTTGGCCATGATCACATAGGCGTCGGCGAGCCGCTCGGCGAAGTCGAGATACTGTTCGACGAGGAGCACGGCCAGCTTCAGCTCCTTCTTGATGCGCCGGATCGCCTCCTCGATCTCGAGGATGATGGACGGCTGGATGCCCTCCGTGGGCTCGTCGAGGATGAGGAGCTTCGGGCGCATGAGCAGCGCGCGGCCGATGGCGAGCATCTGCTGCTCGCCGCCCGACAGCACCCCGCCCTTGCGGCCGAAGAAGCGGCGCAGCGCGGGGAACAGGTCGAGCACGTCGTCCATGCTGTCGGTTCGCCCGCAGCCGAGCTGCGCGACTCGCAGGTTTTCCTCCACGGTGAGGTGCGGAAAGATCTCGCGCCCCTGCGGGACGTAGCCGATCCCGGCGCGCGCGCGGCGGTCGGAGGGCCAGCGCGTGACGTCGGCGCCCGCGAAGGTCACGCGCCCGGCGCGCACGGGCAGGAGCCCCATCACCGCCTTGAGGAGCGTGGTCTTGCC